>NZ_JBAXIM010000001.1:0-41740 GCF_037138395.1 Phenylobacterium sp.
GCCATGAGGCCGGGCTGACTGCGGATGGCCGGATCCGGCTGGAGGTCATACCGGGGACTACCCACTTCCTGCCGATGGAACGGCCAGACCTGGTGCGCCAGACCCTGACTGACCTGGTCGCGGGGTGAGCTTCCGGCGAGGGGCTGCGGCGAGACCGTAGACCCCCTCCGTCCCGGGGCCTTGGCCCCGGTCCACCTCCCCCTGATGGGGAGGAATTAGAGCCGCCCAATTGCTCCCCATCAGGGGGAGCTCCGGGCGGAGCCGGGTGAGGGGGTCACCGGATGCGCAGGGGTCCTTAGAGCCCGATCCCGGCGATGGCCCGGCTGCGGAACTCCGCCTGGGCCGCCTCCGAGATGTCGACCACCTTGCGCGCGTCGAGGTCGAAGCTGATCACCACCGCCTCGGCGCTGGCCCAGGGCCGGCCGGTGACCGGATCCACCATCCAGTGGAAGACCCGGCGGGTGCGGGACGTGCAGTCGGCAAAGCCCGAGCGGACCTCGACATGATCGCCGGCCGAGGGCCAGCCATGATGGACCACGCGGTATTCCAGGACGGCACCGCCGATGCGCAGGGGCAGGTCCCCGGGGGCGGTGTCCGGTCCAGGTCGGGTCGGGCCGAACAGGCGGGCGACACCGTCGGAGACCCGGCCGATGAACATTTCCGGCCGCATCCGCCCGAAGACATCGAGTTCATCGGCCCGCACGACGCCGAGGCCGATCCGGGTCATGCCGGTTTCCTCGGCGAAGGCGAGGCCCGCGCGGGTCTGGACCAGGGGGGCAAGGTCAATACTGCGAGGGGCGGCAAAGGCAGGAACCTCGCAGGCCAGGCCCGCGCAGGCCTTGCGAATGCGGTCTGGCCAGGGAAAGGGCAGGAGGTCTCCCGCCGTGGCATGGTCCACCTTGATCCGGAAGGTGGCGGCGGGCTCACCATCGGCGTGCCGCAGGACCACCAGAAGGTCGGCATCGGACTCGCCTAAGGCGATGACGCCGCCCGAGGCCCAGAGGCAGGCGCCCGCCCGAGCCTCACGCAGGAACCGCATATGCAGGTCGCGGACGGCCAGGGTGGCACCGCCGCCGCTCGCAAAGGCGTCGGGCATGCCCATCAGGCGCGACAGGCCGGCGAGGGCCTCCATGGCCTTGGCCACCCAGAACCGGACGTTCAGGTGACCCATCTCATCGCATTCCCAGGTGTTGACGCCGCCGCTCCACACCTCCACAGACTCACCCAAGACCGGTTCCCTTCGCCGTGACCACTCGAATCTGCAGAGGTTAGGCCCTGAAGCCCCAGGCGGCCAGTTCCCAAACCCGCCACAACCAGGCCCTGGTCCCTGGCGCTCTCGTGCGACTGGCCCACGTCCTGATCGCTGCCGGGGTCCTGCTATTGCTGCCCAGCGGCCTGCAGATCTTCAACGCCCATCCGACCCTCTATACCGGCGAGACTTCCGCCAGGGAGCAGGCCTGGCTGCAGATCGGTTCCCGGGAGCGGGGCGAGTCCCTCACCGGCTACCTCAGGCTGGGCGGACGCGAGATGGAGACCACGGGAGTGCTGGGATGGTCGGGGCCTGCGGGTGAGCGCGAGAAGCGGGCCTTTCCGGCCTGGACGACCCTGCCCAGCTACCCGTCCCTCGCCACGGGCCGGAACTGGCACCTGGCCGCCGCCTGGCTCCTGGGCCTGGGCCTGGGCGTCTACCTTGTGGTGGGCCTGGCGTCTGGCCGCCTTGCCTCGGTCCTGGCGCCGACGCGGGAAATGCTCCGGCCCAGGGCAGTCCTTGCGGACCTGGTCGGGCACCTGACCCTCAGGTTTCCGCCGGCGGAGCAGGGCTACAACCTCCTGCAGCGCCTGGCCTACCTTGCCGTCGTTGCCGTCGCCCTGCCCCTCATGATCGTCTCGGGCCTCGCCATGTCGCCTGCCGTCCACGCTGCAGCGCCCTGGACCGGAGACCTCTTCGGAGGGCGGCAGTCGGCCCGCTCGGCCCATTTCCTGGGCGCCCTGGCCCTCGCCCTCTTCTTTCTCGTCCACATGGCCATGCTCGTCCTGCACCAGCCCCTCCGCCGCCTGCGCCTGATGACCTTCGGCCCCGGGAAGGACAGGTCGTGACGGCCTCTCGGCGTTCCTGGCTGAGGGGTCTTTCGGCGGCGGCGGCGGCCGTCTTTGTCTCGGCCTGCGACCGGATCGCGGGCGACCCCGGGGTGCGCACGGGCCTGAGGAGCGCCGAGCGCCTGAACCTTGGCCTCCACCGGCGGTTGTTCGACCGCAGGACCCTGGCCCGGGAATATCCCGAGGCCGCCATCTCCGCCGACTTCCGGGCCAACGGCTCGACGAATCCCTCGGACCTGGACTACCGGGCCCTGGCCAAAGGCAGCTTTGCGGCCTACCGGCTCGTGGTGGACGGCCTGGTCGACAGGCCCCTGTCCCTCGACCTCGCCGCCCTCCGGGCGCTTCCGGCTCGCAGCCAGGTAACCCGACATGACTGCGTGGAGGGCTGGTCGGCCATCGCCCGCTGGTCTGGCGCGCGCCTGGGCCCCCTGCTGGCGCAGGCGGGGCTGAAGCCCGAGGCCCGCTATCTGGTCTTCCATTGCTTCGATACCCTGGACCCGGAGGCGGGGGAGCAGGGGCGCTATTACGAGAGCATCGACCTGGTGGACGCCCTGCATCCCCAGACCCTGTTGGCCTATGAGATGAACGGTGCCCCCCTCGGGATCGCCCATGGGGCGCCGGTCCGGCTGAGGGTCGAGCGGCAGCTGGGCTACAAGCACGCTAAGTATGTGCGGCGCATCGAGGTCGTGGCGGACTTCAGCCACATCTCGGGTGGCCGGGGCGGCTACTGGGAGGACCGCGGCTACGAGTGGTACGCGGGGATCTGAAGCGACCCCCGCGCCCGGTTCCGGCTTAGCTCGCCTTGGCGAACAGGTCTGCCCAGCGCCGCTTGCGACGGGTCTTCCAGGACCCGCGATGCCAGGCATCGGAGGCGATCAGGGGAATGACCGTGGTGGCCTCGGCGAAGACCATCTGCTCCCAGGTCACGTCCACCTTGCCCCAGGAGCAGGCCTCCTTGAGCGTCGAGGACGAGCAGGCACCGTCCCGGACGTCGGCCACGGTGATCTGGACCGCGTACTTGTGCATCTCGGCTTCGTGGCCAAGGATTTCTGCGCAGACGACGGTGTCCTGGGCGAAGTTCTTCGGCACGCCGCCGCCCACCATGAGGAGGCCGGTGGTCCCCGCCGCCAGCTTGATGTCCGTCAGTTCGCGGAAGTCGGCGATGGCGTCGATGGTCATGTAGGGCTTGCCCGCCTTCATCCGCTCGACCTGGTGTTTCACCAGGCCAAAGCCAGCCGAGGAATCGGTGAAGGCCGGGCAGAAGATCGGCGCGCCTTCGTGGAAGGCGGTCTCGATGAGGGAGCCGGGCTTGCGGGCGTTACCGGCCGCCAGCCACCGGCCCATCTCGTGGATGAACTCGCGGCTCGAATAGGGCCGGGGCTCCAGCATGTTGGCGATCTCATAGATCACCGCATCGCACTTCTGGAGCTCTTCCTCGTCGATGTAGGTGTCGTAGATGCGGTCGATGTAGAGGTCCCGCAGGTCGCGGTCGTCGACATTCGACTGGGCCTGGTAATGGCGGAAGCCCAGCGCCTCGAAGAAGTCCATGTCGATGATCGAGGCGCCCGTCGCCACGATGGCGTCGATCATCCCGTACTTCACCATGTCCCGGTAGATATGCATGCAGCCGCCGGCGCTGGTGGAACCCGCCAGGGTCAGCCAGGTCGAGCAGTCCGGGTCCTCAAGGGACATGGACCAGATATCCGCCGCGCGGGCGGTATCGCGGCTTGTAAAGCTCATGGCCCGCATGGCGTCGATCACCGGGCGGGCGTCATACTGGTCGATGGCTACGTGTTCGACCTTGGCCGACAGCAGCTCTTCCTTGCGATTGGGTTTCGAGGATTCAGCGTTCATTCTCTTCAGGTCTCCGGAGAGGTGAGCGCCCGTCGCAATGGGAGTGGCGCGGCCGGGACGGAGCGACCGACCGCGCTATTGGGGAATTGGGCAGTCCGACGAGCACTACTTCCGCCGCCGCTTGCGCCCGCGGGCCTTGTTCAGGCTCACCACGTTCTGGGTCTCGCTGCGGGGCACCGGTATGGACCTGCGGGCGAGGCCGAACATGGAGGCGGCGGGCGCGTCCTCGCAGGCCACGGTCTCGATGTCACCGAAGCCGTTGAAACGGGTGGCCATGGTCACGCCATAGGCCCCCAGCATGCCGATCTCGATGAAATCGCCTTCGGCGACGTCCTCGGGCAGCCAGAACGGGCCGGGCATGTAATCGATGGCGTCGCAGGTCGGACCGAAGAACCGGAACGGGCGCAGGGGGCCGTCCAGAACCTCCGCACCGTGCTCTGTCCGCCGCATGGCCTTGACCGGGAAGGGCCAGCGGGCATGGGCAGCGTCGAACAGGCCACCGTAGGCGCCGTCGTTCAGGTAGAGGGCGTCGTCCTTGCGCAGCTCCACGCAGGTGACGATGGACGAGGCCTCCGCCACGAGGGCCCGGCCAGGTTCGCACCAGAGCTCGGTGTTCTCATGGACCATCATTTCGGCGAAGCCGCGCTGGATGGCGTCGAAATAGTCGTCCAGGGCGGGAGGGGTCATGCCCGGATAGATTGACGGGAAGCCGCCGCCCACGTCGACCACGTCGGCCAGCACGCCGGCCCGCACGAGGGCGCGGGAGGCCTGGGCCATGGCCGCACTATAGGCGGTCGGGCGCATGCACTGGCTGCCGACATGGAAGGAGACACCCATCAGGTCCTGGGTCGCCCGGCGGGCGGCCAGCAGGAGGGAGGGGGCCTGGTTGAGATCGACGCCGAACTTGCCCGCCAGGGAATAGGCGGCTCCTTCGGTCTGGACGGCCAGGCGAACGATCAGGTTGAGGTCCTGGGCACCCTCGGTCGTCTCGAGGATCTTCTCGAGCTCCTCATGGGTGTCGAGGGCGAAGGTCCTCACTCCATGGTCGAAGTAGGCCGCGCGGATGGATGCACGGCTCTTGACCGGGTGCATGAAGGCCAGACGGGCGTCAGGCGCATGGGCACGCACGAGGGCGATCTCGGGAACCGAGGCGACATCGAAAGCCGAAACGCCGTTCTCTGCCAGGGCCTTGATGACCCAAGGAGACGGATTGGCCTTCACGGCATAGAAGACGTCGCCTTTGAAATTGTCCTGGAACCAGCGGGCCGCTAGAGACGCCGCAGCCGGTCGCGCAATGGCGACGGGATGCTCGGGCGACCGCTCGCGGACCAGGTCCAGGGACGTATGGTACATTTGCACCTCACGTAACCCCCAATAGATTGTTGAACCCAATCCGGCGTTAGCAGCGCTTTTGAGGACAACGGGTCCGCCGGAGCCGGGGAAATAGGGCCAGACGCCCCCTGTGTAAAGTATATTTTGAGTAACCTTGCCCCCCCTACGGCGGAGCGGGCTGGACCGGGGACGCCGCGCCGTGCGAATAAGCCGGTCGGGTCGTCGCCCTGCGCGGGCCCTGGAGTTATCAGGGGACGTCGCCGGTATGGCTGAGGAAGCGGTTCTGTCGATCCGGAACGTGTCGCGGACCTTCGGCACCCGCCGGGCGCTCGACGGCGTGTCCCTGGACGTCCGCCGCGGCGAGATGATCGCCCTCATCGGCCCCTCGGGATCCGGTAAGTCCACCCTTCTCCGGTCTATTTCCGGCCTCCAGGTGATCGATCCGGGCGCGGGCGTGATCGAGGCCTTCGGTGCGCCGGTCCAGTCGGGGGGGCGCATCTCCTCCGGCGTCCGCGAGGCGCGGATCCGGATCGGCTTCATCTTCCAGCAGTTCAACCTGGTGGGGCGCCTGTCCCTGTTCGGCAATGTCGCCCTGGGTTCGCTGGGTCGGATTTCCTTCCTCCGGGGCCTTCTCGGGCGCTGGCCGACGGAGATCGTCTCTGCAACCATGGCGGCCCTCGCCAGGGTCGGCGTGGCCGAGTACGCCGCCCAGCGCGCCAACACCCTGTCCGGTGGCCAGCAGCAACGCGGCGCCATCGCCCGGGCCCTGGTCCAGCGGGCCAAGATCATCCTCGCGGACGAGCCTGTGGCCTCCCTCGACCCGGTGTCGGCCCGCAAGGTGATGGAGATCCTGCGCGACCTGAACCGCACCGATGGCCTCACCCTGGTGGTCACCCTTCACCAGGTGGACTACGCCATGCGGTATTGCGACCGGGTGGTCGCCCTCAAGGCCGGCCAGATTGTCTATGATGGCCCCGCCTCGGGTCTGGACAAGGACCGTCTGATCGACATCTACGGCCCCGAGTTCGAGGACGTCTTCTGGGAAGGAGCCCCGCAATGATCGAAACCACGCTAAGCCGCCGCGGCCTGATCGCCGCCGCAGGCCTGGGTGCCGCCGCCCTCGCTGGCTGCAGTCGCCAGTCCCCCCCGCCCTCCGACGGATCTTCGGGCGTCCTGAAGTTTTCGATCGTTGCCCCGGAAAGCGCTTCCAGCCTGGAGTCGTTCTGGCGCCCGATCATCGTCGATATGGAGAAGGCGACCGGGCTGAGGATCGAGCCCTACATCGGGGCCAACTACACCGCCCTGGTCGAGGCCATGCGCTTCAAGCAGACCCATTTCGGCTGGTTCACCAACCTGTCGGGCCTCGAGGCCATCCGCCGGGCCAATGGGGAGGTCTTCGCCCGCACCTTCGATCCCAACGGGGACGATGGCTACAACTCGGTGATCCTGGTCCCCGCCTCCAGCAAGACCACCCTTGAGGATATCCTGCGCTGTGACCGCACGCTCAACTTCGGGATCGGCGACGCCAAGTCCACCTCGGGGACCCTGGCACCCAAGACCTTCCTGTTCTCGCCCAAGGGCATCGACGTTCAGACCTGTTTCAAGACCCTGAAGTCGGCCAACCACAACACCAACCTGGTGGGCGTTGCGAACGGCGTCCTGGATGCGGCGACGGGCAACACCACCAGCCTGCGCCTCCAGCGCGAGCGCGACGTGGAGCGCGCGGCCAAGGGCGAGCCAACCCTGGGCGACAAGGTGCGCGTGGTCTGGACCTCACCCCGCCTGCCCGAAGACCCGATCGTCTGGCGCAAGGATCTGGACCCCGCAATCAAGGAAAAGCTCCGCCAGTTCTTCCTGACCTACGCCCAGGGGGAGGGGCCCGAGGCCGAGCGCCAGCGGGGCCTGCTGGCTAAGCTCTCGATCGGCGGCTTCAAGCCCGCCGACGACAACCACCTCCTGCGGGTGCGCGAGATGGAGGCCACCGAGAACGTCCTCGAGTCCCAGCGCGGCGGGGATCCAAAGCGAATCGCCGACGCCCGTAAGGCGCTGGACGGGGTCAAGGCCGAGGAGGCCGCCCTACAGGCCCGCACTGGCCAGTCCGTCGACGCAAACTGATCCATGATCCAGACCGCACCCACCGTCCTTGAGCCGCCGTCCCGGCCCTTCGGGCAGAGGGTGTTCGACTTCGCCCTGTGGGGCGGGATCATCGTCCTGCTGATCGCCTCCTTCGGCCCGGCCGAGATCTCCAAGTTCCCGCTGTTGTTCTCCAACTCAGACAACATGCGGCAGTTCGCCTCGGGCTTCCTGCATCCGGACTTCTCGAACTGGCGCGACCTGATCGAGAAGATGTGGCTCACCATCCAGATGGCCCTTTGGGGCACGACCCTGGCCATCCTGCTCGCCGTGCCCATGGGGCTCCTCGGCGCGCGCAATGTAACCCCGCCCTTCATCCAGCTCCCGGTCCGCCGCTTGATGGACCTGATCCGGTCGGTGCCGGACCTCGTCATCGGCACGGCCTTCCTGGTGGCGGTGGGCCTTGGTCCCTTTGCCGGCGTCATGGCCCTGGCCCTCAACACCGGCGGTGTCCTCGCCAAGCTCTTCGCCGAGGCCGTCGAGTCCATCGATCGGGGTCCCGTCGAGGGCGTCCGGGCGACCGGCGCCGGGCGACTTCAGGAAATCGTATGGGGGGTGATCCCCCAGGTCGCGCCCCTGTGGACCTCCTACGCCCTCTACCGGTTCGAATCGAACAGTCGCAGCGCCACCGTGCTCGGTCTGATCGGCGCCGGTGGTATCGGCCAGATCCTGTTCGACAGCATGAACAGCTTCAACTATCCCCTCACCGCAGCCATCTCGATCGTCATCGTCACCGCCGTGACCCTGATCGACCTGCTCAGCCAGACCATTCGTGCGCGGCTGCTCTGACCCCGCATCGAAGGCGCCAACATCTGCGGCCTGACGGCGACCCTCGCCTTTCAGGGGGACGGTTTTAACAATCTCGGCCTCGACTTTGACGGTCCCGCGTCACCCGGAGCTCCGTAACGGCGGGCTGTGACAGCCAGGGTCGCGGGGGGTGTTCCCCTCGCCGGGAACACGCATCTTCATCTTGGCATCTGGGTCCGGAGCTTACAGATCCGAGCCCGGGATGACTTTTGAGTTCCACCCAAACGAAAGTGTCATGTTAAGCCGCTATTAACTCATGCAAACTGCGCATCTCCAGGCGCGGCCGCAGATCGGGAAGTTCTGAGACCAGGAGAGCACACTGATGACGTCCACTTCCTACCGGCCCCAGATCCGCCTGACCTTCGCCAAGATGGCACTGGCCGGATGCGTCACGCTTCTCGCAGGTGTCCAACCGGCCCACGCCGCTCGGGATTATGTCTGGGCCGCCGGCTCCTCCACCGTCTTTCCCTTCGCCACCCGGGTGTCTGAGCAGTTCGCTCGCAAGACCGGCATGAAGGCGCCCAAGGTCGAAAGCCTCGGCACCGGCGGCGGCATCAAGCTGTTCTGCTCGGGGGTTGGCGACGGCTTCCCCGACATTGCCACCGCCTCTCGCCGCATGAAGCGCTCGGAGTTTGACGCCTGCGCTGCCAAGGGGGTCAAGGACATCATAGAGCTGAAGATCGGCTTCGACGGTATCGTCGTTGCCGTGGACAAGGCGGGTCCCGACTACGCCTTCTCGACCTCGGCCCTCTACCTGGGCCTGGCGGCCAAGGTGCTGCGCTTCGGCCAGTACGAGACCAACCCCTACAAGACCTGGCCCGAGGTGGGCGCCGGCCTGCCGCGGGGGCGCATCCAGGTCTATGGGCCGCCGCCGTCCTCCGGCACCCGGGACGCCTTCGTCGAACTGGCCATCGAGGCCGGGGCCCTCATGTACCCCGCCAACCAGGCCCTCAAGAAGGCGGACGAGAAGCAGTTCAAGGAGAGGGTCGATCCCCTCCGCAAGGATGGCTGGATCGACGCCGGCGAGAACGATAACGCCATCGTCCAGACCCTCTCCAAGACCCCCGGGGCCCTCGGTGTGTTCGGTTGGTCCTTCCTCGAGGAAAACATGGACCAGGTGAAGGGCGCGGCGGTCAACGGCGTGAAGCCCTCCGTCGCCTCCATCTCGGACGGGTCCTACCCCCTGTCCCGGTCCCTTTACATCTACGTGAAGAAGGCCCACGTCGGCGTGACCAAAGGCCTGCGTGAGTACCTGGCCGAATTCGTCTCCGACGCCGCCACCGGCCGCGCCGGCTACCTCAAGGACCGCGGCCTGATCCCGCTACCCGCCGCCCAGCACGACGCCAATAAGGCGACGTCGGGCGCACTAACCCCCATGGCCCGGCCCGCAGCCTGACCCGCCGCTCCCAGCCATAGGCGCCTGCGCCGCAGATCTCAGGATCTGCGGCGCCTTTCGTTCAGGGGCAGGGCCGGAGCCGGGGCCGGGGCAGTGCCTAGACGTCCTCCCGACTTTTCCTGAGGCGGGTCATCCTCCGCAGGCGTCGCCAGAAGCGGTTCTTCTCAGGTTCCGGCCAGGGCTGGAGGTTGCGGACGAAATCCTCCGCGCAGGCCCGCCAGGAGAATCCCTCCGCGAAGCGGCGCACGGCGGTCCGGTCCAGCTTGACCGCCTCCAGGCAGGCTTCCCGCAGGCCCTCCGTGGCCGTCAGAGCCAGGACACCGGCACCAGATCCAGGGATGATGTCGATCGGCCCCGGGGCCGGATAGGCCGCCACGGGTGTTCCCGTTGCCATGGCCTCCAGGATCACCAGGCCGAAGGTGTCCGTCAGGGAGGGAAAGACGAAGACGTCGGCACCTGCAAAATGGGCGGCTAGGTCGTCATCGAACCGGGCGCCCCGGAAGATGGCTCCGGGGTATCGGGCCCCCAGCTCCTCGCGCTGCGGACCGTCCCCCACCACGACCTTCGTACCCGGCAGGTCAAGGGCCAGGAAGGCCTCGATATTCTTCTCAACCGCCACCCGTCCCACGGACAGGAAGATGGGGCGGGGCAGGCCTGCATAGACGTCCGGGTCTCCCTCCCCCAGGGGGTGGAACTGCTCGGTGTCGACGCCCCGGGACCAGGGGGTGATATTGCGAAAGCCATGCTGGACCAGCTCGTCGCGCATGGTCGGCGTGGCCACCATCAGCCGGCCGGATGGCTTGTGGAACCATCTCATATAGGCGTAGCCCGCCGATAGCGGCAGGGGCAGGCGGGCCGAGACGTATTCGGGAAACCGCGTGTGATAGCTGGTGGTGAAGGGCAGCTTCCATTCCACGCAGATCCGCCGGGCAGCCAGACCGATGGGTCCCTCGGTGGCGATGTGGATGGCCTGGGGCTCGAAGGCCTTGAAGTGCTCTCGCACGGGCTCATAGGCACCGACGGCGACCTTGATCTCGGGATAGGTCGGAAGCGGGAAGCTCCGGAACTGGTCCGGCGAGATGACCTCTACCGTGTGTCCCATCCCCCTCATCTCGTCGATCACCCGGGTCAGGGTCCGGACCACACCGTTCACCTGCGGCTCCCAGGCGTCTGTCGCGATCAGGATGCGGAGTTGCCGGCGTCCGTCGATCTCGGTCCGCACGCCCTCCCGGACCCGGCGCATGGAGGGCCGGCTTGGCGGCAGGCCCTCGGTCTGGAGCCGGGCCCAGAACGCGCCCATTAGGGCGTCGCGGGTGGGGAAATAGCGATAAACGGTCCGTTCGCCGACGCCGGCCAGGCGGGCGATCTCGGAGAAGGCGGCCTCTTCAAGCCGACCCTCTTCGAGCAGCCGGCTCACGACGTCGAGGATCCGCGCCTCGGTCTGGGCCTTCTGCTGGCCCCTGGAGAGACTCTCCGGCATATCGCCCATGGCCTTCATGACAGCTGTACTGCCACCAAATCAGGCGGCAGGTCAATGGGTTGGCTTCAGGCTGCCAGGCTGGGCTCGGGCGCTCCAGCAACCTCGCCCTGGGGGACGGCACGCAGAAGGCGCCTCTGCTCCCGGCTCCAGTCCAGCAGGATCAGTTCGCCGTCTTCCCGTTCGGCAATCGCCGTGCAGCTTTCGACCCAGTCGCCGTCGTTGACGTACAAGATGTCGTCGAACTGGCGGATCTCTGCCTTGTGAATGTGTCCGCAAATCACCCCGTCGACGCCCCTGCGACGCGCCTCCTCGGCGACAGCTTCCTCGTAATTTTCGATGAACTGGACGGCGTTCTTCACCTTCATCTTCAGGTAGGCGGACAGGGACCAGTAGCCAAAGCCGAACCGCCGGCGCAACCGGTTAAAGACTGTGTTCACGGTCAAGAGCGTCCGGTAGGCCCAGTCGCCGACAAAGGCCAGCCAGCGGGCGTGCTGCAGGACGCCGTCGAATTCATCGCCATGGGTCACAAGGAAACGCCGGCCATCTGCAGTCACGTGGATCGCGTCCCGCATGACCAGGACGTCCCCGAAGCGATGACCAACGAAGTCCCGCGCCGCCTCATCATGATTGCCGGGCACGTAGATAACCTTCACGCCCTTGCGGGCCAGCCGAAGGATCTTCTGCACCACGTCGTTGTGGGCCTGGGGCCAATACCAGCCGTTCCGGAGCTTCCAGCCGTCGATGATGTCGCCTACGAGGTAGAGGGTGTCGAATTCCGCGGTCTTGATGAAGTCGAGCAGGAGTTCGGCCTGGCACCCCTTGGTGCCGAGGTGGACGTCCGAAATGAAGACCGTCCGGTATCGGTGTTCGTTGTGCATCATCACCGCAGCCCCCCGCCGATGACCCCATGTCGGCAAAGTGAGCTAGTTTGATTGCATGTCAGATCAATGACGTGCGCAAGTGCCGGGCCGCGGTGCCCAAAGCTTTGACACAATGGGTGCGTCCGGACATCCGCGTCATGCTGGTCATTGCCACAGCGACGCCGAGCATGGACAAGGCCCGTCATGTCCGGAACTGAACAGGGTCGCCGCGGGACGCGGTCGGAGCGCACACGGCGCGCCTTGATGGAGGTCGCGGTTAACCTGATCGCGACCGGCGGGGTCTCGGTGGCGACGCCCGCCGCTGTGGCGTCCGGTGCCGGGGTCGCCCGCACCGCCCTTCTCTACCACTTTCCGGACCGTCCCGCCTTCCTGAGGGCCCTTGCCGCTCACCTTGCACGGGAGATGGCCGCGCTCTTCGACGCCTCAGGACGGCCCCCGCCGGGCGTCGACGCCTCAGACCATGCCATCGACACCTACTGGGCGCTTCTCCAGGAGCCGGTGTTCCGGGTCTTCGTGGAACTCCGTGCCGCCGCCCGGGGTGATGCAGAGGTCGCCTCCGCCCTGACCGGGCTGATGGCCGACTTCGACGCCGGCCGCCTCGGCGGGCGGTTCGGTGCGGTGTCCCAGGCCGGGGAGGATCCGCGGTCTCAGGCCAGCCGGGACCTGGGGCGGTTCCTCCTCGAGGGCCTCGCCCTTGGCGGCCTGACCTACGACTCCGACGACCGCCGCCGGCGGCTGATCGAGGTGGTCAAGCGCGCCGTCCGCGGCCTCAACCGGAAGGGCGCGGCCCAGGACCTCTGGCCGGGCTAGATCTTGTTCCGATAAGTGGGAACCGGTTATCGGAACAGGATCTCACTTTTTACCTAGGGCTTGCGCGCGGCCTCCGCCTCGGTCCAGGCCTGGATCCGGGTCTCCAGCATGTCCAGGGGCAGGGGACCCGCCAGCAGGACCGCATCGTGGAACCGCCGGATGTCGAACCGCTCGCCCAGTCGCCGGTGAGCCGCCTCGCGCAGGGCGACGATGCGCATCTCGCCGGTCTTGTAGGCCAGGGCCTGGCCGGGCCAGGACACGTAGCGGGCCAGTTCGACCTCGATGTTCAAGGGCGAAAGCGCGCTGTTCTCGATAAAGCAGGCCCGCGCCTGGTCCAGGGTCCAGCCCTTCCAGTGAATGCCCGTATCCGCCACCAGCCGGCAGGCGCGCCACATCTCATAGGACAGGCGGCCGAACCGCTCCCAGGGGTCGCGGTAGATCCCCATCTCGCCGCCCAGCTTCTCGGCGTAGAGGCCCCAGCCTTCGGTAAAGGCCGTCACGTCCGCCGAGCGGCGGAAGCGGGGAACCCCCGTCGCCTCCTCGGCCAGGGCGATCTGCAGGTGATGGCCCGGCACCGCCTCATGCAGGGTCAGGGCCGGCAGTTCGTAGAGCGGACGCTGGTCCAGGCGGGAGGTATTGACCATGTAGCCGCCCGCGACGCCCCGGGCTGCAGAGCCGCCGAAATAGCGCCCCGTGGTGTAGGTCTCCTCGATCTCGGCCGGCACCGGACGGACGCCATAGGTGAGCCGGGGCAGGGTGGCGAACCAGGCGGGCAGTTCATCGTCGATCCGCTTGGCAATCCGCGATGCCTTTTCCAACAGGGCCTCACGGCTGTCCGCATAGAACCGGGGATCGGACCGCAGCATGGCCAGGAAGGCCGGGAAGTCTCCTTTGAAGCCGGTCTCGCCGATCACCCCCTCCATCTCGCGCCGGATGCGTGCCACCTCCGCAAGGCCGATGGCGTGGATCTCGTCGGGTGTCATCCGGGTCGTCGTGTGGTCGGCCACGAGCCAGCGGTAATAGGCCTCTCCGCCCGGCAGAGAGCGGGCGCCCAGGGACTTGCGGGCGGCGGGCAGGTACTCGGTCTCGAGGAACTGGACGAAGCGCCGACGGGCCGGCTGCAGGCCATCGCGTACGGCGGCCTCCGCCTCGACCCTTAGGGCGGCGCGGGTGTCCGCCGCCATATCGGCGGGCAGACGCGACAGGGGCGAGAGCAGGGGATCCGTAGCCGGCGGCGTCGCGGCGGCTGCCCGGGCCCGGGCCAGGACCTGTTCCACGGTCGAACGCGGCTGGGTGAAGCCCGAGGCTACCCCCCTCCGGGCGTTGGCGATGTGGGCGTCGAAATAGGCGGGAGCCGCCTTCAGCCGGGCGATCCAGGCGCGGGCATCCGCCGCCGTCCGCATGGGCGTTCCCCCGGCGATGTAGGCCAGGGTCTGGTCGAAGCCGCCGTCGGAATTGAAGGGCATGCGGGCCTCATCAAAGTCGAGGCTGGCAATCCGGCGGTCCAGGGTCCAGCCCAGGAAGTCGCGGTTCAGGCGATCTGTGGCGTCGCCACCCCCGGCTGGCAGGGCCTGAAGCCGGGCACGGAAGGCGACAAGGGCGGTCCGGCGGCGGGCGTCTGCGGCGGGGCTTGGATCCGGAAGGCGCTCCAGGGCCGCCCGATCGCCCTCCCGGCTCGCATCGAAGGGATCGTCCGAAAGGCTCCAGGCCTCGTAGTCGGAGATCAGACGGGTCAGGGCCGGAGCGTCCGCCCGGGCGGCACCCGCAAGGGCCAGGACGACCGCCGCGGCCACGCCCGCAAGCTTTCCGAGTCCCGGCATGTGCAGCCCCCCTTACTTTCTTGAATGAGCTGGACTTCCTACCCCTCTTGCCCGCCTGCGCCAATGCAGGCCAAGGTCTGGTCGACAGTGGGTCCCTTTTGGGGGCTGGGGGACGACGACCATGAGCTTCATCACCCGGCGAAGGGCCGTGGATCAGCGGCCCGCCACCCAGGGCGAGCATGAGCTTCGCGCCACCCTGCGATGGCCCCACCTCATGGCCCTGGGGGTCGGCGCCATCGTCGGCACCGGCATCTACACCCTGACGGGGGTGGGGGCCGGCCTTGCGGGACCGGGGGTCATCCTGTCCTTCGCCATTGCTGGCGGGGTCTGCACCCTAGCTGCCCTCTGCTATGCCGAGATGGCTACCCTCATGCCCCATGCGGGCAGCGCCTATTCCTATTCCTACGCCGGCATGGGCGAGATGGTCGCCTGGATCATCGGCTGGAGCCTGATCCTCGAGTACACGGTGGTGTGCTCAGCCGTGGCTGTGGGCTGGTCCGGCTATGCCCAGGGCTTTCTGGCCGCCCGGGGGATGGACCTGCCTCCGGGCCTCGCCGCCGGACTTCTGGCCGGCCAGGCCGGAGGACTCGTCAACCTGCCTGCGGTGCTGATCACCCTGGCCGTAGCCGGCATGCTGCTGGTGGGCCTGAGGGAGAGCGCCAACCTCAATCTCGGCCTGGTGGTCCTGAAGATCGCCGCCCTGGCGGCCTTCGTCGCCCTGACCCTGCCGGCCTTTGACCCCGAACGGTTCACCCCCTTCCTGCCCTTCGGGTTTTCCGGACAGGTCGGGCCCGACGGGGCACCCCGGGGGGTCATGGCCGCCGCCGCCCTGATCTTCTTCGCCTTCTATGGATTTGACGCCATCTCGACCGCCGCCGAGGAGGCCGAGAACCCGGGCCGGGACCTGACCCGGGGCATCATCGGGTCCATGGCGGCCTGTGCAGTGATCTACATGGCGGTGGCCGCCGTCGCCGTGGGCGGCTCGCCCTGGCAGGTGTTCTCCGAGAGCGGCGAGCCCCTGGCCTTCATCCTCCGCTCCGGTGGGCATGACCTGGCCGCCGTCCTGATCGCCGCCGTCGCTGTCGTCGCCCTGCCCACCGTCATCCTGGCCTTCATGTTCGGCCAGAGCCGGGTCTTCTTCGCCATGGCCCGGGACGGTCTCCTGCCTCGCGCCCTGGCCCGGATCAGTCCGCGTGGCGCCCCTGTCCGCGTCACGGTCTTCACGGGGCTGCTGGCCGCCGTCATCGCCGGCGCCGCGCCCCTGAAGCTGATCGCCGAGCTTGCCAACGCCGGCACCCTGGCGGCCTTCGTGGCCACAGCGGTCTCGATGATGATCCTGCGGGTCCAGAGACCGGACCTTCCCCGGCCCTTCCGCACACCCCTCTGGTGGATCGTCGGCCCCCTGGCGATCGCCGGATGCCTCTACCTCTTCTGGAGCCTGCCGGCCTTGACCCGCTGGCTCTTCCTGGGCTGGAACCTGGTGGGCCTTACCGTCTATCTACTCTGGAGCCGCCGGCACAGCGTGCTGGCGGGCCGTTAGATCGCCCCGGCGGGTCCCGGGACCTGCAGGCGCATATGGGTCTTTCGCAGCCGGTTCTCGGCGACGTCGATTGGCCCTAGGCCCGCCCAAGGACGTCCACGGACAGGCCTTCCGGCCCCCGCCGCAGTGCCGTGCGCACGCCGAAGGCCCGGGCCAGGACGTCCGGGGCGAGGGCGGTCTCCGGCGCTCCGTCGGCGACGAGGGTGCCGTCGCCCAGCACCAGGACCCGGTCGGCGAGGCGGGCGGCCAGGGTCAGGTCGTGCAGGGTCAGGACCACGCCCTTTCCGGACTCCCGGGCCAAGCCCGACAGGGTCGTCGCCGCGTCGATCTGGTAGCCGGGGTCCAGCCCGGCGAGGGGTTCGTCCGCCAACAGCCATTCGGGCTCCCCGGCCAGGGCCCTGGCGATCATCACCCGCGCCCGCTCGCCGCCGGAGAGGGTGGAAGCGTCCCGCCCTGCAAGGTCCGCGGCGCCCGCCCCGGCCAGGGCCGCATCGATGATCCGGGCATCCTCCGACGACAAGCCCCGGGCGCCGACGTGGGGGATCCTTCCCAGTCCGACCAGGATCCGGACCTCGAGGGGCCAGGCGATCTCATGGGTCTGGGGCAGGAGTCCGATCCGCCGGGCCCGCGCGGCGGGCGCTAGGGCGGCCAGGTCGCCGCCGTCCAGCAGGACCTGTCCGGAGGCGGGCCGGAGCAGGCCACAAAGAGCCTCTAGCAAGGTGGACTTTCCTGCACCATTGGGGCCCAGGAGGACGGTGACCTCCCCGGTGCGGAGGGTCACGTCGATGTCGCGGACCACTGGGCGGCTGCCCCGGGTGAGGGTCAGGCCCCGGGCTTCGAGCCGGCTCATCCCAGTCTCCGTCGCAGCATCAGCAGCAGCCCGAGGAAGAAGGGGCCGCCCAGGCAGGCCATGGCCACACCCAGCCTCACCTCAGCCTCCGAGGGGATGAGGCGGACCGCCAGGTCGCCGGCAAGGACCAGGACGGCGCCTCCCAGGGCCGAGGGCCAAAGGAGCCCGCCGGGCCGGGCGCCGATCAGTGGCCGGAGCAGGTGGGGCGTCACAAGGCCTGCAAAACCGATCACCCCAGCTACGGCGACCCCGGCACCCACCGCCAGGGCCGTTCCCGCCGCCAGGACGACCCGCGTCCGGTCGAGGTCGACCCCCAGGCTCCGGGCCCCGGTCTCGCCCAGGGTCAGGGCGTCCAGGGCCCTGCCCGTGCTGGAGAGGAGAAGTAGGCCGGCAAGGATGAAGGGCGCTGCGAACAGGGTCTCCGGCAGGCCGCGGTCGACGAGGGAGCCCATCAGCCAGTCGATGATCCCGTTCACCGCCCAGGGCGTGGGAGCCAGGGACAGGGCGAGGGCCACGCCGGCACCGGCGATCGTGTTCAGGACCACCCCGGCCAGCAGGAAGACGGTCATGGAGCTTCCCCCGGCGGCCAGGGCCAGGAGGAGGCCCGTCCCGGCCAGGGCGCCCGCCATGGCCGCCGCGGGCTGGACCCATCCTGCGGCGGCGGGAATCCAGAGGGTGAGGACGGCCCCGAGTGCAGCGGCGGAGGAGACACCGAGGACCCCCGGGTCGGCCAGGGGGTTTCGGGTAAAGCCCTGCAGGGCGGCACCTGAGAGGCCCAGGCCGGCGCCGATCAGCACGGCCAACAGTGTCCTGGGCAGGCGGAGTTGGACCAGCACGGCCCAACGGGGGTCCGAGGGATCGGTGGCCATCTCGGCTAGGGGCAGGGGAATCCGGCCGGTCATCAGGCTGGCAGCGACGAGGGCCGTCAGCAGCAGGGCCAGCAGGGACAAGACCACCAGGCGTCGACGGCTCATGGACGCACCCCCAGGGCGGAGTCGCGAATCCGCGCCAGTTCCGCCGCAGCCTCAATCAGGACCGGTCCGCCGCAGAACAGCAGGCGTTCGGGAAGATCGCGCTTCAGGACCCGGGCGTCCAGCGCCACGAGGGCCGGGTGTCTTACGGTCTGGTCGGCGCGTCCCGAGCGGCCCCCGTCATCTGCCAGGACCAGGACTTCTGGTGGCGCGGCGAGCAGGGCCTCGAGGCGCACGAGCCCCCAGCCGCGCACGCCCAGGCGTCCCGCTGCATTGTTGAGGCCCAGCCGGGACAGGAGGTCGTCGGTCAGGGTGCCGGCTCCCGGGCTGATGCCTCCGGACATGCGGATCAGGACCTCGGGCCGCCGGCTCCCCGGCCGCGGCGCTGCCGTTTCGAGGGCGGCTCGGATGCGCGCCGCCAGGGCCTCGCCGCGCTCGGGCCGGTGCGCCAGGGACGCGATGCGGCGCACCTGGTCCAGGCTGGCGGCGAGGCTGGCCGGGGTCTCGAAGACCGCGACGGGCACCCCGAGTCGCTCGAGAGCCCGCCGGGTCGCGGCTGAGGTGTGCGCACTGGCCAGGACCAGGTCGGGCCGCTTCAGGATGACCGCTTCAGCGGTGTCGCCCACCGAGGGCAGGGTGGCGGCAAGGTCGGCCAGGGTCGAGGTCGCTGGATCCCGGGACAGGCGGCTGAGGCCGGCGATCTGGCGACGATCGGCGATGTGGACCAGCTGGGCGTCCAGGCAGGGGTTGAGCGAGACGATCCGGTGGGGACCCACCGGCGCCGCGCCCAGCCCCACCGCCGCCGCAAGCCCTCCGGCCGCGACCCTCCGGCTCACCGTCCTGTGGAAACCCGCCGCCATGGTCAGAATCGGCCTCTCAGGCCGAGGGTCGCCACCCGGCCGGGTGCGCCATAGCCGCGTACGGTCTCGGGTGCCTCGTCTGTCACATCTTCAATCCGTCCGTATACAGATAACATAGGTCCCAAGGGCATCTCGGCCCGCAGGCCGGCGGTCAGGTAGGACTTCAGGGGCGGACCGCCCCAGAGGTCGCTGAGACTTTCGCCCACGTAGTTCAGGCTCATCCCCAGGCGGAGGTCCCTGGCGAGGGTCCGGCTGACGTCGAGCGCGGCCATGTCCCTGGGCCGGCGCGCCAGGTCCTGGTCGGGCGCGCCGGCCTGGCCCTCAAGCCGGGCTTGCGTCCAGGTATAGCTGGCGTCGATGTCGAATCCGGCGAGCCGTCCGGAGGCCGCCGCCTCCAGGCCGAAGGCCATCGTCCGGTCGAGGTTGGCGTAGTAGCCGTAGCGCCCACCTGCACAGTTTGGGTCGCCTCCGCCCGAGCAGACGGCGAAGTTGACCTGGTCCTCGGTGCGTCGCCCGAACAGGGTCAGGGAGAGGCGGACATCGCCGGCCTTCTGCTCGACGCCCAGGTCCCCGGCGACGGCGGTCTCGGGCTGCAGGGCGGCGTTCCCGTACTCGCTATAGAGCTGATAGAGGCTGGGCGCCCGGAAGCCCTGTCCCAGGCTCGCCCGCAGGAGGGTGTCGCCACCGCCGGGGTGCCAGGCCAGGGCCACCTGCCCGGAGCCGTGGTCCCCGAAGGCGTCATGCCGGTCGAGGCGGGCCGCCAGCGTCAGGGTCAGGTCCGCCGCCGGGGTGCCCAGGGCCTGGATCCAGGCTGAGTCCACGCCGGTCGAGCGGGTCAGGGCCTCAGGTTCCGGATCGAAGGACGAGGGCGAGGCGATCCGCATCCGGCTGCGTTCGCTCTCTGCGCCGAAGGTCAGCCGCCAGGCGGGGGTGAGGCTCGCTTCGCCCTGGTACTCCAGGCGGCGTACCTGCCCCTCGGCGCGGAAGGTCTGGTCGGTCACCGCCTGGTCGGGGTCGTAGGTCCGGCGCTGGGTGTCGGTGAGGGCAAGGCCCAGCCGGTTCTTCACCCGGCCGCCTGCGACCGGGAAGGTCAGGCCGGCATAGCCGAGGGCTTCCCGGGTGCGGCCTCGCTCGCGGGTATCGGCGAAGACATAGGCGGGGGCGGGATAGCCGTCGAAGGCGTTGCGGGCGTCCGACCAGACGGCCCGGAGGTCCAGGCGGACCTCGGGGGCCAGGTCTGCGGTAAGCCGCCCCGAGGCACCGGTCCGCCGGTAGCCGTCGCGCTCGGTCCCGCTGCGCGCCGCCGAAACCCCGTCGGTGGCATAGGAGTCCGCGGCCAGCCGCCAGGCCAGGGCCTCGCCCGCGCCGCCGACGCCGCCGCGCAGATAGGTGGTTCCCAGGCCGCCGGCTTCGGCCGCGGCATCGCCGGTAAGCGCGCCCTTCGGCGGAAGGCGGGTCTCCAGGCTGACCACGCCCCCGATGGCCTGGCCACCCCAGACGGCCGACTGGACCCCCCGCAGGATCTCAATCCGGGAAATATCGCCCACCAAAAGGTTGGCGGCGTCGTAGGCCCCGCCGACGACGGAGGGGTCGTTCAGGCGCACACCGTCAATGACGAACAGGGTCTGCTCGGCCTCGGCGCCCCGGATCCGCACGGCCGTCACCCCGCCCGGTCCGCCATTTCGGCTGACGCCGACCCCCGGGGTCGAGGCGAGGAGGTCCGAGATCACCAGGGCCTGGCGGTCGCGGATCACTGCCTCGGGGATCACCGTCACGCTGCGCCCGCTTTCGGAGGCCGCCACGGGGATCCGGTTGGCCACCACAACTACGGCCTCCACCGGGACGTCCACCGGAGCCTTAGGGGAAATAGCGGCCAGGGCCGCGGCCCCGGCCAGACTCACAAGACTCATCGCGCCCTCCTCCGGACGATATGCGGCCGCGAACTGCAGCCGAACAGGCTTCCCCGGCCCGCAAATGCGGTCCGGTTGTGTCTGTCGCCGGTCGGGAGAGACCCGTCCTTCAGGCACACCCCGGCCTGTCGGATGACGACGGCGTCAGGCAGGTCTCCTGGCTCGCGGGTCAATGTCCCTTGCGCGTCGCCTTCCCAGCTGGGTTCCCGAAGGTTCCTGGCCAGTGGCTTTGTGACACGCGGACTCGCCGCTTACAGTTGCGGGGGCAGCCCGGGCCTTACACCCGAGTTCCCTTTTCATCTCCCTCTCGGGAGAACCTGACGCAGAAGGCGCTCTAGACCTCCGTCCTGCGAGGGTCAACCGGCGTCAAAAGGGTTGCGCGGGCGAGGCGCCCTGCGCCATCAAGCCTGCAGCCTTTGCTCCGGAGTTTCCCATGTCCTTCCGCGCCCCCCTGCAGAGCCTGGACCTCGCCCTTGCGGCGGCGGGTCTGCCCGCCCTCATGGCGGACGGCTATCCCGACCTCGACGCAGAGACGGTGACGGCGGTCCTGGCCTCGGCGGCCGCCTTCGTGGAAGCCGAGCTGGCTCCGCTCAACGCCGACGGCGACCGCATCGGGGCCCGGTTCGAGAACGGCGTGGTCTCGGCCGCCCCGGGCTTCGCCGAAGCCTACCGGGCCTTCGCGGCCCAGGGCTGGAATTCCCTGGCGGCGGACCCGGAGTTCGGCGGCCAGGGCCTGCCCAAGGTGCTTGAGCTGGCCGTCTTCGAGATGGTCCACGCCGCCAACATGGCCTTTGGCCTCTGCCCCATGCTGACCCAGGGCGCCATCGAGGCCCTGACCCTACACGGCACCCCGCGCCAGAAGCGGCTGGTCCTGCCCCGCCTGGTCTCGGGCGAGTGGACCGGCACCATGAACCTCACCGAGCCCCAGGCCGGTACGGACCTGGCCGGCGTCACCGCCCGGGCCGAGCCCGACGGCGATGGCGGTTACCGGCTCACCGGTCAGAAGATCTACATCACCTGGGGCGACCATGACGCCGCCGAGAACATCTGCCACCTGGTGCTGGCGCGCCTCCCGGACGCCCCGCCCGGGGTCAAGGGCATCAGCCTCTTCCTCGCTTCCAAGCGCCTGATCGACGACGAGGGCCGGCTAGGTGCGGCCAACGCCCTGCGTGCCGCTTCGATCGAGAGGAAGCTGGGCATCCATGGGTCACCCACCTGCGTCATGCTGTTCGAGGGCGCCCGCGCCGAATTGGTGGGAGAGGCGAACAACGGCCTGGCCCATATGTTCGTCATGATGAACGCCGCCCGGCTTCAGGTGGGTGTGCAAGGGGTGGCCATCGCCGAGCGCGCCCTGCAGCAGGCCCTGGCCTATGCCCAGGACCGGGTTCAGGGCCGCCCGGCACTGGGAGGGGAATCCATCTTCGGCCATCCCGACGTCCGCCGGAGCCTGGCCCTCATGCGCGCCAAGGTCGAGGCGGCCCGGGCCATCTGCCTCCTGACCGGCGTGCTGGCCGACCAGGCCCGCCTCGCCCCGGAGGCTTCGAGCCGGGACCTGGCCCGGGGCCGCCAGGAACTGCTGACGCCCATCGCCAAGGCCTGGTCCACGGATGTCGGCGTCGAGGTCGCCTCCATGGGCGTCCAGGTCCATGGGGGCATGGGTTTCATCGAGGATACGGGCGCCGCCCAGCACTATCGCGACGCCCGGATCGCCCCGATCTACGAGGGCACCAACGGCGTCCAGGCCGTCGACCTTGCCGGCCGCAAGCTGTCCATGATGGACGGCGTCCTGATGCCGGGCCTCTGCGCCGAGATGGCCGCCGACGCCGCGGCCCTCGAGGCCGAGGCGGGGCTGGAGGGCGTGGGCCGACGCCTGGCCGTTGGGGTCGCGGCCCTCTCCGCCGCCACGGGCTGGATGCAGCAGAACCGGGGCCCCGACGCCCTGGCCGGCGCCACGGCCTACCTGCGCCTGTCCGGCGATGTCATCGGCGGCTGGATGCTGGCCCGCCAGGCCGTCCTGGCTCGCAGCCGCGCACCGGCCCTGGCGGAGTCCCGCGCCGCCCTGGCCCGCATCTTCGCCGACCAGGTCCTGGCCCAGGCGCCGGGCGTCGCCGAGGGGGTCATGGCCGGCGGCGGGGACCTGGCCCTCCTGGACGCAGACTCCCTGGCCGGCTGAGGGTTCACGGGAGAGGCCCTTGACCCCCTCCGTCCCAGGGCTTCGCCCCGGTCCACCTCCCCCTGGGGGGAGGAATTAGGGAGGGCAGCTGATGGGGGGTGACCTGGGCCTAAAGCCTAAGCGGCGCGGCGTAGCCGGTCAGCTCCAGGTAGCCTGAACCGCCGGGGACGCGGACGGCGCCTTCCCAGTAGACAGGTCCTCCCGAGGGGCGGCTGTCCAGTTCCTGGTCGTCGAACAGGGGCGTCAGGGTCCAGCGTCTCTCCCCCTGGGGCGTTTGCATGCGCACGGTCGGCGCGACCGGATAGACCGCGCCCGTGCGCGGCGACTTCCAGGTGCGGCCCGGATCGAAGGCCACGGCGCCATTGGGCGCGCTCCAGGTCCGACCCTGCGCCGTGCGCAGGGAGCCACCGGTCCAGATAGGGCTCCCCTGGGCGTCGCGCACCCGGAAGGCCGTCAGGGTGCCGCCGTCATCGAGGTTTACCCCAGTCCAGTCCCAGCCCACCGCCGAGGGATCGAGCAGGGTCGAGGACCATTCCCGGTCCAGCCAGGCCTGGCCGCGGACCTGCCGGCGCCGTCCCTCGCGCCCCAGGACGCCGGAGACCTTCAGGTGCGGCAGGCTGTAATAATAGCTGGCCTGCCCGGGACGAGGCCCCTTGCGGCTGAAGCCCTCCTGTCCCTGGAGCAGGAGGGGCTGGGTGGGCGCAAGTGTCAGGTCGAGGCTGAAGCCCTCGCCCGCGGCCTGGGTCTTCAGCTCGCCCGTGGGCGTGCGGACCAGGCGCCAGTCGTCCAGCACGACGTCCATGTCCCGGGTCGAGGCGCCCGCCAGTCCAAACCCCTCCCGGGCGATCCTCTGGCCGTGGAGCAGGCGACCGGTTCGGGGGTCGGAAAGGGCGGCGTGGGCAAACAGGACCTGACGGGGCGCGAAGCGGCTGGGATTATCCTCACCCAGACCCGTCCGTGTCCGGAAGAACGTGATCTGGAAACCGAGGGGTGCGCCAGACTCTTCGAGCCAGCCGGTGATGTACCACCACTCGGTCCGGAATTCGGGGTGGGCGCCGTGGTCCCTTGGAAAGACCAGTCGGCGGCCCGGAACCACCGGGGCGAAGGCCGGGGCGGCCGCGACGGCGGGTGCAGCTGCAAGGGGGACCGCCGCGGTGAGGAGGGTCCTGCGCGTGAGGTCCGCCATCCTACCAGTCCTCCCGCACGGCCCGCACCGCGTCCGCCGAAAGGGCGCTGCGGCCTGCGAGGAGGGCGGTGAGGGCCGAGGCCAGGGTCAGGGCAAGGGTCAGGCCCCCCAGCAGGCCCCAAGGCCAGCGGGTGTCCATGGTCCAGTTGAAGGACTGCGGGTTCACCACCTGGATCAGAACCTGGCCCATGGCCGCCCCAAGGGCGAGGCCGGCGACCGCGCCAATGGCGCCCAGGAAGGCGCCTTCAAGGGCCAGCATGGCGAGGATCTGGCCACGCCCCGCACCGACGTGCCTCAGCATGCCGAACTCCCTTCGCCGGGCCAGGGTCTGGGCCGAGACCGTCGCGGCGACCCCGGCGACCCCTACAAGCACCGCGACCGCTTCCAGGGCGTAGGTCACCGCAAAGCTCCGGTCGAAGATTTTAAGGGCGGCCCGGCGGATCTCGCCAGCGGGCGCGATCTCGGTCTGGGCAGCGAGGTCCGGGGGCAGGTACCCGCGCACCCGCGCCAGGACCTCTGCCCGGTCGGCGTCCGGAGCCAGGGTCAGCGCCGCCTCGTTGGCCCCGGTGTCACCGGTCAGGCGGGCATAGTCCGAACGCGGCACGGCCAGGGCGCCGAACTGCCGGCCATAGTCCCGCCAGACCCCCGCCACCCGAAGGGGCACGGATCGGCCCGCCAGGGGAAGATCAAGTTTGTCTCCCGGTGCCAGGTGGTAGAGGCGCGACAGGGGCTCGGAAATCCAGACCGGGGTTTCTCCCGGCCCGACGGTCGTCGGGGCGCGTCGCCAGGGCAGGTCGGGGGCGCGGGTGCCTGGGGGTACGGGGATCGCCAGCAGGGTGACCGCTGGGCGCTCGGGCGTAAGCTTCAGGGTCAGGGACCGGCGGGACTCCATGCCGGTGACGCCAGGAAGGGCGGCCAGGGCGGCCTGCAGGCCGGGATCCAGGCCCGAGGTCTCGGCCGCGGCGACCCTGAGGTAGATGTCCGCGGGCAGGATGGCGACCAACCATTCGTCCACGGACCCCCGGAAGCTGGAGACCATCAGGCCCATGGCCGCCATCAGGCCGGCGCTGGCCACCAGTCCGCAGAGGGCGACAGCCGCCTGGTCAGGGGCGCCCGCCAGGCGCGCGGCCGCCAGCCGGACGGGAACCGGCGCCCTCATCCTGGCCAAGGGGGCGATCATCACTCGCGCCAGCCAGGGCATGGCGGCGACACCTGCCGCCAGGATGAGGGCGATGGCGGCATAGCCGAACAGGGGCAGGCCGGCGACCGGGGGCGCGAAGGCCGCTGCAAGGCCGACGGACCCCAGGACAAGGGCCGGGACCAGGGGCGGCCGGCGCTCGGGGTCCCCGGACCGTCCCGCCGCCTTCAGGGCCTCGGCCGGGGGGGCTCCGGCGGCCTCGAGGGCGGGAAACAGGCTTCCGGCGATGGCCACCGCCAGCCCCAGGCCGGCGTGAAAGGTCGCCCAGGCCGGCGAGATCTCAAGGACAGGCCGGCTGCCGCTGAAATAGCCACCCCCGAGATCGCCGCCGAGGAGGCCCAGGACGCCCCAGGCCAGCCCCGCCCCGCCGGCAAGCCCCAGGGCCGCGCCGACGACCCCCAGGCTGGCGCCCTCGGCCAGGACCTGCAGGAACAGGCCCCGCCGCTGGAGTCCCAGCACCCGGAGCAGGGCGAAGGCGGGTCGCCGCCGCGCGATCGACAGGGACTGGGCCGAAAAGACCAGGAAGCCCCCTGTCAGCAGGGCGACCATGGCCAGCATGCCCAGGTTGACCCGATAGGCGCGGGACAGGTCGCTGGTGCGGCGGGTCTCCGCCTCCGGCGTAACCAGGCGCGCATCCGGGGGCAGGACGGCCGAGATATCCCGGGCCGCGGCATCTGGCCGGATCCCGGGTGCAAGCATGACGTCGAGCCGCGTCAATCGGCCGACCCTGTCGAACCTCTGCTGGACGGCAGCGATATCGGCGACGGCGATCCGCCGGCCAGCCTCTACCCCGGGCAGGGCCCCCGCCACGGGCATGACGACTCGTCGCCCGCCTTCCCGGATTTCGAAAGTGGTGGACTTCGCGCCGGGTTCAGCCCGCCATCCCGTGGCCGGGGACAGCCAGACGGCGTCTTCCATGTCCCTCCCGGGCCCCGAACCGAACCCCATGCCGGATCCCGGTCCCGAGGCGGCGGCCAGGGCTGGCGTCACCCGCGCTGCCCTCAGCGGGTCCAGCCCGATGACGGTCAGGGGATCGCCGGCTGTCGTCCGGGCGGCGATCTCGATCACCGGGCTGACAGCGGCAAGTCCCCGCAGGCGGGCAATGCGCGGATAAAGGGCCTCGTCGAACCCGGCCGGGGCCACCGCCTCGATCCGGATGTCCGCCGAACCGCTGACGCTGCGCACGGCGGAGTCGAACTCGGCGAGGGCCGAGCGGTTGACGAGGTGAACGGCGAAGCCGAGCGCCACGCCCACGGCGATGGCGAGCACCGCCACCAGTGTACGGACCGGGTTGGCCCTCCACTCGCCGCGGACCATCCAGCCTAGGAGGGTCGGGGGAAGCGCCGAATCAGCCGCCATGCCGGTTCCTGAGTCCGGCGCGACCGAGGACCAGGGTCCGGTCGGCCGCCTCGGCGGCGCGGACCGAGTGGGTGACGAGGAGGACAGAGGCCCCCCTGGACCGCGCTGCATCCAGCAGCAGGGCAAGGCTGCGGTCGGCGGTCTCCGGGTCCAGGTTGCCTGTGGGCTCATCTGCCAGGATCAGGCCGGGCTGGTGCACGAGGGCCCGGGCGATGGCCGTGCGTTGCAGCTCGCCCCCCGACAGGCGCGACGGGAAGTCAGCCTCGCGGCCGCCCAGGCCGACGGCGACCAGAAGCTCTGCGGCCCGGGTCAGGGCGGTGTCGCCCTCCACCCCGGCCAGCACCAGAGGCAAGGCCGTGTTCTGCGCCAGGGTCAGGTGGGGAAGGATATGAAAGGCCTGGAAGACGAAGCCCAGCTGCTCCCGCCGCAGCCGGGTCCGTTCCGTCTCATTCAGGCCAGAGAGAGCCCGGCCACCGATCCAGATTTCGCCGCCGTCCGGGGCGTCGAGGCCAGCGACCAGGTTCAGGAGGGAGGACTTGCCAGCGCCGGACTCCCCGGTGATCGCCACCACCTCGCCGGCGGAAAGGTCAAGGTCGAGACCCTCGAACAGGACCCGTCCACCGGGCACCGTCTTGGAGAGGTCGCGAATCCTGAGGGGTGCCGGGAGAGCCATTGCCCCTATCTAGGGCCGCTGGGACGCCGGGGGAATATCCGCCCTGGAACAGACGTCTTCAGGGTGCGTCGCGAGGGCGGGCGGTGTATGGGGCAAGACAGGAGATCGTCCATGCACCTGGCCCGCTTCCCCCGCGCCCGCTTCGCCCACCTGCCGACGCCCCTGGAGCCCATGCCGCGCCTGTCCGCTGCGCTTGGCGGCCCGACCCTGTGGGTCAAGCGCGACGACTGCACCGGCCTGGCCGGCGGTGGCAACAAGACCCGCAAGCTCGAGTTCCTGGTCGGCGAGGCCCTGGAGGCCGGGGCCGACACCCTGGTGACCCAGGGGGCGGTCCAGTCCAACCACGTCCGGCAGGCGGCCGCCGCCGCGGCCCGGTTCGGGCTCGCCTGCGAGATCATCCTGGAGACCCGGGTGGCGACGGAGGCTGAGGACTACAACCAGTCGGGCAACGTCCTCCTCGACCGGCTACTGGGCGGGCGGCTGCGCCGGGTCCCGGCCGGGAGCGACATGAACGCGGCTCTTGCGGAGGTGGCGGACGAGGTCCGGGCCCGCGGCGGTCGGCCCTACATCATCCCGGGCGGGGGTTCGAATGCGGTCGGGGCCCTGGGCTATGCCGACTGCGCCCGCGAACTCCTGGTCCAGGCTGATGCCCAGGGCCTGAAGATCGACCGGATCGTCACCGCCACCGGCAGTGCGGGCACCCACGCCGGCCTCATCGCTGGCCTGGCCGCGATCGGTGCGGACATCCCCGTCCACGGCTTTGGCGTTCGCGCACCCCGGGACCGCCAGGAGGCCAACGTCCACGCCCTGGCCGTCGAGACCGCCGCCCTGCTGGGCTCGGCGGACCGGGTGCGTCGGGAAATGACCGTCGCTGACTGCGACTATGTTGGCGCGGGCTACGGCATTGCCGACGAGGGGGTCTTCGAGGCCCTGCGCCTTGTTGCCCGCACCGAAGGCCTGCTGCTGGACCCGGTCTACACCGGCAAGGCCGTGAAGGGGCTCATCGACTATGCCCGCAAGGGTCGCTGGGCCACCGAGACCGTTGTCTTCCTGCATACCGGCGGTGCGCAGGGCCTGACGGGCTATACATCCGTTCTGGAAGGACATCTCGAATGAACCAGGTTCTCGGCGTCCTTGGCGGCATGGGACCCGCCGCAACCCTGGACTTCCTGGGCAAGCTCCAGGCCCTGACGCCTGCGAACAAGGACCAGGACCACATCCGGGTCATCGTGGACATCAATCCCCAGGTGCCCGACCGAAACGATCCCTTCGCCCAGGCCGGGCCGGTCCTCGCGGAAATGGCCGGCGGTCTCCAGGGCGCTGGCGCCCAGGTCCTGGCCATCGCCTGCAACACCGCCCACGTCCACGCAGACCTGATCAGCCGGGCCTCGGGCCTTCCCCTGGTGGACATGATCGAGACCGCCTGCCGGGTGGCCCGGGACACGGGCGCCCGCAGGGCAGGGGTGCTGGGAACCCGCGACGCCCTCCGGCTCTACCACGAGTACATCGCCGCCCAGGGCATGGGTCTGGTCACCCTGTCCCGGGACGACCAGGCCCGCTTTATGGACCTGTTGGCGCGGATCAAGGGCGGCGACCTGGGACCCCAGGTCCGGGAGGGCATGGCCACCCTCGCGGAGGCCCTGGTCGCCGAAGGCGCAGAGGCGGTCATCGCTGGCTGCACGGAAGCGCCCCTGGTGCTCGACCCGGCGGATGTCCGCGTCCAAATGATCGACGCCAGCGAGGAGTTGGCGCGGCGCTGCGTCTCGGTCTGCCTGGGACTCGAGCCCCTGCCCCAGGGCCGCTGAGGCCCGCGGAACAGGCTCTAACATATTGAAATTAGAGCCTTTTTTCCTTTTCAGACGTTCCGTCTTAAAGGAACAGGCCCTAGGGCTTCAGCTTCTTGGGCAGGGCTGCGGCCTGTTCGGGGGTCAGCCGCTCGATCGACTTGATGATGCAGCGCCGGGACATGGGTCCGGCCACGCCGAGGTTCAGGTCCATGGGCTTGCAGATCTGGCTGGAGGCGCCGAGGGGCTCCAGAACCAGGGGGTCCGAAGTGGTCACACCCGCGAGGCACGACCCGCTGAAGGTAAACTTATAGACCTCCTTCCGGCGCACGGAATAGTAGAGGGTGTCCGAAGAAGCGATTGTGTGTCCGCCAAGGTCGCTCAGGCGAAAGCAGGGTGTAGAGGCGCGGGCGGGATCTGCCGGCGCTGCGGGCGCGGCTGAGGAAGCCGCGGGCGCGGCTGCCAGGGTGGCCAGGGCAAGGACGGCGGCTCGGAACATCATTTTTTGGTATCTACTCCGGTCAGGTCAGCGGCGATCCCCAGCCAAGGACTAATCTCGCCCCTCACCTCCCGTTACGTCAAGTCGAAGGTGCCGTTTCCTCGTCAGTCCAGGGCTGGCGGCGGCGGGGAGCCCTAGGTTAGGTTCGGGACATGACCGCTCATGTTTCCCCCGACACCCTTCCCATCTGGCGTCTTGATGACCTCTACGCTGGCCGGGAAGATCCCCGCATCGACGCCGATTTTGATGCCGCCGCCGCCGCCAACGCCGAACTGCTCACCCTGGAGGGGCGGTTGGTGGGTTCACGGTCCGATCCCGCCGCCCTGGGCGGGCTCCTGGACCAGGGGGTCCGGCTCCATGAGGCGGCCTCCAACGCGCTCTGGCGCATCGGGGCCTTCGCCGGCCTGGCGGCGTCTACGGCCCGGGATGATCCAGACTGGGCGCGCTTCGAGGCGGATATCCGGACCCGGTCGGCTGGGATCGGCGCCGAGAGCCTGTTCTTCACCCTCGAGATCAACCAGTTGGAGGACGCCGAGATCGAGGCCGCCCTGGCGGCGTCATCCGATGCCGCGCGCTGGCGACCCTGGCTGCGCCGGGTGCGGGCCTTCCGGCCGCATGAACTCTCGGCGGACCTGGAGCGCATTCTGGTCGACCGGGGCCCGGCGGTGGCCAACTGGACCCGGCTCTACGATGAGACCCTGGCCCGGATGAAGGTGCGGGCGGGCCGGCGTCGGCTGACCCTGCCGGAGGCGCTGAACGCCCTTTCCGACCCGAACCCGGAAGAGCGCCGGAGGGTGGCCTCGGGCCTGTCCTCCGCCCTCGCCGAGTCGGGACCGACCCTGGCCCTGGCCCTCAACACCCTGGCCTTCGAGAAGCAGGTCGAGGATCGCTGGCGGCGGTATCCGGATCCGGTGGCGGGCCGCCACCTTGGCAATGAGGTCGACCCCGAGGCCGTCCACGCCCTCGAAACAGCGGTTTCATCAGGCTATGCCCGGGTCAGCCATCGCTACTACCGCCTGAAGGCGAAGGTGATGGGGCGGACCGCCCTGGATCACTGGGACCGCAATGCGCCCCTGGACTCCGTCGCGCCCCGGACCTGGACCTGGCCCGAGGCGCGCGCAATCGTCGAGGCCAGCTTCCGGGACCTGGCGCCCCGGTTCGCGGACGGGACCCGCGACCTCTTCGAACAGCCCTGGATCGACGCCCGGCCCCGCCCGGGCAAGCAGTCGGGCGCCTATTCCCACCCGGTGATCGCGCCGCACCATCCCTATGTCTTCCTGAACTATATGGGCGAGCGCCGGGATGTCCTGACCCTGGCCCACGAGCTGGGCCACGCTGTCCACCAGCGCCTCTGCGCCCCGCTGGGCACCCTGCTGGCCGACACGCCCCTGACCCTGGCGGAGACCGCCTCTATCTTCGGCGAGGGGCTGGTCTTCGAGCGTCTCCTGGCAGAGGCGGGGCCGGCGGAAAGGCGGGGCCTGCTGGCCGGGCAGATCGAGGACGGCCTGAACACAGTCGTCCGGCAGATGGCCTTCCACCAGTTCGAGACCCGGTTCCACGCCGCCCGTCTCAATGGCGAGCTGTCCCCCGAGGCGATCGGCGGGCTCTGGCTGGAGGTGATGGGCGAAAGCCTTGGCCCGGCGGTGCGGCTGAACGCCGGATACGAGCACTACTGGGGCTATATCAGCCACTTCGTGCACTCGCCCTTCTATGTCTACGCCTACGCCTTCGGCGACCTGCTCGTCCGGTCCCTCATGGAAAGGCGCCGGGAGGACCCGGTGGCCTTCGTGCCCCTCTACGAGGACCTGCTGGCGTCCGGGGGAACCCGGACCTGTGCCGAAGCCCTGGCGCGTTTTGGTCTCGACCCCCGGGACCCGGACTTCTGGGCGGCGGGCGTGCGCCAGCTTGAGCGCCAGGTTGACGCCTTCGAGGCTCTGGTGGGCTGACGCGCCGGTCCGACAGGCCCTAGCGGTGCTTGTAGGCGGGTGGCAGGGGCGTTCCGAGATCCAGGTAGCGGTCCCTGAGCTCCGTCTGGCGGGTGGTCAGGGACTGGGCCTGGCCGCGGATGTAGACGGCCCGGGCGGTGGTCAGCGGCTCAAAGGGGTCGCCAGACCAGACCACGAGGTCCGCATCCTTGCCCGGTTCGAGGCTTCCGGTCCGGTCGCCGACGCCAAACATCCGCGCGGGATTGAGGGTCACCGCCGCCAGGGCCGCGTCCCAGGGCAGGCCCCAGGCCACGGCGGTTCCAGCGGCGTAACGGGTCTCGCGCGCCCGATGGGCCGCGCCCTCGGGGGCCGTGAGGGCCACGGTCACTCCGGCAGCCTGGAGGCGTGCCGCGTTCTCCAGGGTCGAGCCGAGGACCTCGAAACTCTCAGGCCTGTCGGCGTAGGGATAGAGGATGACCGGGACCCCGGCCCGGGCGATGTCCGCCGCTGCCATCCAGCCTTCCTCGGCACCCTCGAGGATGACCTTGAGTTTTTCTTCCCTGGCCAGCTTGAGCACCGCGCGGATGTCTGCCTCCTTATGGACCCGGGCGATGAGCGGGGTCCGCCCCTGCACCACGGGCACCAGGGCCTCGAGGTCCGCCCGGGACAGGCCGAGCTCGCGATAGCTTCCGCGCTCCCAGGCTGACCGGTTGGCTGCATAGGCCCGCACATCGGTGAAAACGGACTTCAGGGCGGCGATCTGCGCCCCCCGGGCGCCACCAGCGGCGCGGGCGCCAGTATTGCCGAAGGCCACGACCTCCCCGATCCCGCCGCGCACCACCATGTCGTCGGAGCCATCGAGCCGGATGACTGCGCCCTGGCCGGCGAACAGGGTGTTGGGCCGAGGGCCCTGGCCGCCGCCGGCCGTCATGCGCTCGCCGGCGACGTCGCCTTCACCCTCGTGGTACTCATAGCCTCCGCCCGCCGGTTGGGGCAGGACCACGGCGCTGGTCAGGCCGCCCGTCCGCGCCACCGGGATCAGGGTCGAGGCTGGATCGAGGCCATCGCGGATGTCGAAGGCGGCGCCGATCTGGGGATTGTCCACCGACAGGTCGTCGCCCAGGGCGCTGATCTCCACCGCTCCCAACAGGCTTCCTGTGGCGAAGAGGCCAGGGGTGATGACCGCGCCTGAGGCGTCGATGACCCGGGCACCCGCAGGCGGTGACCCCTTGCCGACCGAGACGATCTTTCCGTCGCGGACGACGAGGACCCCTGGGTCCAGGGTTCCGGCCGGTCCGGCGGTGACGATGCGGGCACCCGTGAAGGCGACGGTTTCGGCCGCTGCTGGGACAGCGGAAGCCAGGGCAAGGGCGGTGGCGAGGCGAACTAGACGGCGCATCAGCGGACTCCCTCGCCAGGTTGGCCAAGATCGAAGTCGGACCGCGGCTGGTAGCGCGGGTCCCGGCGGTCCCAGGTCAGGGCCCCGTCGATGAAGACCTTTTCCGTCCGGGCGTAGACCGAGAAGGGATCATGGTCCCAGATGACGATGTCGGCGCGCTTGCCGGGCTCCAGGGTGCCGGTCTGGTCGAGGACGCCCAGGGCCTTGGCCGGGTTGGCGGTGATCCAGCGGATGGCCTCGGCCTCGGAGATCTGCAGTCCGGCGGCCCGTCCGGCGGCCAGGGCCACGGCGGCTTCCTGGTTCAGCCTCTGGGTAAGGTCCGGGTCGTCCGACTTGATGATGCCGCAGCCCTTGGCCGCATGGATCAGGGCTACGTTGGCCTCGACCGAGTCGTACATCTCCAGCTTGGCACCCCACCAGCCGGCCCAGGTGGCCACGCAGATGTCGTTGGCCGCCAGCAGGTCGGCGATCTTGTAGGCCTCCACGGCGTGGTGGAAGGCGGTGATCCGGTAGCCGAACTCCTTGGCGATATCGATCATGATCGCCATCTCGTCGGCCCGGTAGCAGTGGTTCTCGACCAGGATCTCGCCGCGCAGGACGCCGGCCAGGGTGTCGAGCCCGAGGTCCCGGCGGGGCGGATCAGCCTTTTCTCCGCGCCCTACCTTCGCCCGGTAGTCATCCCATTTCCGGACGTAGTCCGCGGCCTCGATCCAGGCGGCGCGGTAACCGGCGACGTTACCCATCCGGGTGGAGGGCGCCCGGCCCCTGGACCCGTAGACACGCTTTGGGTTCTCGCCGCAGGCCATCTTCAGCGTGTAGGGCGCGCCGGGGAACTTCATGCCCTGCACGGTGCGAGAGGGAACGTTGCGTAGGGTCACCCCACGGCCGCCGATCAGGTTGCCCGATCCCGGCAGGATCAGGACGGTGGTCACGCCGCCGATCCTGGCGGTGTTGAATCCGGGGTCCTGGGGCCAGACGGAGTGCTCCGCCCAGACCTGGGGGGTCGTTGGGCTGGTCATTTCGTTGCCGTCGGAGTGCGCCGCCACGGCGGGCGAGGCGTAGACGCCCAGATGAGAATGGGTGTCAATTAGGCCGGGCGTGACCCACTTGCCCCGGGCGTCGACGGTTGTCACGCCAGCCGGGACCGTGAGGCCCTCGCCCACCGCCTCGATCCGCCCGTCGCGCACCAGGACGGTGGCGTTGTCCAGGGCCTGGCCGGTTCCCGTCAGGGCGCGGGCACCGACGATGGCGAAGGCCGCCGAGGGCAGGGGCCTGTAGGTCGAGGGAAAGGCATCGGGCCGCACACCTGGGTCCAGTCCGGCTGGCAGGGGCTTGGCAGCGGCGGCCTTGGCCTCCGCCTTTGGGGTCGGGCCCTTCGTCGTGGCGCAGGCCGAGAGGGCCAGGGCGGCCAGTCCGACCGCCAGCACACCGGATCTCAACATTCCGACTGCCCCCCAAGAACTTCAGGAGCCCCCTATCAATCATGTGCCGGCGCCCCCGCCAAGCCGGAAGGCGCTTGCCATTTTCCGGGGCTCCTTTAGTCACCCCATCGCTATGTCCGATGACCTGACAGAAGGCCCTACGGCCGTTGTGCCCGACGGCTTCGTGATCAATCTCTGGCAGCACGGCTTCGGCCGCACGGTCGGGCCCTTCTATTCGCGCCGTGATCCGGAGACGAATCTCGAGGTCCTGGCCTTCCGGGTCGAGGGCCATCACGCCAACGGCATGAACAACTGCCACGGCGGCATGCTGATGAGCTTCGCTGACATGGCCTGGGGCCGGGTGATCTCCAACCAGCGCGAGATGGGCTGGGTGACGGTCCGCCTGGTGACCGACTTCATGGGTCCGGGACTGATGGGCAACTGGGTCGAGGGGACCAGCGAAATCCTCGCGGAGGACGGCGATATCTTTACTGTTGCGGGGCGGATCTGGTCGGGTGACCGGATACTGATGACCGGCACCGGGGTATACAAGGGCATCCGGTCTATCCGCCGAAAAGCGGGCTACCGGGAGGCGCAGGAGTAGAACATGCCGATCGATCCCGCGATCAAGGAAGGCGCGCCCGTCGGGTATTACGACGACCGCCCGATACACACCGAACCGGGGGCGTTGCCGCCAGAGGTCCAGGCACCGCTCGCCCCCTTCCGCGGCGGGGAGCCGGACTCCCCCGAATGGTTCCGGAACGCCCTGGCCCAGGCACCGGAGCGCAGTCATGTGGAGTCCCTCGGCGCCCGGATCGAGATGCTGGTCTGGGGACAGCGGGGCAAGCCCGGCCTGCTCCTGGTGCATGGCAACTCCGCCCACGCCGACTGGTGGAGCTTCATCGCCCCCTTTCTCGCCCAGGATTTCCGGGTGGCCTCAATGTCCCTGGCGGGCATGGGCGATTCGGATTGGCGCGAGACCTACGCCTTCCAGGACTTTGCCACCGACGCGGAGGCTGTGGCCCAGGCCGCGGGGCTCTACGAAGCTGGAAAGCCGATCTATATCGGCCATTCCTTCGGCGGCTCGCAGGTCTTCTTCGCCGCCGCCAGTCATCCCGAACGCATGCGGGCCGCCATCCTGGTGGACACGGGTTTCGGCGGGCCGCCCCCGGACTCCGCCGAAGGCAAGCGCATGGCCGAGCGCATGGCCGAGCAGGTCCGGAACATCCCAACGGGCGACCGGGCCCAGCGGGTCTATCCCAGCCTGGAAGAGGCCCTGTCCCGATTCCGCCTCATGCCTCCACAGGTGGCCGGCAACCTCTTCATCGCGGACTACATCGCCCGCCAGTCCCTGAAGAAGGTGACCAAGCCGGACGGCTCGGAGGGCTGGAGCTGGCGCTTCGACCCCAACATGTGGGCCAAGCTCGACCGTGGGTTGATGAGCGGGATGATGGGCGGCGGTCCCCCCCAGGTCGCTATCCCCCTGGTCCATATCTATGGCGACCGTTCGGCCATCATCAGCCGTCGGAAAGAGGGCGGACCCTCGCCCCTGCCGCCCCAGACCCTGGAGATCGCCATTCCGGACTCCGCCCACCACATCATGATCGACCAACCCCTGGCGCTGATTTCGGCACTCCGCGGCCTTCTGGCGGTCTGGCCCGGTGCCTGAGCCCGACCTCACCGGCGGACTTGAGCGGCGCGGCTGGAGCGTGTAACCCCCCGTCCACAGACCCTGTATCGGAACAAGAGAGTCCCGAATGCCCTCCGAATATCATCACGGCGACATGGATATCAGCGAGCAGGCCGCCACCTATGGCGGCTTCATGGTCGTCACCAAGTGGGGCTCCCTGGCGATCGCCGCCCTGCTGGTCCTGCTGGTCCTCTGGTTCTGCACCCCCGCCGGCTTCCTGGCGGGCCTAGGCGCGTCCCTGGCCCTGACTGTGATCGGCATTGTCGTTCTTCGGGAAAAGCCCGACGCGGCGCATTAGGGTCGGGCTGAGCCTGTACCATCATCGGGAGACCGGAACGACCTATGGCCGTCATCGCTGTTATCCGTGAGTCCCATCCCGGGGAAACCCGGGTCGCCGCCACGCCCGAGACTGTTCGCAAGCTGATCGCCGCCGGCTTCACCGTGGCCGTCGAGGCCGGAGCTGGCCAGCACGCTGCCTGCCTCGACGCCGACTACGCTGCCGCAGGCGCGCGGCTGGCCCCGTCCGCCGCCGACGCCGTCAAGGGTGCAGACATCCTCTTCGGCATCCGGATGCCCTCCGCCGAGGCCCTTTCGGCCCTGAAGCCGGGCGCCATCGTCGCGGCCTCGCTCAACCCCTACCAGGACCGCGCCGGGCTCGAGGCCCTCGCCGCCAGCGGGGTGGACGCCTATGCCCTGGAGTTCATTCCCCGGATCACCCGCGCCCAGGTGATGGATATCCTGTCCTCCCAGGCCAACCTCGCCGGCTACCGCGCCGTGATCGAGGCCAGCAGCGCCTATGGCCGCGCCCTGCCCATGATGATGACCGCCGCTGGCACCATCGCCGCGGCCAAGGTGTTCGTGATGGGGGTCGGCGTCGCCGGGCTCCAGGCCATAGCCACGGCCCGCCGACTGGGTGCCGTGGTCACCGCCACCGACGTCAGGCCGGCCACCAAGGAGCAGGTGGAGTCCCTTGGGGCCAAGTTCATCGCCGTCGAGGACGACGAATTCCGCAACGCCCAGACCGCCGGTGGCTACGCCAAGGAGATGAGCGCGGAGTACCAGGCCAAGCAGTCCGACTTGATCTCTGGCCACATCGGCAAGCAGGATATCGTCATCACCACCGCCCTGATCCCGGGCCGGCCGGCACCCCGCCTGGTCACGGCGGCCCAGGTCGCCTCCATGAAGGCCGGCTCGGTCCTCGTCGATCTCGCCGTTGAGCAGGGCGGAAATGTCGAGGGCGCGAAGGCCGGCGAGACCGTCGAAACGGACAACGGGGCAAAGATCCTCGGTATCGCCAACATGCCGGGTCGGGTTGCGGCGGACGCCTCGGCCCTGTTCGCCCGGAACCTGCTGGCTTTTTCGGGCCTTCTTCTCGACAAGGACGGGGCCCTTGCTCCCGACCTTGAAGATGAAATCCTCAAGGCTGCCCTGGTCGTCAGCGGTGGAAAGATCGTGCATCCGGCTCTCGCCGGATCCTGATGGAGGTGCACATGGACGTTGATCCCACAGTCTTTCGGCTTGCCATCTTCGTTCTGGCCATCTTCATCGGCTACTACGTGGTCTGGAGCGTCACTCCAGCCCTGCATACGCCCCTGATGGCGGTGACCAACGCGGTCTCCTCGGTGATCATCGTGGGGGCCCTGTTGGCTGCGGCCGCACAGGGCGCACCGGGCGCCGGCGCAGGTGCGGCGATGATCTCCAAGGGTGCAGGCGCCCTTGCCGCTGGACTGGCGGCGGTGAACATCTTCGGTGGCTTCCTCGTCACCCAAAGGATGCTGGCCATGTACAAGAAAAAAGAGCCCGCCAAGAAGGATGCCGCCAAGTGAGCGCCAACCTCGCCGCCATCCTCTACCTGGTCTCCGGGGTGCTCTTCATCCTGGCCCTGCGCGGACTGTCCAGCCCGGTGACCAGCCAGGCGGGCAACCGCAACGGCATGATCGGCATGGCCCTTGCGATCGGCGTGACCCTCGTCACCCTGTTCAGCCAGGACAAGCTGGATGGCCTGACCGTCGGGCTGATACTCGGCGGCGTTGGCGTCGGGGGTGGGATCGGTGCGGTGATCGCACGCCGGGTGGCCATGACCTCCATGCCCCAGCTGGTGGCCGCCTTCCACAGCCTGGTCGGCCTTGCCGCCTGCCTCGTGGCGGTAGCCGCCGTCTATACGCCGGGCGCCTACGGGATCGGCGCGCCGGGCGCCATCCACGGCGGTTCCCTTGTGGAGCTGTCCCTGGGCCTGGCCATTGGCGCGGTGACCTTCACGGGCTCGGTCATCGCCTTCGCCAAGCTGAACGGCAACATGTCGGGGGCGCCCATCCTGCTTCCCGCCCGGCATGTCGTGAACATACTGATCGGCCTTGCCCTGGTGGGCCTGGTCGGCGTTCTGGTGGTCAGCGGCGGTTCAGCCCTCTGGGCCTTCTGGGCCATTTTCGCCCTGGCCCTCATCCTCGGGATCACCCTCATCATCCCCATCGGTGGCGCGGACATGCCCGTCGTGGTGTCCATGCTGAACAGCTATTCGGGCTGGGCGGCGGCGGCCCTGGGCTTCACCCTCGAGAATATCACCCTGATCATCACCGGTGCCCTCGTCGGCTCATCGGGGGCGATCCTGTCCTACATCATGTGCAAGGCGATGAACCGCAGCTTTGTCTCGGTCATCCTGGGCGGCTTCGGCGCTGACGACAGCGCAGCGGCGGCCGGCGGCCGGGTGGAGACCCGCCCGGTCAAGAAGGGCTCGGCGGAAGACGCGGCCTTCATCATGAAGAACGCCTCCAAGGTGATCATCGTTCCCGGCTACGGCATGGCCGTCAGCCAGGCCCAGCATGCCCTGCGCGAGATGGCCGACAAGCTGAAGGAGGAAGGCGTCGACGTGAAGTACGCCATCCACCCCGTCGCTGGCCGCATGCCCGGGCACATGAACGTCCTGCTGGCCGAGGCCAACGTACCCTACGATGAGGTCTTCGAGCTCGAGGACATCAATGCCGAGTTTCCGACCGCGGACGTGGCCTTCGTCATCGGGGCCAACGACGTCACCAACCCGGCGGCTAAGACCGACCGCTCCAGCGCCATCTACGGCATGCCCATCCTGGACGTCGAAAAGGCCCGGACCGTTCTGTTCGTGAAACGCGGAATGAGCTCGGGTTATGCCGGCGTCGAGAACGAGCTCTTCTTCCGCGACAACACCATGATGCTGTTCGGTGACGCCAAGAAGATGGTCGAGGGTATCCTCAAGTCCCTGTGAAGCGCGACTTTCAGGAATTCAGCCTCCGCTTGCAGCACCCTTCCTCTGGGTACATGCTCCCTGTCGCCATCAGGGAGGCAAGTCATGCGAAGTCTCGTAAACGGGCTTTTGCTCGCGTCGATTGTCCTACTTACATCGTGCTCAGGACCCAAGTCACCGGAAGCACCTGCCGCGCCCATCGTCTTTTCCATCCCCCTCGAGCCGAACACCAACGGAGTTCTCGAACCCCGGTCCGGGCGCGTCACGGTCGGGACCGGCCCCAAGGCCTATTCGGCGGACGTCGGCCTCAGCCCCAGCTGGTGGGTGACCGGCGACGGTTTCAAGATCGTCTGGTTCGCCGGATTGAGCCAGACCCAGCGCTATTTCCAGATCAGCGGCGAGGCTCCCGGAGAGGCCGCCCGGCCCAAGCTGCTGAAGTCGCCCGAGGAATCAGTCCGGGAGGTGAGGGTGGCCTTCGATGGCGCGCCGCCTATCCGGGTCCTGCCCGAGGCGACGCGGGCCGTGTTCAAGCCACCGGCGGGGGCCAAGGCCGTGACCTCGGTGGAGATCACCTTCGGCCCTGTGGCCGCCCCGGTCTCCTACACTTGGAAATAGCCCCGACGGCTGCGACCTCCGGGGGGCCGTCTTGAGGGGCGAAGGCGTCGATATCGGCGGCCGGCGTCTGCGCGCCGTGAGGGCCGGACCTTCGGAAGGTGGACCGCTGGTCGTGTTGGAATGCGGCGCTTTCGGCTGCGCCGCCGACTGGTTCGTCGTCCAGACCCTGCTGGCCGAGCAGGGCGTCCGGAGCCTGGCCTACGACCGGGCCGGCCTCGGGTATTCGGATCCGGGCCCGGATCCCCGCGACGCCCGGGCCATCGCCGCTGACCTGGAGGCCCTGGTCGCCTGTGTCGACCCGAACTCGCGCCTGGTTCTCGGCGGCCACTCCATGGCTGGGCTCTTCCTTCGCAGCCTCGCCCCCCGGGTCCGCCATCGCCTGGACGGCCTGGTGCTGGTGGACGCCGTGACCCCAGAGTCCAGCAAACATCCAGCTGTGGCCTGGATGGTCGGCGGCTTCCGCCTGGCCATGTTCGGGCTCGACCGGGTGGCCGACCTCGGCGTCATGCAGGCCTGGGCCCTGGTGGCCGGGGACCGGATCGGTCTTCCGCCTGAGGTTTCCCTTGAGAAGCGACAGATCTACGCCTCGGCCTCGCATGCGCGGACGGCGGCCCGGGAAGTGCAGCAATGGCCCGCCTCGGCCGAGCAGGGGCGGATGCAGGGGCCCTTCGATCCGGATCTGCCCGTGGCTGTCGTGACGGCGGGTGCCGTACCCCTGCCCGCCGACCTCCAGGCCCTCCAGAACGCGCCTGCTGTCGATTCCCGCGCCGGATGGGTGGACCGCGTTCCCGGGGCCCAACACGCCAGCCTTCTGGGCCCCCGGTTCGCCCACCGGGTCGTCCGCGGCTTCGAGCACGTTCTTTCCGTCAATCCTGCAGGCTAGCCTCAAGGGCCGCTGCCCCGGCTTCGGTGGCGACGCCGCCGCAGGCCGCGATAAGGCGCGCTCGCGCCAGGGGGCGGAGCCGAACGCCTGAGCCCGGCGTCCCGGCGAGCCGGACGCCCTCCTCGGACACCACCGCGGCCAGGGCGCCCCGGCAGGGTGCAGGCGCTGCGGCCAGGGCCGCCCGAACCAGGGGTTCCAGGCGCGCCATCCTGCCGGCCAGCAGGCTGACGCGGGCAGGCCGGTCCGCCACGATCTCGAAGCGCCCGTCGAAGACCCCCGTCTCCCCGGCCTCCAGCACCAGGTCGACGACGCCTGAACGCCGGGCCTCCCCGGGTGACCGGGTCCAGAGGATCCGGGTGCCGTCGGCAAGGATAAGCGCCCCGGCCAGTGTGGCGTGAACGGCTCCGTCGCCGGACAGCCGCTCGCAGAGCGCCCTGAGGGTGGCGGACCTGGGCGGCCTCGCGGACCCGGCGGCGGCCAGACAGGCGGCGCCCGCCACCTGGATCGCCGCGCCCCTGTCCGCCGTCCGGAAACGTCTACGGTCCAGGACCAGTCCGAAGGGTACCGCCTGCGCCTCGGCCGACAGGGCTGCAGCGGCCCCGTCCGCTTCGCCGAGGGAAATTTCCATCGCCTCCCTGTCGGGCTTGCTGGACAGGGCGAGCCGGGCGCGACTACGGGCGAACCGGACGTCGCTGTTGGCCGGATCCTCGATCCAGGATTCGCCCCGGGCGGCGAGCCACGCCCGCAGGTCTGACCGGTGGATTGCGAGCAAGGGGCGCAGGAGAAAGACGCCTCGGCCCTCGGGCCAGACGGGCGAAGGTGTCCATTCCCGGGGAGAGGGTGTGGTCCCGCCCATCGTCCGCATGACTTCGGCCTCCGAACGGTCGTCCGCCGTGTGCCCCATCAGGATCACGCGAGCACCCGCCGCGCGCGCGGCGTCAGCCAGGAGCCGGTGACGGGCCTGACGGGCAGCCGCG
>NZ_JBAXIM010000002.1:0-34574 GCF_037138395.1 Phenylobacterium sp.
GAACGGCTCCCCGAGCTGAAGACGGCGTTGGCTGAAAATCCCAGCGATATCGAGGCCCTGCTGGCGCAGTTTCATGTGGACCCAGGCCCCGCGCCCCTGCTCGCGCACCGCGCCGAGCTCGACGCCGCCTTCGGCCTGGGCTCGGTGGAGGCCATCCTCGCCGCCCTGGAGGCCGGCTCCGACTGGGCCCGCGCCCAGGCCTTGGCCCTGCGCACCAAGTCCCCCCAGACCCTGAAGGTCGCCTTCCGCCAGCTGGCCCTCGGCCTCGCCGCCCCGGACTTCGCCGCCAACATGACCATGGAGTACCGGATCGGCGCCCGGGTCGTGCAGCGCCACGACTTCCTGGAGGGCGTCCGGGCCGTCATCGTCGACAAGGACAACGCCCCGAAGTGGGATCCGGCCCGGCTCGAGGACGTCGGCGAGGCCCTCCTGGACGCCATCTTCGCCCCCCTGCCGGCGGACCAGGAATGGTCGCCCCTGCCGGGCGCCTGAGAGAGAAACCCCAAGAAAAACGGAGGGTTGAATGACCCGAATCGCCTTCATCGGACTGGGAAATATGGGCGGGGGCATGGCCGCCCGGCTCGTCGGCGCAGGCCATGAGGTCGCAGCCTTCGACCTCTCCGCCGAGGCCCTGAAGCGGGCCGCCGCCCGGGGCTGTACCCCCGCCGCCAGCGCCCGGGAGGCTGTCGCCACCGCCGAAGCGGTGATCACCATGCTGCCCGCCGGTCCCCAGGTCCGGGCCGTCTACGCAGCGGATATCCTGGGCGTCGCCCCCGCCGGCGCCCTGCTGATCGACGGCTCGACCATCGACGTGGAGAGCGCGCGGCAGGTGGCTGGCGAGGCGTCCGCCGCAGGTTATGTCTTCGCCGACGCTCCGGTTTCCGGCGGTACGGCGGGCGCGGAGGCCGGGACCCTGGCCTTCATGGTCGGCTGCGATGAGGCCGCCTTACCCCGGATCGAGGCCCTGCTGGCCCCCATGGCCCGGGTGGTCCTGAGGGCCGGCGACCACGGGGCAGGGCAGGCCGCCAAGATCTGCAACAACATGCTGCTGGGCATATCTATGATCGGAACCTGCGAGGCCTTCGCCCTGGCCGAGCGCCTGGGCCTGGAGCCGGACAAGTTCTTCGAGATCGCCTCGAAATCCTCCGGCCAGTGCTGGTCCCTGACCAGCTATTCGCCCTGGCCAGGCCTGGTGGAGACCGCGCCCTCGAACCGCGACTATGCGGGCGGGTTCGCCGTGGCCATGATGCTCAAGGATCTCAAGCTGGCCCAGGCCGCCGCAGCGGCCAGCGGCGCCTCCACGCCCCTGGGTGCCCAGGCCGAGGCGCTCTATGCCCTCTGGGACCGGCTGGGGAACAGCGGCAAGGACTTTTCCTCCATGCTGGAGCTCTTGCGTGGAGAGGTCTGAGGACTTAATTCCGATCGTGACGCTGGCGTCAGCTTTGCTGGACATCACGGTTAGTCGGGTGCAAAAGATCTGCGTTTTTTGGTTGAATTGACGGTCGGGCTGCGCTCCGACTGGCGGGACATGAGCCATGAATTACACGGGTGCCTTCACAGACGCGCTGGACAAGATCCGGTCAGAAGGCCGGTATCGGGTTTTTGCTGACCTGAAGCGGCATCGCGGCCGTTTTCCCAACGCCACCTGGACCCGTCCGGACGGCACGACCGCTGAGGTCGTGGTCTGGTGCTCCAATGACTACCTGGCCCAGGGCGAGAACCCGGTGGTGCTGGACGCCATGAAGTCAGCGATTGATGAAGCCGGCGCGGGTTCGGGCGGCACCCGGAACATCTCCGGCACGACCCGCTATCATGTGGAGCTGGAGCTCGAGCTCGCCGACCTGCACGGCAAGGAATCGGCCCTGCTCTTCACCTCGGGCTATGTCTCGAACGAGGCCTCGCTCTCGACCCTCTACAAGATCCTGCCGGGGCTCATCGTCTACTCCGACGCGCTGAACCACAATTCGATGATCTCGGGCATCCGGAGCGGGCGCGGCGCCCGGCATGTCTTCCGTCACAATGACCTCGCCCACCTCGAGGAACTGCTCGCCGCCGCCGATCCGGCCGCGCCAAAGCTGATCGCCTTCGAGAGCGTCTATTCCATGGACGGCGACATTGCCGACATCCGCGGCACCGTGGCCCTGGCCAAGAAGTACGGGGCCCTGACCTATATCGATGAGGTCCATGCCGTAGGCATGTACGGCCCCCGGGGCGCCGGCGTGTGCGAGCGGGACGGCATCATGGCCGAGATCGACATTATCGAGGGAACCCTGGGCAAGGCCTTCGGGGTGATGGGCGGCTACATCGCGGCGGACGCGGTGATCGTCGACGCGATCCGGTCCTTCGCCGACGGTTTTATCTTCACCACCTCCGTTCCGCCGGCCATCGCTGCGGGTGCCGTGGCCTCGATCCGCTGGCTCAAGGAACACAATGAGGTCCGCGAGGTGCACCAGGAGCGTGCGGCGGCCCTGAAGGCGCGCATGGAGGCGGCAGGCCTGCCGGTCATGCCATCGGTCAGCCATATCGTCCCCGTGCTGGTCGGCGACCCGGTCCACTGCAAGATGATCTCGGACATCCTGCTCGAGGATCACGGCGTCTACGTCCAGCCGATCAACTATCCCACTGTACCCCGCGGCACGGAGCGCCTGCGCTTCACGCCAAGTCCGGCGCACACGGATGAAATGATGGACAATCTGGTCCGCGCCCTCGAGACGCTGTGGGTTCGCTGCAACATCCAGCGGGTTGGTGGTCAGGCCGCCTGAGCTACGCCGACTTTTCCGGGCTCTGCTCTGCGATGGTGGTTCCGCCCGTGGCGCCGAGGCTGTAAACAGCGAGGCTTCAGCGCAGCCGAATCTTTAGGACTGGCATCATGATCTCACAGACCCTCGCCGCCGGCGTTCCGGCGGGTTTCTTTTCGGCTTCGGTGGCCGAGTCCGATCCCGCCCTGGCCGCAGTTCTCTCGGGGGAGTTCCGGCGCCAGCAGGAACAGATCGAGCTGATCGCCTCCGAAAACATCGTCTCCCGGGCGGTGCTCGAGACCCAGGGGTCGGTGCTGACGAACAAGTATGCCGAGGGCTATCCGGGCAAGCGCTACTATGGTGGCTGCGAGGTGGTAGACGAGGCCGAGGTCCTGGCCATCGAACGGGCCAAGGCCCTGTTCGGGTGCGACTATGCCAACGTGCAGCCCCATTCCGGCAGCCAGGCCAACCAGGCGGTCTTCATGGCGACCCTGACGCCCGGGGACACCTTCATGGGCATGGACCTGGCGGCCGGCGGTCACCTGACCCACGGCAAGAGCGTCAACCAGTCGGGCAAGTGGTTCCGGCCCGTGTCCTATGCCGTGCGGCCACAGGATGATCTGATCGACTATGACCAGGCCGCCGAACTGGCCCTGGCCGAACGGCCCAAGGTGATCATTGCTGGGGGCTCAGCCTATTCGCGGCACATCGACTTCGCCCGCTTCCGCGAGATCGCAGACTCGGTCGGTGCCCTTCTGATGGCTGACATCGCCCACTATTCGGGCCTGGTGGCGGGTGGCGTCTATCCCAATCCCTTCCCGCACGCCCATGTGGTGACGACCACGACCCACAAGACCCTGAGGGGGCCCCGGGGTGGGCTGATCCTCACCAACGACAAGAAGCTGGCGAAGAAGCTGGATTCGGCGGTGTTTCCCGGGCTCCAGGGCGGGCCCCTCATGCATGTGATCGCGGCCAAGGCCGTGGCCTTCGGTGAAGCCCTGCGGCCTGAGTTCAAGGTCTATGCCCAACAGGTGATCGACAATGCCCGGGCCCTGGCCGACAGCCTGCAGCAGGCCGGCTTCCGTATCGTCTCGAACGGCACGGACAGCCACCTGATGCTTGTGGACCTGACGCCCAAGGGCGTGAACGGGGCAGACGCCGAGGTGGCCCTCGAGCGCGCTGGCATCACCACCAACAAGAACGGCATTCCCTTCGACCCCCTCCCGCCCGTCCAGACATCGGGCATACGGGTCGGAACCCCGGCCGGGACGACCCGCGGCTTCGGCGAAGCCGAGTTCCGGCAGGTGGGTCGTTGGATTGGAGAGGTGCTGGACGGCGTGGCCGCTGGCGGGGACAATTCCGCCGTGGAGGCCAAGGTCGGGAGCGAGGTCCTGGCCCTGACGAAACGCTTTCCTATCTACGGCTGAGGCCCCTAATAGGGGTTGGCCCAGCCGGGAGGGGCCAGATCATGCGTTGCCCGTTCTGCGGACACCTCGAGAGCCAGGTGAAGGACAGCCGGCCGTCAGACGACGGTGCGGCCATTCGCCGGCGGCGCCTCTGCCCGGAATGTGCCGGTAGGTTCACCACCTTCGAGCGCGTTCAGTTGCGCGAGATCACCATCCTGAAGCGGTCGGGACGGCGCACGCCCTTTGACCGGGACAAGCTTGGCAGGTCCGTCGCCATCGCGACGCGCAAGCGGCCCATTGAACCTGAACGCATTGAGCGGATGCTTTCTCAGATCGTGCGCCAACTCGAGAGCCTTGGGGAAACCGAGCTGGCATCCTCCGTGGTCGGCGAGATGGTGATGAAGCAGCTCAAGGCCCTCGATGACGTGGCCTATGTCCGGTACGCCTCGGTCTACCGGGACTTCAGGGAGGCGGGTGAGTTCGCGACCTTCCTCGGGCGTGAAGGCCTGAGCGAGAGCGGAGAGGATGACCGCTAGCGGGGTCACCCTCAAGCTTGCGACCAGCCTGGACGGCCGGATCGCCACCTCGACGGGCGAGAGCAGGTGGATCACGGGGGAGGCGGCCCGGCAGGAGGTCCACCGGCTTCGGGCTACCTGTCAGGCCGTAGTGGTCGGGATCGAGACTGCCCTGATCGACGACCCCGAACTGACAGTCCGGTTGGAGGGCCACCAGGCGCCACAGCCCGCGCGGGTCGTGCTGGATACGCGGCAGCGGCTTTCCCCGGCCTCGAAGCTGGCCAGGACGGCGCGGGACATCCCCACCTATCTCGTGGCTTCGGGACCTGCGGACCGGGCCCTGGTCGAGCTGGGCGTCAGGGTCCTGAGCCTGGGAGGGGAGGGCACCCGCCCGGAGCCAGACCAGGTGCTCGATGCCCTGAGGTCTGAGGGATTGGAGCGCCTGTTCCTGGAAGGTGGTGGCCAGGTGGCGGCTTCTTTCCTGGCGGCGGGACGGGTGGACAGGCTGGTCTGGTTCCGTGCACCCCTTATCCTGGGTGCCCGGGGTCGACCTGCATTGGGCGATCTGCCATGGGATCGCCTTGCGGATGTCCCGCGGTTCCGGCGCGTCTCCCTGGCCGAGTTCGGGCCCGATCTTTGCGAAACCTACGAGAGGATCTGATGTTCACCGGGATCGTCACTGACATCGCAACCGTCCGCGCCGTGCGCGACACCAATAGGGACTGGCGCTTCGAGATCGCCACGTCCTACGACCTGTCCACCGTCGACATCGGGGCCTCGATCAGCCACTCGGGTTGCTGCCTGACCGTGGTTGAGAAGATGGAGGGCGGGTTTGCGGTGGAGGTCTCCGGCGAGACTCTTTCCCTGACGCACCTGGGTGACTGGAAGGTGGGCCGGCGCATCAATCTGGAGCGGGCGGCAAAGGTCGGCGACGAACTGGGCGGCCATATCGTCTCCGGTCACGTGGACGGGATTGGTGAGGTTCTTTCGGTTACGCCGGAGGGCGGTTCCCGCAGGGTCGAGATTCGCGCCCCGCGACCGCTTCATCGGTTGATCGCCTCCAAGGGATCCATCACCGTAGATGGGGTCTCCCTGACCGTGAACGGCGTCGAGGACGACGTCTTCGGGGTCAACCTGATCCCCCACACCTGGGAAGTCACCACCCTGGGCGACCTCGCCGCTGGCGATCGCGTCAACCTTGAGATCGACATGCTGGCCCGCTACCTCGCGCGCTGGCGGGAAACCGCCTAGGCTGCCCGGAAAAGGAAGATCGAAATGACCCAGGACAAGCTGCGCCTCCTGATTGTCGAGGCCCGGTTCTATGACGACCTCGCCGACGAGCTTCTTCGCGGGGCGTCAGACGTCCTGTCCGCCCACGGTGCCGAGTTTGACGTGGTCAGCGTGCCTGGCGCCCTTGAGGTACCCGGTGCGATTGCCCAGGCGGATGAAGCGCATCACTCTCCGGCCGGTGTCGCCTATGACGGCTATGTGGCCCTTGGGACTGTGATCCGGGGCGAGACCTACCACTTCGAGATCGTCTCGAACGAAAGCGCCCGGGGCCTGATGGACCTCACGGTTCGTAAGGGGATCTGCCTGGGTAACGGGATCTTGACCGTCGAGGACGCGGACCAGGCCTGGGCCCGGGCCCGCGTCAGCGAGGGAGACAAGGGTGGGGGTGCGGCCCGGGCAGCCCTGGAAATGATCGCCCTCCGGCGCCAGTTCCTCGGCCAGGACAGGTGAAGGCTTCGTCTCATATGGCGCGGTCGGTTGCCCGCCTGGCGGCAGTCCAGGCGCTCTACCAGATGGAAGTCTCAGGGGTCGGGGTGGAGGCGGTGATCCGGGAGTTCTCCGAGCACAGGTTCGACCGTGCCATTAGCCCGGAGGAGGGCGAGCCCCTCGCCTCGGCGGACGAACCTTTCTTCGCCGAGTTGGTGCGGGGCGTCGTCGACAACCAGCGCCAAATCGATGCCGGTATCGCTGGTAGGCTCGCCGAGGGCTGGCGGCTCGATCGCCTGGACGCCACCGTGCGTGCGATCCTCAGGTCCGGTGCCTTCGAGCTGGCCCACCGGCCCGATGTGCCCGTGGAAGTGGCGATCAACGAATACGTCGACCTGGCACGATCCTTCTTTGAAGGGCCTGAGCCTGGGTTTGTGAACGCCGCACTGGACGGTCTGGCCCGGGATGTCCGGGCCTGATCCCGCACCCGGACCGGATGAGTTCGAGCAGATTGCCGAACTCTTCCGCCCCCTGACCCGGGGTGATCCCGGCGCCCTTGACCTGTTAGACGACGCAGCGATCCTGCCGGCCCTGCTGCAAGGCCAGGACATGGTCGTCACCCAGGACGCCCTTGTGGAAGGGGTGCATTTCCCGGTCGGTGAGGCGCCGGAGGTGGTCGCTGCGCGCTTCCTGCGGGTGAACCTGTCCGACCTCGCCGCCAAGGGCGCAGAGCCCTTCGCCTGGCTGCAATCACTGGCCTGGTCCCCGGACTGGCCCCTGTCAAAACGTCGCGCCTTCGCCGTCGGACTGGCGAGTGAGGCGGCAGCGTTCGGTATCAACCTGCTGGGCGGCGATACAGTCTCGACCCCGGGGCCCTTCATGGTCTCTGGTACCTTCTTTGGTCGTTGCCCTTCGGGGGGGATGGTTCGCCGCTCTGGAGCCAGGCCGGGCGACCTGCTGGCGGTGAGCGGCCCGATCGGGGATTCCTGGCTGGGCCTGCGCGCCCTCCGGGGGGAGGTCACGGATCCCGGCGGCGAACTCGCGCTGAAATTCCGCAGGCCCACCCCGCGGTTGGACCTGCGCGACCTGGTGCGTTCGCACGCCAGGGCGGCCGCCGACATCTCGGACGGCCTCGTCGCCGACGCCCGGCATATCGCCAACGCCTCGGGGTGTGGCGTCCGGATCGACCTCGACCTCATTCCCCTGTCGCCAGGCGCAAGACTCTGGCTCACCAGCGAGCCCGACGCCTGCCGCGCCCGGATCGCGCTGGCATCGGGCGGCGATGACTATGAGCTTGTGCTGGCTACGCATGCTGAGAGCCAGGCCGCCCTCCTGGGCGCTGGCTGCACGGTGATCGGTCGCTTTGTGGAGGGCGCGTCCGGCGTCCTGTATGAAGGTCGTGAAATCGAGGCCGGAGCCGGAGGCTGGAGGCATGACTGAATTTCAGGTGCGGCGGCCCCGGGCCCTAACGGCACGTCCGGCTGCCCAGAAGCGCATCGGCCGGTTCTTGGCTGTCCTTATGGTCCTGACCCTCGGTCTGGGCCTTCATGCTCTTGCGCCTGCAATGGCCCAGGCCAAGGAAGAAAAGCCAGCCAAAGAGCCCACCGCAGCCGACCTTCGCCTTGACCTCTCGGGTGTGGGCCTACCCGTCCTGCAAGACGGGCGGGTGGTGAACTATGTCTTGGTCCGCCTGCGCATCAACCTCAACCCGGGCATATCCCGGCCCGACATCGAGGCGGGCGAGCCCTTCGTCCGTGAGCGCATGCTCAAGGCAGCCTACCGGGCACCTTTGAACTCGGGGACCGAACTCATGGCCCTGGATCCGCAGAAGCTGGAGGCCCAAACCCTCAGCGCAGCCCGCGCCGTCTACGGTGCCACCCGGGTCCAGTCGGTGGAAATCAGGGACCAGAAGCCCCAAAAGCGACTTTATTCTCCACCCGTTTCGGGCACCCAGTCCCGCCAGCCCATCCGTCCCTAACTCTGAATCGTGTCAAAGACTGTGGAATAACAATGGGTTCACTCGAAGGAGCCCGGTGCTGGTGAACAAGCGTTGCATGGCGGGCCGAGGTTTGGCAGTTTCCCGCGACTTTCGGCGGTCGCAGACTCGGGCGTTTCGTCGTGTCGAAAAATCACCTGGGGGGGTCCTCGGACATGGATTTCGTCCAGTCCAATCGCCCTCGCTCAGTCACTGAAGGGGCGCTTCAATCATGAATTATCTTGTGCTGGCGATCTTGGCCGGCATTCTCGCGGTGCTTTACGGTGCCGTCCAGACGGCCTCGCTAATGAAGGCCTCTCCCGGCAATGCGCGCATGCAGGAAATCGCTGCGGCGATCCAGGAGGGCGCTCAGGCCTATCTCAACCGGCAGTATACGGCGATTGCCATTGTCGGTGCCGTTATCTTCGTCGCGCTCTTTCCCCTGCTCGGAGCCAAGGCTGCTTTCGGCTTCCTGATCGGCGCCGTCCTGTCGGGCCTCGCCGGCTTCGTGGGCATGCTGGTCTCGGTCCGCGCAAACGTCCGGACTGCCCAGGCGGCGTCGGAGGGTCTGGCCCAGGGTCTGTCCTTGGCCTTCCGCTCGGGAGCGATCACCGGGATGCTGGTCGCCGGCTTCGCCCTGATCGGTGTTGCGGGATACTTCTTCATCCTGACCGGGCCGATGGGCCTGGCGTACAATGACCGTCATGTCATCGACGCTCTTGTCGCCCTCGGGTTTGGCGCCTCGCTGATCTCCATCTTCGCCCGTCTCGGCGGCGGTATCTTCACCAAGGGTGCCGACGTGGGCGGCGACCTGGTCGGTAAGCTCGAGGCCGGGATCCCCGAGGATGACCCGCGCAACGCGGCGACCATCGCAGACAACGTGGGTGACAATGTTGGCGACTGTGCCGGCATGGCCGCTGACCTCTTCGAGACCTACGCCGTGACCACCGTGGCCACCATGGTGCTGGCGTCCATCTTCTTCGGCGCAAACGCCCTGAACATGATGCTGCTGCCGCTGGTCATCTGCGCGGTCTGTATCGTGACCTCAATCATTGGCACCTTCGGCGTCCGGCTTGGCCGCTCGCAGAACATCATGGGTGCCCTCTACCAGGGCCTGATCATCACCGGCGTGCTTTCGATCGGTGCCATCTGGTGGGTCGTGAACACCCTGGTCCCGGTTCCGGTCAACACCGTTTCGGGCCTGACCATCACCGCCCAGTCGCTGTTCCTTTGTGGCCTGGTCGGCCTCGCAGTCACGGCGCTCATCGTGGTGATCACCGAGTACTACACGGGAACGGGCTACCGGCCCGTGAAGTCGGTGGCCAGGGCTTCCGTCTCCGGCCATGGCACCAACGTGATCCAGGGCCTGGCCATGAGCCTGGAGTCCACTGCAGCGCCCGCCCTCGTGATCATCGCCGGCATCATGATTACCTACCCCCTGGCGGGCCTCTACGGCATCGCCATCGCCACGACCGCCATGCTGTCGCTGGCGGGCTTCATCGTCGCCCTGGACGCCTTTGGCCCGGTCACGGACAACGCCGGTGGTATCGCTGAGATGGCGGGCCTGCCCCCAGAAGTCCGCGTGACCACCGACGCCCTCGACGCCGTGGGCAACACCACCAAGGCCGTCACCAAGGGCTACGCTATTGGTTCGGCCGGCCTGGGTGCCCTGGTGCTCTTTGCGGCCTATACCGAGGACATCAAGTACTTCTCGGCGCAGGCCAAGCCGGGGTCCTTCTTCGATGGCCTGGGCGTCGTGGCCGTCGATCTCTCCAACCCCTATGTGGTGGTCGGCCTGCTGTTCGGTGGCCTGCTTCCCTTCCTGTTCGGCGGCATGTCCATGACCGCCGTTGGCCGGGCTGCGGAGGCGGTAGTCGAGGAAGTCCGTCGCCAGTTCCGCGAGAACCCGGGCATCATGACCGGCGAGGTCAAGCCAGAGTACGGTCGGGCTGTCAGCATCCTGACGAACGCCGCCATCCGCGAAATGATCGTGCCCTCCCTGCTGCCGGTTGTCTCGCCTGTGGTCCTGTTCTTCGTCATCACCGCCGCGGCGGGCAAGGCCAATGGCCTCGCCTCCCTGGGTGCCATGCTGATGGGCGTGATCGTAACCGGCCTGTTCGTGGCCATCTCGATGACCTCTGGCGGCGGTGCCTGGGACAACGCCAAGAAGCTGATCGAAGAAGGTCACTACGGCGGCAAGGGTTCCGAGGCCCACAAGGCTGCGGTGACCGGCGACACCGTCGGCGACCCCTACAAGGACACCGCGGGTCCCGCCGTGAACCCGATGATCAAGATCACCAACATCGTGGCCCTCCTGCTGCTCGCCATCCTCTACGCAGCGGGCTGAAGCCTACGGGCGCACCCCAAGATTGACGACGCCCCGGAGATCTCTCCGGGGCGTTTTCATGTGTTGTGGGGGGTTTGAGGGGTGAGCCTGGGTATCCTGGCGCGAGGCACCGGCCTGGCCAAGCGTCGTCCCGGAGTTCGGTTCCAGGATCTAGCGGCGGTCGCCAGGACGGGACCCGGGGACGCCTTCGTCTTCGCGGGGCAGCAGGCCGCCGGCGCCGATCGAGCCGACCAACTGTTCAATGACGGTCAGTTCGCGGCCGCGGGTTGGCGTTTCACGGCCGTTGAAGGCGATGACCTTGCCGTCTGCGAGGGTCAGATTGTCGACCGTCTTTACCGCTTCCGTCTCCTTGTCGAAGGTGATGATGGTGATGTCCCGACGGGTAACGGCAGGCTTGAAGAAGGCCACGGTCTCTTTCATCTGGTTCATGTAGATCCAGACATTGGGGTCGAAGGCGGAGACCGTGGACGGCGACCCGAGGCGACCTCGCACGGTAGCCTTGCTGTCGGTCCCCGGCTTGATATCCCGGGGGTTGGATTCGATCGCCTGGAAGCCGGAGAATGTGGATACTGGCGCACAGGCACCCGTTAGGGCGAACCCTCCGAGCGCGATGGCGAAGGCGGCGCGTTTCAGCATCTTTGTCCCGTCTCCTGGCTCCGGGCTTTGACCTAGCGCCCGTCGCCCCTTACTGCAATGCCGGCGTTACGCGCAGTCGGGGGCGAAATCGAGGCCAAGATGCGACTTTTCAAAAAGCGACCCGAGCAGGAAGCTGGCAAGAGGCTCTATGCCGCTTGCGTGGTCCAGGCGCGGCGGCCAGACCTGTACGCGGAGCTGCGGACACCTGACACCGTCGAGGGGCGGTTCGAGCAGTATACCCTGCACGTGATCCTGTTGCTCGACCGGCTTGTCCGCCAGGGCCCGGAGGCCGGGGAGGTCTCCCAGGGGCTCTTCGACGCATACATACGCTCACTTGATGATGCGCTCCGGGAGATGGGCGTAGGCGATCTCTCGGTCGGGAAAAAGATGCGCAAGATCGGAGAGGCGCTTTACGGCCGCCTTCGCAGCTACGAGGCCGCCTTTGAGGGCGTCGGCGAAGCGGATGGGCTGGAGACGATCCTTGCGCGTACGGTCTATGGGGGGCTGGAGGCGCCGCCGGTGACTGAACTGGCCGCCTATGTCCATGCCCAGCGCAGCCACCTCGCCATGCTGCCCCTTCAGGGATTGCTGGACGGACAGGTCGACTGGAGCGCGAAATGACGGGTGCGACGCAGTTCCGGCTGGGGGACCTGGCGGCAGGGCCGCTCAGTCTTCATCTGGTGCCCGACGAGGCAGCGAGGGCCGCGCTGGCCCTACGCCTGGGCCTTGAGGGCCTTCCGAAGCTGGAGGCACGCCTTGAGGTCCGTCCCTGGCTGGATGGGTGCGAGGTTAGGGGAGGCTTCCAGGGGGAGGTCATACAGGTCTGCGGCGTGAGCCTGGAGCCCTTCTCCCAGCCCGTAGCCGGCGTCATCGATCTCCGGCTGGTCCCGGAGGGCAGCCCCAACCTGCCGGTTGAAATCAGTGACGGCGAGGTCGAGATCTCTTTGGATAGCCCCGATCCGCCCGACGTCCTCGAAGGGGACGCCGTCGACGTGGTGGCTATTCTCGAGGAACATCTCGCCCTGGCGATCGATCCGTTCCCCCGCCGGTCCGACGCCGTGTTCGACTGGACTGCGGGTCCGGATACGACCTCGCCCTTCGCCGCCCTCAATGCGTTGAAGGAAAGGCGTCCGTAATGCCGGCCTGCCCTGATTTGCATGCCCGTCTTGGGCCTGTATCCTATCTCCTCCGGCGGGTAGGGGCGGGCTGAGTCTGTTGACCGAATCGAGTGTCATTTCCGTCGACGCCATGGGCGGCGATCACGGGGTTTCGGCGACAGTTCCGGGTCTGGCCCTTGCTCTGAAGAGCGTGCCCGTGACCGTGCGGTTCCTTCTTCATGGGGACGAGGCTCGCATTCGGCCCGAACTGGCCCGCACCCCGGAACTCGCCCGGCGGTCCGAGATCCGCCACACCGACAAGGTTATCGCGTCAGACGAGAAGCCGGCGACGGCCGTCCGCAGGGGCAAGGGCGCCTCCATGTGGAACGCCATCGAGGCGGTAAAGTCCGGGGAGGCGGTCGCCGCCGTCTCCTGCGGCAGTACGGGAAGCCTGATGGCCATCGCCCGGCTGATCCTGCGCATGAGTGTTCCCATGGAGCGGCCGCCACTGGTGGTGCCCTGGCCAGGGCTCAGGGGCGTGACCACACTCCTGGACGCCGGAGCGAACATTGACTGCGATGCCGAGCGGCTCGTGGAGTTCGCCATCCTCGGCGAGGCGTATCACAGGGTGGCCTATGGCGTGGAGCGGCCCCGGGTTGGTTTGCTGAATGTCGGCTCCGAGGACATGAAGGGCCATGACGAGGTGCAGCAGGCCCACGCCATCCTGCGCAGCGGCAAGCTGGACATTGCCTATCACGGCTTCGTCGAGGGGGACGACCTCTCCACCAACCTGGTGGACGTGGTCGTGACCGATGGTTTCACCGGGAATATCGCCCTGAAGACCGGGGAGGGGGCGGCGCGCTACATCACAGAGGAGCTTAAGGCTGCCCTGACCTCTAGCCTTCCCGCCAAGATCGGTGCGCTGTTGGCCCGCCCAGCCCTGAGGCGCTTTCGCGACCGGATTACGCCGACCCCGGCAGCACCCCTGTTGGGCCTCGGCGGGCTGGTGGTGAAGTGCCACGGCGGCGCCGACGCCCGGGACTTTGGCCGCTCGGTTGGCCTGGCCGTGGACCTGGCGGCCAGTGACCTCATGAGCCAGATCGAGCGTAACATGACGCGGCTAAGTGCCGACTTCCCGGCAGTGGAAGGGGCGCCAGCGTGATCCGCAGCGTGGTCACAGGCGTGGGCGGCTACCTGCCCGAGGAAATCGTCACAAATGCGGAACTCGCCCGCTTCGTCGATACCTCCGACGAATGGATCCAGGAGCGCACCGGTATCCGCCAGAGGCACCGGGCTGCGCCGGACCAGGCTGTCTCGGACCTGGCCGTCGAGGCCGCCCGCAAGGCCCTGGAGGCGGCGGGCCGGTCGCCTTCGGACGTCGACCTGATCATCGTCGCGACGACGACCCCGGACCTCACCTTCCCGGCGGTGGCCACTATCGTTCAGCGCAAGCTGGGGTGCCCGGTGGGCATTGCCTTCGACATCCAGGCCGTCTGCTCAGGTTTTGTCTACGCCCTGTCCACGGCCGATGGCTTCGTCGCTCGGGGGCGATCCGCCTGCGCCCTGGTGATCGGCGCTGAGACCATGACCCGGCTGATGGACTGGACCGACCGCGGGACCTGCGTCCTGTTCGGGGATGGTGCTGGCGCCGTGGTGGTTGAGCCCGGTGAGGGCAGGGGCGATGCCTCCGACCGGGGGCTCCTTGGCTTTGCCCTGCGGGCAGACGGCACCAAGCAGGACCTTCTCTACGTGGACGGGGGCGTCTCGACCAACGGCAAGGTCGGCCACCTGCGGATGCAGGGAAACCAGGTCTTCAAGCACGCCGTGATCAACATTTCCGAAGCGGTCACCGCCGCGGCGGCGGACGCCGGGATCGCGATCTCTGACGTTGACTGGTTCATTCCCCACCAGGCGAACCAGCGCATATTGAACGGGGTGGCTCACCGGCTGGGTATCGACGAGGCCAAGGTGATCTCAACAGTAGCCGAACACGCCAACACCTCTGCGGCTTCCATTCCCCTGGCCCTGGCCCAAGGCATTGCTGACGGCCGGGTCCGGCCCGGACAGCTGGTCCTTCTCGAGGCCATGGGCGGGGGTCTGACCTGGGGCGCGTGCACTCTGCGGCTCTAGAGCCTAAAAATCGTTAACTTCAGGCTTGATGCGCCTGAGTTGAAAAGCTTATCTCTGGCGTTAACGTATCGCGTGGCGCGCGGTCTCACCTTTGGCACGGACAAGGACCATGAACGGATCCACAGTCACACGGGCCGATCTCGCGGAAGCGGTCCACGAAGAGGTGGGCCTGACCCGCCAGGACTGCGCGGAGCTGGTCGAGCGAACCCTGGAACTGACAGCCCAGGCCCTTGAACAGGGCGAACAGGTCAAGCTGTCCGGCTTCGGGGTCTTCCAGGTGCGGGCCAAGCGCGCGCGGATGGGTCGCAATCCCAAGACGGGTGAGCCTGCAGCCATCGAACCTCGCCGCGTCATCGGGTTCCGCGCCAGCCAGGTCATGAAGGCGCGCATCGACCGCGCGCTGTCGAAATAAACCGTGACCAAGGGCCCCGAAGCCTTCCGAACGATCTCAGAGGCCGCCGATGAAGTCGGGGTCGCACCGCATGTGCTGAGGTTCTGGGAGACCCGGTTCTCGGTGATCCGACCGATGAAACGGGCGGGGGGACGCAGGTTCTATCGGCCCCAGGACGTCGCCCTGCTACGGAGCCTGCGCACCCTTCTTCATGACCATGGCCGCTCCATCCGGGACGTCCAGCAGGTCTGCCGACGAGACGGGGTCAAGGCCCTGTATGCACTTGCAGGCCCAATTGCCGAAGCCCCGGAAGCGAGTATCGCCTTGGCTGCTGCACAGTCTCAGGCCGCCCCCAAGTCTTCGCAGGTACCTCCCGACAAGGTCGCCCGGACTCAGCTGGTGGCGACCCGGGAAGACCTGATCGCCATCAAGCTGAGGCTCGACGCCCTGCTGGCCGGCTGACGCCGAAATGACTTGCCCGGCGGGCGCAAGCCGCTAGAAGAACCGCTCGCCGATGTCGGAGCGTAGCGCAGCCTGGTAGCGCACTTGACTGGGGGTCAAGGGGTCGTGGGTTCGAATCCCGCCGCTCCGACCATCGGCCTATCGGCCCCGGTTCATCCAGGTCATCAGGGGCAGGATGGGCAGTCCCCAGCCGACCCCCGCCACAGCAAAGAAGACCAGCTTGATCCGCATGTCGTCGGGTAGCCTGTCGGCTATGGCCGTGGCCGCCCAGACATATCCGGCGAGGAAAATGAGGATCAGGACGGATCCGACAAAACTTCTGAGGCGAGGTGGCATGAGCGCGCCTATATCCCGGCCACTGGCGTTCGTCACCCGGGATTGGGTGCAGACCCAAGAGGCTTTCGACAGGAGCGACTTAGTCCCATGTCCATCTCGGAACGATCTCGTCCAGTCGCCATCTGGCTCTTCCTGGTCGCCGCCCTGGTCCTGGCCATGGTCGTCGTGGGCGGCGCCACCCGCCTGACCAACTCGGGGCTCTCCATCACCGAGTGGAAGCCCGTGACGGGTGCTCTTCCGCCCCTGTCGGAAGCCGACTGGGCCTCGGAATTCCAGAAGTACAAGGCCATCCCTCAATACCAGCAGGTCAACCGGGGCATGTCGCTCGACGCCTTCAAGGCGATCTACTGGTGGGAGTGGGGCCACCGGTTCCTGGGGCGCCTGGTCGGGGTCGCCTTCGGGCTCCCTTTCCTTGTCTTCCTGTTTACGCGCCAGATGCCCAAGCGGCTGGTTGGACGATGCTGGGCCCTCCTGGCCCTGGGCGGCCTCCAGGGTGCAATTGGCTGGTGGATGGTGGCCAGCGGGCTGAGTGAAAGGGTTTCAGTGGCACCAGAGCGGCTGATGACCCACCTCGGCCTGGCCTTCTTCCTGCTTGCGGCCTTGCTCTGGACGGGGCTTGAGGCCTGGAATGGTCCGTTTCGGCGGCGCGGTCGCGGCGCCTGGCCGCAGATCGCCCTTGTGCTTGCCGTCTTGGTCTACATCCAGATCCTGCTCGGGGCGCTGGTCGCAGGAAACGACGCCGGCTACGTGCTGAACGACTGGCCCCTTATGGGCGGCCGGCTGTTCCCACAGGACTATGCCGGGCAGAGCCTCTGGGCCACCTTCGCCCACTCCATTCCCGCCGTACAGTTTAACCATCGCATGGGGGCTTATCTGCTCTGCCTCTGCGCGGCGGGGCTTGTCTACGCCGCCGTGACGGGGCGGGTGTCCTCAACCCCTGTGAGGCGCATGGCCTTTGCCCTTGGACTTGGTGTCTTCTGTCAGGCTGGGCTTGGGATCTGGACCCTGATGTCTGCAATCCCCCTAGACCTCGGGCTCGCGCACCAGGCTGCCGCCGCCCTTGTGTTCGGACTTGCGACCGGGTTCCTGTGGGTCGCTCGGCGCGCCTGAACTGGTATTATATTACCCGAACTAAATTAGTCCGTAAAAACAGTAGGTTGCGATATTTTTCAAGGCGTCATGTTGACAGGGCGATGTCCCTCGTCGTATCCGCCCGCCTCACCTCGGGCTCCGGCCCGCGTTCAATCAATGGACCTGTTCCCATGCTAAAGACGACGGCTTCGCTGAAGCCCGCCGACGTCGAGAAGAAGTGGATCATGATCGATGCCGAGAACGCCGTTGTCGGCCGCCTCGCTTCCTTCATTGCCATGCGTCTCCGCGGCAAGCATCGCCCCGACTACACCCCGCATGTTGACTGCGGTGACTTCGTGGTCGTGATCAACGCCGACAAGGTCCGGCTGACGGGGCGCAAGCTCCAGCAGAAGACCTATTACTGGCACACCGGCCATCCCGGCGGCATCAAGGAGCGGACCGCGGACAAGATCCTCGGCGGGCGTTTCCCCGAGCGCGTGCTCCAGAAGGCCGTCGAACGCATGCTTCCCAAGGAAAGCCCGCTGGCCCGCCGCCAGCTCACGCATCTGAGGGTCTATTCCGGGGCCGAACACCCCCACGTCGCCCAGAACCCGGAGACCCTGGTCTTCGGCGACATGAACGCCAAGAACGTGCGGAGCCAGTAAGACAATGACCGACGCTCCCGCGCCTACGGGCTTCGATGCCCTGCAAAACCTCTCCACCCAGGCCGCCCCCCAGGCGATCGTTTACGAGCGCAAGGTCGACGCCCAGGGCCGGGCCTACGCGACCGGCAAGCGCAAGAATGCGGTCGCCCGGGTTTGGATCAAGCCCGGCAAGGGCCAGATCACCATCAACGGTCGCGACCAGGAGGTGTATTTCGCCCGCCCTGTTCTGCGGATGATGATCGCCCAGCCCATGGATGTCTCCGACCGCTCTGGCCAGTTCGACGTGGTCGTCTCGGTGGCCGGCTCAGGCCTGTCCGGGCAGGCTGGCGCGATCCGCCACGGCATCTCCAAGGCCCTGACCTATTTCGAGCCTGGGCTTCGCTCGGTCCTGAAGCCCCACGGCTTCCTGACCCGCGACAGCCGAGTGGTCGAGCGTAAGAAGTACGGCAAGGCCAAGGCCCGCCGCAGCTTCCAGTTCTCGAAGCGCTAGACAACGTCTCCAATCGGGATACTGGGGCGCTTCGGGCTTACCGGAGCGCCCCTTTTCGTGTTGTGACCCCAGGACAGGCCGCATGACCCCCAAGATTTTCATTGACGGTGAGGCCGGGACCACAGGCCTGCAGATCCGCGAGCGGCTCGAACGTCGCGCCGACCTCGCGCTGCTTTCCATTGATCCTGGACGCCGCAAGGACCCCGAGGCCCGACGTGAGCTGTTGAACGCGGCAGACCTGGTGGTGCTCTGCCTGCCGGATGATGCGTCCCGGGAAGCGGTGTCCATGATCGAGTCTCCCAAGGTGAAGGTGATCGACGCCTCCACGGCCTTCCGCACAGCATCCGGGTGGACCTACGGCTTCGCCGAAATGACCCGCGCACAGCGCGCTGCGATCCAGGCTTCATACCGGGTCAGCAATCCCGGTTGCTATCCGACAGGCTTCATCGGTCTGGTCCGGCCCCTGGTTGAAGCGGGCCTCCTGCCTGCGGAATTCCCCGTCACGGTCAATGCGATCTCGGGATATTCCGGGGGCGGCAAGGGGCTGATTGGCGAGTTCGAGGGACCGCCGGCGACGGGAACTTCAGACGCCTTCCGGACCTACGGCCTGTCCCTGGCCCATAAGCACCTCCCGGAAATGCAGATCCACGGGCGGCTTGCTCACCCACCCGTCTTTGCCCCGGCGGTGGGGCGCTATGCCCAGGGCATGCTGGTGGAGGTTCCCCTGGTCCTGTCGGCCCTGCCGAAGCACCCGTTACCGGAGGCCGTTCGCCAGGCGCTGGAAGTGGCCTATGCTGGCGAGCGTTTTGTCCGTGTTGCCTCCGCAGAGGCCTGCGCCGATCTACAGGAGACCCGCTCGGGTGCGGCCGGCTATGTCCGGGACCTCGATCCGGAATCGCTCAACGGCACCAACCTCCTGGACCTCTTCGTCTTTGGCTCCCCTGACGGGACCCAGGCGCGGTTGGTGGCGATCCTCGACAACCTGGGCAAGGGCGCGTCTGGTGCCTGCGTCCAGAACCTCAACCTGATGCTTGGGCTAGATGAACATGCCGGTCTCTAGGGGTCTTTCCACCCGCCGCGGGCTTCTCCTTGGCGTTGCGGCGGCTGCGTTTGTGCCAAGGTCGGCGGCGGCTGCGCAGGACGCCTATGCAGGGTCGTCCTTCCGCAAGCTGACCGCTGCGAACTGGCGGAGCCGGCTTCCGTCGGACGCCTTTGCCGTCTTGCGGCAGGCGGATACTGAGAGGCCCGGTTCCAGCGCGCTCCTTCAGGAGAAGCGCAGCGGAACCTATCATTGCCTTGGATGCGACCTGCCCCTCTTCCGGTCTGCCTGGAAGTATGAGAGCGGAACTGGCTGGCCGAGCTTCCACACCGCCATCCCAGGCGCCCTCGGGTTGAAGACCGACTGGATGATTGGCGTACCCCGGACCGAGTATCACTGCGCCCAGTGCCTCGGTCACCATGGACACCGGTTCGACGATGGGCCCCGTCCTACGGGGCTTCGATACTGCAGCAATGGAGTCGCTCTGCGGTTCCGCCCAGCATGAGGGGGCTCCTGGCCCTCCTGGGCCTGGTGCTGCTCGCGGGTTGTGCCGCCCCAAAGGCGGAGCTGGACGCAGACCGGATGGGTCGGCTCTTCATCGACGCCGTCCAGCGCGGTGACTGGCAGGCCATTGACCGGGGGATCGCCCCCCAGCTCATGGCCTCGCCGGACCATGCTGCTGGCATCGAGAAGGTGCGCCAGGCCTTTCCCACCGATCCCCCCTGGTCGATCCGCCTGCTGGCCTCGCGGCAGACCGGTGGGAAGGGCGATCCGGGTCCGGAACAGGCGAAACTCCAATACCTCTACCAGTTCGCGGAACGGCGGGCGGTGGTCGACCTGATCGTGGTTCCGGTGGGGTGGAGGAGGGTGATCCCCGCGACCGCCCAGACGCCCCGGAAGGAGTCTGCTCTCCTGGCCAAGCCGCCAGAAGCGCCGGCCTCGGGTTCGGGCGGGTACGAGGTCGTGCGGGTCTACAGGGCCCTGACCATGTCCTACACCGAGGTGACCAAGACGGACGAAGCCGCCCAGGCCTTCTGGGCGCCGGGCCGAACGGCAGGCCAGTGGCTGTTTCTGGGGCTGGCAGCGGCGACCCCGGCCTTCATGCTCTGGACAGGGGTGAGGGTCTTGCGGGTGCCGGTCCTGGAGGGCCGCCTCTTCTGGGCCCTGGCCTGCCTTGCGGGCCTCGGGACCCTGTGGATGGACTGGACCTCGGGGACCACGGGCTTCCTGCCCTACAGCCTGCGCCTCATGGGGTTCGGTCTCGAGAAGGGACCCTCGCCCCTCTCGCCGTGGATGGTCAGCCTGACACTCCCCATCGGGGCCTTGGCAGCCAGCGTAAGACTGGCCCTGCAACGCCTCAGGAGGTGACCTTGACGTAGCTCCCGGGGGCGTCTTCGAGGGCAGGAAGGGGCCCGGCGGAGGGATCCCGGGCGGGGACCTGGGCTCCCGAGCGGGACTTCAGCCATTCAGCCCAGTGCGGCCACCAGGAACCCGGCGTCTCTGCCGCTCCGGCCTGCCAGGCCTCAAGGCTCTCGGGCAGGGTGTCGTGGGTCCAGTGCTGGTACTTCTTCGCGACCGGCGCGTTGATGACCCCAGCGATGTGACCGGAGCCAGAGAGGGTGAAGGTGGTCGGCCCGCCAAAGAGCCGCGCGCCCCGGTAAACCGAACGTGCTGGCGCGATGTGGTCCTCCTTCGAGGACTGGACGTAGACCGGTGTCTTGACCTGTCCGAGGTCGAGCTTCACGCCATCCAGTTCCAGTTCCCCCCGGGCCAGGGCGTTGTCCCCATAGAACCGGCGCAGGTAGTAGAGGTGCAGGGTCCTCGGCATCCGCGTCTGGTCCGCGTTCCAGAACAAAAGGTCGAAGGGCTTGGGCTCCTTGCCCAGCAGGTAGTTGCTGACGAAGAAGGACCAGATCAGGTCGTTCGAGCGGAGCATGTTGAAGGTGTCCGCCATGGCCTGGCCGGCCAGGACGCCGCCGCCAGCCTCCATCTGCTTCTCGAGGTCAGACAGCCATTCCTCGCTGGTGAACAGGAGGAGGTCGCCGGCTTCGGAGAAATCCTGCTGGGCGGCGAAGAAGGTCGCGGAGGCAATCCGGCTGTCACCCTTTGCAGCCATGTGCGCCAGGGTGGCCGAGAGCAGGGTCCCGCCGATGCAGTAGCCCACGGTGTTTACCCGGTCGACGCCAGCCTGCTTCATGGCGGCCGCCGTGCCCTCGTAAATGCCCAGCCGCATGTAGTCCTCGAACGTCAGGTCGGCGAGCCGCCCATCCGGATTGACCCAGGAGGCGACGAAGACCGTGAAGCCCTGGCCGGTGAGCCAGCGGATCATGGAGTTCTCGGGCCGCAGGTCGAGGATGTAGAACTTATTGATCCAGGGCGGGAAGATGACGATGGGGATCTCGTGGACCGTCTCGGTCGTGGGCGTGAACTGGATCAGCTGGATGATCTCGTTCTGGAAGATCACCTTGCCGGGCGCCGTGGCCACGTTCACGCCGATCTCGAACTGCTCATAGTCGGTCTGGCTGATGGCCAGCTGGCCGCCGCCCCGGGCGATGTCGGCGGCGAAGTTCTCCATGCCGCGGACCAGGCTCTGGCCCTGGCTCGACATGGCTTCCCTCAGGGCTTCAGGATTTGAGGCCAGGAAGTTTGAGGGCGACAGGGCGTCCGTCAGCATTCGAGTAAAGAATTCCACCCGACGCCGGCTCATCGGGTCCACGTCGCCGGCGCGGGTAACGAGCCCGTTCATCCAGTCGGAGGTGATCAGGTAGGACTGCTTGATGACGTCGAAGACAGGGTTGTTGGTCCAGTCGGGCGCGTTGAACCGCTTGTCACCCTTCCCAGGGGTCGCGACCGGCTCGGCGGTCTCGCCCATCGCCCGGCGGGCGGCGAAGTGCCAGAGCTCGACATAGCGCTTCCAGAGGTCTCCCTGGGCCTGCAGCACGGCGTCGGGCTGCCCGGCGAGGCTGGACATCACCCTGGCCATCGAGGGGCCCACATGGAAGGGATCTGCGTCAATCCCAGGTGCCCTATCCGCCTGGCGGAGGGCGGACTCGGCGATGGCGCCCTGGGCGGTCATGGCGGCCCTTGCGAGGTTTCGGGATAGTGACTCGATAGCTTCAAGCCCGGCGGGACCCGCCGCCGCTGTGAATGCAGCCGCAAATTCCGCGCCTTGGCCCAGCGCAGGCGGGGGCTCCTGAGCTGCGGAGGGCTGTTCCGTGGCGATGGCCTCCGACATGGCAGTGGGTTTGCGTTTCGCTGGGCTCCGGCGGGGAGACGCGCTGCCCTTCGAAACCTTTGTGTCCTTACCAGCCATGTTCCTGCCTCCATCTCCCCGCAGGGAGGTTCCCGGGCTTTCTAAGACGGCGATGATGCCATAATACGACAGTAATCATGAACACCTTCCCGGCGCACCTTTCGATTCCCGTCCGCGCCCTCCTGGGGACGCCCCTGGCACTGGCCTTGCTGGCGAGCGGTTGTGCATCCCGGCCGGCTGCAGGCCCACCGCCAACAGCGGCCACGACAGAGGTCCGGGCGCTTGCCGCGGGAGCGAAGGCCTATCCCCGTTTCTCTGACATTCCCGTCCTGCCCGTAGACGAGCGCCCGCTGGCGGCCTGGGGGAGGGCGGCCGGAGAGGTGCTGGCGGAGGGCGCGGCTCTCGCGAAGGACGGCGCAGAGGACACCTGGACCCTGAGCCAGACCGAAGCCTTCGCGGCCAAGACCTCCCAGACGAGCGGACCTGCCGCACCGTCGGTGTCGGCGACCGCCTCAGCCGACGCCTTCGCACGCGATGTACGCAAGCGAGCTACACCGCCCCCGCCGCCCCCTCGATAGGGCCAGCGGGGGCCAAGACTTCAAACCGCTTGGCGGCCTTCGGAGCGAAGGTTATGCCAAGCTAGGAGAGGCTCCCATTTCGCCGTCCTCAGTGCGGCCAGAGCAAACATGACACCCGAGTTTCACCGTATCCGCCGCCTTCCGCCCTACGTCTTCGAGGAGGTGAACCGCATCAAGGCCCGCCTCCGCGGCGAGGGCGTGGACATCATCGACTTCGGCATGGGCAATCCCGACATGCCGACGCCCAAGCATATCGTCGACAAACTGGTCGAAACCGCCCGCGATCCCAAGGCCGGCCGCTACTCCGCCTCGAAGGGCATCATCGGGCTTCGCCGGGCCATGGCTGGCTATTACGAGCGCCGCTTCGGGGTGCAACTCGATCCAGACACCGAAGTGGTCGCCACACTGGGATCGAAGGAGGGTTTTGCAAACCTCGCCCAGGCCCTGACGGCGCCCGGCGATGTGATCATCTGCCCCAATCCCGCCTATCCCATCCACGCTTACGGCTTCATCATGGCGGGGGGCGTCATCCGCCACGTCCCGGCCCTGTCGCCCGAGGAATACCTCGCCGGCATCAGCCGGGCGGTGAAGCATTCAGCACCGCCGCCCTCAGTCCTAATCCTGTCCTACCCGTCCAACCCAACCGCGCAGTGGGTGGATCTCGACTTCTACAAGGAGGCCGTGGCCCTGGCCCGCCGGCACGACATGCTGGTGCTGTCGGACATCGCCTATTCGGAAATCTACTTCGATGACAATCCACCGCCGTCGGTGCTTCAGGTCCCAGGGGCCAAGGACATAGCGGTCGAGGTGAACTCCCTGTCCAAGACCTACGCCATGGCTGGCTGGCGGGTCGGAATGGTGGTGGGTAACGCCCGGATCTGCGCGGCCCTGGCCAGGGTGAAGTCCTACCTCGACTACGGCGCCTACACCCCCATCCAGGTGGCCGCCGCCGCTGCACTCAACGGACCCCAGGACTGCGTCGATGAAATCCGCGCCATCTACCAGGGCCGGCGCGACACCCTGGTAAAGTCGATGAAGCGGGCAGGCTGGGACATTCCCGCCCCGCCAGCCTCCATGTTCGCCTGGGCGCCCCTGCCGGAGGCCTACCGTTCGGCTGGGTCCATGCTGTTCTCCAAACTGCTCATCGAGGAGGCCGGCGTGGCCGTGGCGCCGGGTGTCGCCTTCGGGGAATACGGCGAGGGCTTCGTGCGCATCGGCCTTGTCGAGAACGAGAACCGTATTCGCCAGGCGGCGCGCAATGTGCGGCGTTTCCTTGCGAACGCTGAGGACATCCTCGGTCGGGCCCAGAATTCAGGATCGAACCCGTGACCAAACCTCAGGAAGTACGGACCTGGCGCGTCGGCGTCGCGGGCCTCGGGACGGTCGGCGGCGGGCTTCTGGACTTCCTGGCCTCACGTCCAGACTTTGCCCCAGCGGGGGGAAGGGTCGTGGTCACCGGAGTCTCTGCGCGATCGAGGTCGCGTCCCCGGGCCGTAGACATCTCCCGTCTGGCCTGGTTCGACGACCCCGTGTCCCTGGCCCAGTCCCCGGACACGGACATCTTCGTAGAACTCATCGGCGGCTCGGACGGTCCGGCCAAAGCCGCCGTCGAGGCGGCCCTGGGGGCGGGCAAGGCGGTCGTGACCGCGAACAAGGCGCTCATCGCCGAACACGGCGCGGCGCTGGCGGCCCTGGCCGAGGCCAAGGGCGTTTCCCTGCTGTTCGAGGCGGCGGTCATGGGCGGTGTTCCGGCGGTCAAGACCGTCCGCGAAGCCCTGGTGGGCGATGAGATCCGCAGCCTGTCGGGCATTCTCAATGGCACATGCAACTATATCCTCACTGAGATGGAGACCACAGGGTCAGCCTTTTCCGACGTCCTCGCGGAGGCCCAGAGGCTGGGCTATGCCGAAGCGGACCCGACCATGGACGTCGGCGGCTTCGACGCCGCCCACAAGATCACCATACTGGCGGCCCTGGCCTTCGGCGGGTCCCCCAACTTCGCCGCGGCCGAGGTGGAGGGGATCACCGGCGTCGATCTCCTGGACATCCGGCTTGCAGGCGACCTTGGCTACCGCATCAAGCTGATCGCCTCCGCCGAGCGGGCAGGGGAGGGTGCCCGGGTTCAGGTGCGGCCCTTCCTGGTGCGCAAGACCCATCCCATCGCCCAGGCGGACGGCGCCCTCAACGCCCTGTTCATCGAGGGTGACCGCATCGGGCGTATCTTCCTGCAAGGACCCGGCGCCGGGGCAGGTCCAACGGCGGCGGCGGTAGCGGCGGACATCGCTGATGTCATGGCCGGAGCCCGGAGGCCCGTCTTCCAGGCGCCAGCCGCAAGCCTGCAGCCCTGTGCCCCATCTGCGGGGACGGCGGCGGTGGGTCGGGGCTATATCCGGGTCATGGTGCGGGATGAACCCGGCGTCCTGGCCTCGGTTTCTGAGGAGCTGGCCGAGGCCGGCGTCTCGATTGAGAGCTTCCTGCAGAAGCCGCCTGGCGAAACTCCCGGCGTCCCCATTGTCATGACGACCCACGCCGTGGCCGAGGCTGTGCTTGCCGCTGCGGTTGACCGGATCGGCCGGCTGCCCGCAGTTCTTGAGCCGCCCCGTCTGCTGCACATCGCAAGCATCTGAGAATCGAAGATAAATGCGGCGCATTCGCCGTCCGGAGACCCTTGATGACCACTGAGCAACTGGACAGCAGCCTTGTCCTGGACGCGGTCCGCGTCACGGAGATCGCCGCCATCGCCGCCTCCACCCTGGCTGGGCGAGGGGATGAGAAGGCCGCTGACCAGGCGGCCGTGGACGCCATGCGAACCGCCCTGAACGCCCTGGCCATCGATGGCGAGATCGTCATCGGCGAGGGGGAGCGGGACGAGGCACCCATGCTCTACATCGGCGAGAAGGTCGGCCGGGGCGGGGTCGCCATCGACATCGCCCTGGACCCGCTGGAAGGCACGACCCTGACGGCCAAGGCCATGGCTAATGCCCTGGCGGTGATGGCCTGGGCCCCCAAGGGCACCCTGCTGAATGCCCCCGACACCTACATGGACAAGATTGCCTGCGGGCCAGGTTTCCCCGCCGGCGTTATCGACCTCGACCGCTCGCCTGCGGACAATGTGCGGGCCCTTGCCGCGGCCAAGGGGGTACCCCCCGAGGAGATCACCGTCTGTGTCCTCGACCGGCCGCGTCACGCGGAGATCATCGCCTCGATCCGCTCGGTCGGCGCCCGGGTGAGCCTGATCACGGATGGCGACGTCGCAGGGGTCATGCACACCGCCGACCCGGCAACGGGCATCGACCTCTATGTCGGCCAGGGTGGAGCCCCGGAAGGGGTCCTGGCCTGCGCCGCGCTGAAGTGCGTCGGCGGTCAGTTTCAGGGCCGGCTGGTCTTTCGGAACGCCGACGAGAAGGAACGGGCGCGGCGCGTGGGCATCACCGACTTTGACAAGAAATACGACCTGCATGAACTGGTCCGGGCAGACGCCATCTTCGCCGCAACCGGCGTGACCAAGGGCGCCCTGCTGGATGGCGTCCGCCGGGAGGGCGGGCAGATCTTGACCCACAGCCTGGTCATGGTCTCCTCCACCCAGACGGTCCGAGAAGTCCGCCTCCGGCGTCCGGCCTGACATCGATGACCCTGGCGGAAGGTCCCTTTCTCGGGGTCGGCCGCTCGGTCAGCGGACGGGCCTGGGCGGCGCGCGCTGCGGCGCCCGAACTGGTCCGTCGGCACCAGAACGCCCTGGGCCTCAGCGAGCCCCTGGCCCGGGCCCTGGCCTCCCGCGGCGTGGGTCCTGACGAAGGCGAGGTCTTCCTCAACCCCACGCTCAAGGCCCTGTTTCCCGACCCCTCCTCGTTCCGGGACATGGACAGGGCCGCGGAGATCCTCGTCGATGCCCTGGAGCGCGGGCGCTCCATGGTCGTCTTCGCCGACTACGACGTGGATGGTGCCGCCAGTGCTGCCCAGGTGGTGCGCTGGATGCGTGCCATGGGCCGGGAGGTCCCGATCTATATCCCCGACCGGGTCAAGGAGGGCTATGGCCCCAATCCGGTCGTCTTCCGGGCCCTGAAGGACCAGGGCGCCGAGATCGTCATCACCCTGGACTGCGGGGCCGCAGCCCAGGACGCCCTGGCCACCGCCCGGGAGATCGGCCTCGACGTGGTGGTCATCGACCATCACCTCATGCGCCCCGGCGAGATTCCCCCGGCCGCGGCCCTCGTGAACCCCAACCGGCCAGATGACAATTCGGGGCAGGGGATGCTGGCCGCAGCGGGCGTGGCCTTTGTCCTGCTCGCGGCCCTGAACCGGGAGGCTCGCCGGCGGGGCCTGTTCGCCTCGCGGCCAGAGCCGGACCTGCGCCAGTGGCTCGACCTCGCTGCCCTGGGCGCAGTATGCGACGTGACCGCCCTGACCGGATTCAATCGAGCGATCACCGCCCAGGGGCTCAAGGTGATGTCCCGCTGGGCCAATCCCGGACTGAAGGCCCTGGCGGATGTCGGCAAGATCAGCGGGACGGCGACCACATTCCATGCTGGCTTCATCCTGGGGCCCCGGATCAACGCCGGCGGCCGGATCGGACGTTCGGACCTGGGCGCCCGGCTCCTGTCCACCGATGACCCCGTCGAAGCGGCCGCCCTGGCGGCTGAGCTGGACGAGCTCAACGGCCAGCGCAAGGCCGTGGAACAGGCGGTGATCGACGAGGCCGTCGCCCGGATCGAGGCCGACCCGCATATTGCTGAGGCCCCGGTGCTTGTGGTCTCGGCTCCGGGCTGGGCGCCGGGCGTCATCGGCATCGTGGCCGGACGCCTGCGCGAGCGCTACCGCAGGCCGGCCATCGTGATCGGCCTCGATCTGGCAGCCGGTGTCGGCAAGGGCTCCGGACGTTCCCAGCCGGGCGTGAACCTGGGTGCCGCCGTGCAGGCTGCCTTCGACGAGGGACTGCTGCTGTCGGGAGGCGGGCACGCCATGGCGGCGGGGCTCTCAATCCGCCCGGAGCGCATAGCCGAGTTCACCAGCTTCCTCGCCATGCGCCTTGGCGAGGATCAGGCCCGGGCGGCCGAGGCCGACGTCCTGGAGATCGACGCCCTCATCACCCCCAAAGGTGCCGATCGCTCGCTCTTGGAGGCCTTCGCACGCCTGGCACCCTTTGGTCCCGGGAACCCTGAACCGGTCTTTGCGGCCGCCTCCGTTCGCGTCGACCGCCCCATGGTCATGCGCGGCGGCCATGTCCGGGCCACGCTCACGGACTCCGCGGGAGGGCGCCTGAAGGCGGTCGCCTGGCGGGCGGAGGAAACCCCCCTTGGCCAGCTCCTCCAGGGGGGCGGCATCCTCCACCTGGTGGGCCGGTTGCGTCCGGATGACTGGCAGGGCCGCGCCTCGGTCGAGCTCGAGATCGAGGACGCTGCCGATCCGCGCCGGGCCGATGCAGGCTGAACCGGCCCGGGTGCAAAACCCGACCCCGGCGTCTTGCACGCCCCCGGGAAGGCGGATATAGACGCCGCTCCCGCGTCCGTGGTCCCTTCGTCTATCGGTTAGGACGCCAGGTTTTCAACCTGGAGAGAGGGGTTCGACTCCCCTAGGGACTGCCACGCAGGTTTGAAATCCTTGTCTTTCTGGGTGTTCGGGGTCAGGGCCCCGGTCTCAGTCCAGCCCAGGTGGATAGGTTGGAGGCGGGCCCTGGGTGGACCGTCGGCTGGCCAGGGCTTTCCCCAGGTCGGCATCCAAGGCTGGTGCCGGAAGGCATAATCCCGGACGCAACCCGGTCGTCTGCGACGGACCCGGTTTTTCCACCAAAAGGCCAGGCCGCGCCGGGCTCGTCCCTTGGTGTCTTGCATATCCTGTGAATTGTGGACAATCTGACCCGGATTGGCCGGCATAAGCCGCCAACAGGGGGAAACAAAAACAATGTCCAGGCGCATGCACCTCTATGCCAGCTCGGCTCTGGCGATCACCCTTGGCCTCGGTATGGCGACCCAGGCAACCGCTCAAAGCGCGGCCAAGGTTTCTGATAATCAGGTCGACGAAGTGGTGATTACCGGCTCCCTGATCCGGGGCACACCGGAGGACGCCGCCTTGCCGGTGGACGTCATCACCAACGAGGCGCTGCAGGAGCAGGGCAGTCCGTCCCTCGTCGATCTGGTGCGGACCATTCCGTCTGTCTCGGGCGGCAATATCGGCGAGTCCAACCGCTTCCTCGGGGGCGCAGCGGCTGGCGTCGCGACGATCAATCTCCGGGGCCTCGGGCTGACCCGGACGCTCTCGCTCATGAACGGCGAGCGCCTGTCGACCATCACCGCCGCGGGCGGTCAGGAGTTCGTCAACATCAACGTGGTCCCGACCATCGCCATTGGCCAGGTCGAGGTCCTGCGCGACGGCGCCGCGGCCACCTACGGATCAGACGCCGTGGCCGGGGTTGTGAACTTCATCACCCGCAGGGACCTGGATGGTTTTGAGGTCAACGGAAAATACGCCCTGATCGATGGCTCGGATGGAGACTACGAAACCTCCCTGGCCTGGGGACGGAAACTCGATAGTGGCAACGTACTGCTGGCGGCTTCCTACCGGCACCGCAGCGAACTGATTGGCGCCGATCTGCCCTGGACGCTGCCGAACGCTGTCTTCCCTGACACCCTCAACGTCAGCGGTATCTCCGGGGCCAGCAATCCTGGCGGATACAACGCCATCCTCGGGACGCCGGTCATCGGACCCAATGGCGGGTTCGTGCAGGACCCAACCCGCCCCGGCATACCGCTAGGAGCGACCCTTTCGTCGACCTTCTCTGACGCCGGCTGCACCCAGCTGGGTGGCCTCTCCTTCGCGCCGAACGCTCAGTGCTTCTTTCCGTTCACCTATCACGACAACCGTGTGGCGAACGAGGACCACTACCAACTGTACGGCGAGGCGAATTTCGAGCTGAACGACTCGCTCAAGTTCCATGGCGAGGTTCTATGGTCCCGAACGGAAGTCCCGGATGATCGGGTCTCAGCCTCACAGTCGACGGTCCAGTTTCCCACGCCGATAGAGGCGAGTGGTTCGTCACCCGGCGGCGGGACCTCTCCCATGCCCGCGGCTCCCGGGGCCATTCAATCGCGCTATTATGTTCCGGCGAGCAACCCGGGGCTTCAGGCCCTCTTCAACCCCTGTCCGACGGGAACTCAACCGCAGATCACGGCTGCGATCTGCGCCGCGGCTCTCGCCAACGGCGTGACCATGAACCAGACGCAGTGGCGTCCCGCGGCCATGGGCGGCAACCCTCTCTATGGGTTTGACGCTGACCGGCAGAGCAACCAGATCACCTCCTACCGTGTTGTGGGCGGGTTAATCGGCGAGCTGGCGAATGGCTGGGAATGGCGCACGACCCTTAACTACATGCGGGCTGAACAGATCAATAAGACCCCTGACCGGTATGTGAACCGAATCCAGCTGGCCTTGCGCGGACTTGGCGGGCCGGGCTGTAACCCATCGACCGGAGCGCCGGGCGTCGGGTCCTGCCAGTACTTCAATCCGTTCGCCAACTCGATCCAGAAGTCGAGCATCAATGGTGCCAACTATGCGGAGTCCACAGGATTGAAGGCGGGACCTGCGGTCGACCCCGCGCTCTGGGGATGGCTGCAGGAAAATGCGGTCAGCACGACCACCCAGCAGCTGGCGACAGCTCAGGTCCAGCTGGCGGGGGACTTCGGAGACCTCAAGCTCTGGACAGACGATGCGATCAGCTGGGCCGTCGGCGCGCAATTGCGGTACAACGACCGGACAATTGAGCTTTCGACGAACTTCAATGGCGACGTCACGCCCTGCGTTGACAGCAAGCCCTACGGTGATGGCTTGCCGACCTGTGCGGTGCCAGGGGGTGGCCCGTTCACCTTCATCGGATCTGGCAGAGAAAGTAATGTCGACCGGCAGGTAACTTCCTTCTTCGGGGAAATGCAGGTGCCGGTTCTCGACAACGTTGTGGCAAGCCTCGCCATTCGTACCGAGCTTTTTGGCGGTAACATCGGGAATACGACCAATCCGCGGGCGTCGGTCCGCTGGCAGGTCACGCCCTGGATGGCCCTGCGCGGTTCGGCCGGCACCACCTTCCGGGCGCCTCCGGTGGCGGCGCTGGACCCCGGGTTCGGATTTATCCAGGCCCAGTTCACCAACCCGGTTACGGGAGCCCCGCTCTATCGACCTGTTCAGACCTTTGGAAATCCCGATCTCCAGCCGGAGACCGCTACGACCTACAATGTTGGTTTCCTGTTCGAGTCGGGGACATTCCAGGGGCAGATCGACTTCTACAAGTTCGCCTTCAAGGATGAGATCACGACGGAAACCGCAGCGCGGGTCTACGGCTCGATGTTCCCGTCATCTAACCCAGCGGCTTGGCAGTGCGGGACAACGGCTCTTTTCCAGCGCTTTCAGTTCGGAACAGACGTCGTCAACCCGACGCTCTATGGCGGACAGGCTGTGCCGTCCTGCCATCCGAACAACTTCCTTTCGGTCCGTAACAACGTGATCAACGGCCCGGATACCGAGATCACCGGGATTGACATCAACGGATCCTATTCCTGGCTTGATTTCCTTTCCGGGGATCTGACCGTGGGGGGAGATGCAAGCATTCTCATGGACTACAAGCGGGGTGCAGGGGTTCTGCTGAACACGAATCTTGTGTTTGACGCCGCTCTGAACCGGGCAGGAAAGTCCGAGCTACTTTCCTCATTTTATTCCTACCCGAGGCTGCGGGGTAATGCGTACGCGAATTGGAGTGTCGGTGACCATAATCTCCGCTGGACCACACGGTACTGGGCTGGAACCGACGATGTGAACGTCGTTGTTGCTGGGAGCCGAGTCGCACGCGATGACCGGTGGGTCAGTGACTTCACCTATCGCCTGACCTTGCAGGAAAGGTGGACTGCAACCCTGTCGGTCAAAAACGTCTTTGATAACCAGCCACCCTTCTACAAGAGCCAGTACAACTACGACTACATGACCCAAAATCCGCTGGGTCGGGTGTTCGAGTTCGGGATGCAGGCCAAGTTCTGATCTGCCGCTTCTGACAACCCGAGCGACTTGGGGGCGTTCATCCCCTGGCAACCTGCGATCCGCCCCACGGGCGGGTCGCAGTGTGCGTTTGGGTCCCTTGAAATTCGGTCCGCGCACTTGGCTGGTGGCGCCTGCGTGCGGATCCCGGGAAAGCTCGCCGGGGCCTAGGACGGGCTATCCGTAATCGGAGGGGCGGGGCGCAAGGCGGTGCTTGGGGCCGCGCGGCCAGAAATTTGCAATCAAATCCAGGCACCAGAGCCCGCCGTTCGGGGAGCGTGAGTAAAGCGTGAAAACGTAGGGCACCCCAGGGTTGCGGGCGGAACGAACATTGACGTCACGGAAAGGACAAGAAAAGAATTTGTGGCCTGAGTTCCTCTTCCGGAGCCGAGGCCTGTTGTGCGTGAGGGGGCCATGTCCAGTTACGGCTTTGAAGACGCTGGTGAACCCTCCGTCAGGATCAGTGGCCACGTAAAGTGGTTCGATGTCGACAAGGGCTATGGCTTCATCGTTCCCGACCAACCGGAGCTGACAGACCGTAAGGATGTGCTCCTCCACGTGACGTCCCTCCGGGGGCTGGGTCTGGATCTGGCTCCTGAGGGAGCATCCCTGTCCTGCTCGGTCGTTCGTCGCCCGAAGGGCTGGCAGGTCTCGGAAATCCATGACTTCGACGAGAGCACAGCTCAGCCCAGGCAGGCTCGGGATCCTGAACGGAGCGACTATGGTTCGCGCCGGGACCGCGCTGACTATGGCCAGGGGGATGGCCGCAATGGCTATGACCGCGGCGGACGGGACGGCTTCCAGTCCCGCAACGGGGGCGCTGATCGGGCCCCGGTTGCAGAAGGTCCCTTCGAGCCTGCCAAGGTGAAATGGTTCAACCGCACCAAGGGCTATGGCTTCGTGGTCCGGGACCAGGAGCCCGGAGACATCTTCGTCCACATCGAGACCCTGCGCCGTGCCGGTGTCGAGGACCTGCTGCCGGGTGAGGACCTGATGGTCCGCTTCGGCAATGGCCCCAAGGGCCTGGTTGTGGCGGAGGTCCAGCTGATCTGACTGGCGTCGGGCTCAGCCCGGCGTTAAGGGCAGGGTATGCCGAGCCGCCAGTCTCCACGTCCGCTTGTCCTGGGGCTCATTCCCGGGATCATCGCCATCCTCGCGGGATCGGCCATCCCGGCCTCCGCGCTGCCGCCCAGGTCTGCGCCGTCCGCCTGTCGGGGACAGCCGGAGTTGACTCCCCTCCGCCCCCTCACAGTTCGCACCTCCCGCGGGGACTTCCGGTTCCAGGTCGAGGTCGCGGACTCCGAGCGGGAGCGCGAGTTCGGGCTGATGTGCCGAACCTCCCTGGCTCCAGACCGGGGCATGCTGTTCGACTTCGGTCGGGAACAGCCCGATACCGCCTTCTGGATGCGCAACACCCTGATCCCCCTGGACATCATCTACATCCGCAAGGACGGCATCGTTCGGTCCATCGCCCGGAATGCGCGTCCCCTGGATGAGACCCCCCTGCCGGCTGGCGGCTCGACCCTGGGGGTCCTGGAACTTGCCGGGGGACGGGCGGCCGAGATCGGCCTGCGGCCCGGCGACCGGGTCGACTTTCCCATCTTCCGGAACCGGCCATGACCACGGGGTCGGACGACACATCCATCCTTCCGCCCGAAGGTTTTGTCCGGTCCTCCAGCCGGGGACCCTATTCGATGCATAACGGTCCCTACTTCCACCGGGAGATCCAGGGTGAGGCGACCGAACACGCCTTCCTGGCCCTGCCCAGGCACGCCAACGGCCTTGGCCTCGTGCACGGCGGCATGCTGACCTCCTTCATGGACGGCCTTCTTGCTGCCGCGGTCTGGCGGGCCTCCCATCGGTCGAGCGTGACCATCCACCTCAGCGTCGATTTCCTGCACATGGCCAGGGTGGGGCAATGGGTCTTCGGGGAGAGTCGTGTAACCCGTCTGACGCGGGACGTGGCCTTCGTCGAGGGGCGCGCCCACGCCGTCGGTGCTGACGTGGTTCGGGCCAGCGGCGTGTTCAAGCTGATGCGCAAGCCCGCCGAGTGATTGCGGTTTCGCGCGAAGACGGCTATCGCGAACGTCGGCCGGTACTCTTCGGGGCGTAGCGCAGCCTGGTAGCGCATCTGCTTTGGGAGCAGAGGGTCGCGTGTTCGAATCACGCCGCCCCGACCAGAGCCGGCCGCGGATGCGGGTCGTGGGGACCCGGTGTCCAGGAACGAGGGAAGAGGGCAAGGATGATCGCGCGCATTTTCAGACCCGCGAAGACCGCCATGCAGTCGGGCAAGGCCCGCGCCAAGGACTGGATACTCGAATTCGCGCCGGCGTCCGCGCGGGTTTCGGATCCCCTGATGGGCTGGACCCTGACCGACGACACCTCCGCCCAGGTCCGCCTGTCTTTCGAGACCCGGGATGAGTCCGTGGCCTATGCCCAGAGGCACGGCCTTGCCTTCCAGGTGACCGAGCCCAAGGCACCCCGCCGGATCCTGAAGGCCTATGCGGACAACTTTTCCGCCGATCGCAAGCAGCCCTGGACGCATTGAGCCGACAGCCGTTTCCAGAGCGCCCGTAGCTCAACCGGATAGAGCATCCGCCTTCTAAGCGGACGGTTGCAGGTTCGAGTCCTGCCGGGCGCGCCAGGGCAGGGCTAGTTCCGGGCTTCCGGCACCTCAGGCAGGGGTTTTGAGGTCATGGGTGGCCCGATCACGTATT
>NZ_JBAXIM010000003.1:0-33491 GCF_037138395.1 Phenylobacterium sp.
CCCCTATAGATCCTGGGTTGACATACCCCCCGCTCAAATGAGCGTTACTCCTCACCGTTTCCCGAGAGGCCAACACATGACCGCGTCCGTTCCCGACACCTTCCTCCAGCTGCGCTCCGAAGTCACCGCCGACGCCACCGAGCTCCGGCTCTCCCTGGCGCGGGTTCCGACGCCGAAGCCCGGGGACGGCGAGATCCTGGTCCGGGTGCGGGCAACGCCCATCAATCCCTCTGACCTCGGCCTGCTGGTCGGACCCGCTGACCTCGACCAGGCCAGCGTGTCGGGGTCGGGCGAGTCGGCCGTCCTGACGGCGCCGATCCCGCCGGCCCTGCGCCGGGCCGTGGCCGCCCGGGCTGGCGCTGCCCTGCCCGCCGGCAACGAGGGCGCAGGCGAGGTCGTGGCCGCCGGAGCCTCTCCCGAGGCCCAGGCCATGCTGGGCCGCACCGTCGCCATCCTGGGCGGTGAGATGTACGCCGAGTATCGCTGCGTGCGCGCCGCCGACGCCCTGCTCCTGCCCGAGGGCACCGACCCGCGGGACGGCGCTTCCTGCTTCGTGAACCCCCTCACCGCCCTGGGCATGGTCGAGACCATGAAGCTGGAAGGCCATTCCGGCCTGGTCCACACCGCTGCGGCCTCGAACCTGGGTCAGATGCTGAACCGCATCTGCCTGGAGGACGGCGTACCCCTGGTGAACATCGTACGCAGCCCCGCCCAGGCGAAGATCCTGAAGGACCAGGGGGCGAAGTTGGTCTGCGACTCTTCCCAGCCCGACTTCATGGAGAGCCTGGTGGCCGCCCTTACCGAAACGGGCTCCACCCTGGGCTTCGACGCGACCGGCGGTGGCAAGCTGGCTGGCCAGATCCTCACCGGCATGGAAATCGCCGCCAATGCCCGCAACCCGGCCAGCTTTTCGCGCTATGGCTCAACCACCCATAAGCAGGTCTACATCTATGGCGGCCTGGATACCGGGCCGACCGAATTCAACCGGGGCTTCGGCATGTCCTGGGGCCTGGGCGGCTGGCTCCTGACCCCCTTCCTGATGCGGGTCGGGAAGGAGGCCGCAGACAGCCTGCGCGCGCGCGTGGTGGCCGGCCTGAAGACCACCTTCGCCTCGGGCTACACCACTGAGGTCTCGCTCACCGACCTGCTCACCCCTGCAGCCGTCCAGGCCTGCAACCGCAAGGCGACCGGTGAGAAATTCCTCGTCCGGCCCTGAACCGGAAGGCCCCGGCGGAAGGGGTTTCCGCTGGGGGGATTCACATTGCCAAGGCCGACCTGCGCGGCCATAACCGATGAAACTAAAGGGAGGTCCTTTTCATGCGTGAAGCCGTAATCGTTTCCTATGCCCGCACAGGTCTGGCCAAGTCCGGCCGAGGCGGGTTCAACATGACGCCGCCAATGTCCATGGCGGCCCACGCGATCAAGCACGCGGTGGAAAAGTCGGGCGTCGAAAAAGACTTCGTTGAGGACTGCTTCCTCGGCAACAACGCCCACCTCTCGCCCAACATTGGCCGTCAGGCCGCCCTACTCGCCGGCATGCCGGTGACCACGGCGGGCGTGTCCGTCAACCGCTTCTGCTCGTCGGGCCTGCAGACCATCGCCATGGCCGCCAACCACATCCGTGGCGACGGCGCCGACTGCGTCGTGGCCGGCGGGGTGGAGAGCATCTCGGTCGGCGGCGGACGCCTGCCCGCCGAGTCCATGGACCCTGAACTGGCCAAGATCGCCCCGGCCATCTTCATGGCCATGATCGACACCGCCGACATCGTGGCCAAGCGCTACAATGTCAGCCGTGAGGCCCAGGACGAGTTCTCCCTGCGCTCTCAGGTCCGGATGGCCGCCGCCCAGCAGGCCAACCTGTTCGCCGACGAAATCGTCCCGATGAAGACCAAGATGAAGCAGGTCAACAAGGAGACGAAGGAAGAGACCATCGTCGACTACGTGGTGAACCGTGACGAGTGCAACCGCCCCGAGACCACCCTGGAGGGCCTCGCCAAGCTCCAGCCCGTCATGGGCGAGGGTAACTTCATCACCGCCGGCAACGCCTCCCAGCTGTCCGACGGCGCCGCCGCGGTCGTGCTGATGGAAGGCAAGGAAGCCGAGCGCCGGGGCCTTCAACCCCTCGGCCGCTTCGTCTCCTGGGCCGTCGCCGGCTGCGAGCCCGACGAAATGGGCATCGGTCCGGTCTTCGCCATTCCGAAGCTGCTGAAGCGGAACGGCCTGACGGTCGACGATATCGACCTGTGGGAACTGAACGAGGCCTTCGCCAGCCAGTGCCTCTACTGCCGCGACAACCTCGGCATTGATCCCGAAAAGTACAACGTGAACGGCGGCTCCATCGCCATCGGCCACCCCTTCGGCATGACCGGCGCCCGCCTCACGGGCCATGTCCTGCAGGAAGGCCGACGCCGCAAGGCCAAGTGGGCTGTGGTGACCATGTGCATCGGCGGCGGCCAGGGCGGCGCCGGCCTGTTCGAAGTCTACAACTGATACAGCGCGCCCCCGCCTTCGGGTGGGGGCTGACGCCTCAGCGCCTGTCGTGGCCCGTGCTCACCCGAGCCGGGCCATGACTTTTTGGATCACCTCTTCTGCAACTCCGGCCTCGGCCAGGACCTCCCGGGTGTGTTCGCCCAGCTTCGGCGCCCCACGGGTGACCTCCGGCGCGCCCTCGGGGAAGCGGCCCGGTGCCGCCGGCGAGGCCATCCGCCCGCCCCAGCCATCTGACACCTCCACCGCGCAGCCGGTGGCCAGGTACTGCTCGCTCCCCACCACCTCCGACAGGCTCTGCAGGGGTGCCCAGGCCAGGTCCGCCTCGGTCAGGATCACCGCCGCCTCGGCCAGGGTCATGCGCAAAAAAGCCGCCTCCGCCCGGGCGCGGATCTCGCGGACGATGTCGAGGTCGGGGGTCGGCAGGGCGTAACGGGGATCGCCGATGATCTCCGGATGGCCCAGCACCCTCATCAGGGTCGGGTAACAGGTCGGGCCCTTGAGCACGAAGGTGATCCAGCGGTCATCCAGGGTGCGGAAATAGATTCCCGAGATCGGATGGGGGCGCAGGTTCCGGGGCTGGGTGGTGGGCGCCTCGCCGAAGCGCAGCTGGGTGGCCATGTCCCAGCCCAGGGCGTAGGAGGCCGTGCGCAGGAGGGAGCACTCCACCAGCCGTCCGCGGCCCGTCGCGTGGCGCTCATGCAGGGCCGCCAGGACCGAGGACAGGGTGGCCAGGGCGGTGGTGTGGTCGCCAAAACCCGGCCGGCAGGCGAAGGGCTCCTGGTCCGGGGGGATGTGCGAGCGGCCGACCCCACTCTTGGTCCAGAAGACGGTGATGTCGAAGGCCGGCAGGTCGACGTCCGGCCCCTCCAGTCCCACCCCCGAGACGCTGGCGTAGATCAGCCGGGGGAAGGCGGCGTGCAGGGCGTCATAGTCCAGGCGCGCGCGCTTCAGGGCGCCGGGTCGCACGTTGGTGATGAAGACGTCGGCGTCCCTCAGTATGGCGAGCAGGGCCTCCCGGCCCTCGGGCGAGGCGATGTCGAGGGCCACGCCGCGCTTGCCTCGGTTCTCCATGGTGAAGATGGGATTGCCGGGGGTCTCGGGGCTCTCCGGGAAGAAGGTGCGGGTGGCGTCTCCTCCCAGGGACTCCACCTTGATCACATCGGCGCCCCAGTCGGCCATGATGGCGGCGCAGCCCGGCGCGGCGATCCAGGTGGCCAGCTCGACGACCTTCAGTCCTTGCAGAAGCATGGTTTCCCCCCGTGGCGTCTGTGCGCCTCCAGACCCTGAGATTGGCCCTGATTGACCGGCCTCACAAGCCGCTCTATCCCCAAGACACAGCCTGCCGACGCCGATCCGGCACCTGGCGCGGAGCCACCCGATGACCACCGAAGATCCCGCCGTCGAGGCGCCCCCCGCCGTCGCCGTTACCCGGACCCCCAGCCGGCGCTACATGGCCCGGCGCGAGGCCATCATCGCCTCGGCAGTCCGCGAGATGAACCGCCATGGCGTGCGGGGCATGACCCTGGGCGATGTCGCCGCCCGCCTGAACCTCGTGCCCACCGGGGTCATCTACTATTTCCGCAACAAGGAGGAACTGGCGGTAGCGGCCTTCGAGCGCAGCATAGCCAGGCTCCAGGCCCTGGCCGAGGCGGCCCGGGCACACGACACCGAACGGGAGCGTGTCGAGGCCTTTATTCACCTGTTCATCAGCCTCCATCAGCATATCGAACTGGGCGAGGGCGAGCCCCTGACCGTCTTGAACGATGTCAGGGCCCTGAACTGCGAGAGCGTAAACCAGGCCTATATCGAACTGTTCCGGACGGTCCGGTCGCTCCTGGACCGCAGGGACAACCGCAGCCGGTCCGACCTCAATGGCCGCACCCACTTTCTCCTCAGCGCCCTGACCTTCGTCAATGCCTGGATCTACACCTGGCGGGTCGACGACTATCCGCGCATCGCCGTGCGGATCACCTCCATCCTGCTGGATGGGATACCCGGGGCCGGCAAGCTGCTGGGACCGCGGCGCCTAGACCTGCAACTGGTGGGGGAAGAGATCGACGAGGGCTCGGCCGAGCATTTCCTCCGCGCCGCCACCCAGTTGATCAATGACGAGGGCTACCACGGCGCCTCGGTCGACCGGATCTCGTCGAAGCTCAACGTCACCAAGGGCGCCTTCTACCACTACAACGCCACCAAGGATGACCTGGTGGTCGCCTGCTTCCAGCGCACCTTCGACGTGCTCTGGCGGGCCATCGACGCCGCGGAAGCCAGCGGTGGAAACGGGTTGGAAGTGATCCATTCCCTGCTGCAAGCCGTACTCGAACTCCAGGTGGGGCCCGCCCCCCTGCTGCGGACCAGCGCCCTGACAACGGTTCCGGAGGAAATCCGGGCCGACCTGATGTTCCGGCTGCGGCAGATCTCGATCCGCCTGGGCTCCATGCTTTGCGACGGCATAGCCGACGGTTCGGTCCGGCCCCTGGACACCAGCATTACAGCCCAGATCCTGACCGCAGGGATCAACGCCGCCTCCGAACTGGTGTGGTGGCAGCCCGGCGAGGCCCCCGAAGTCAGCGCCCGCCTGTTCGCCGACGCCATGGTGCGCGGCGTGCTCTGTGACTGAAGCCCTGTCAGCGCTTCAGTCAGGGACGTGGACAGGAGCGAACGGATGAACCCCCGTCCACTTCCGGCAGGGAGGACCTCCTACAGCACGCGTCGGACCCCCCAGCAGGCCCGGGGCCAGGAGACCTACGAGCGCATTCTGGTCACTGCGGAAAAGGTTCTGGTCCGGGAGGGATTCAAGGCCTTCACCACTGTGAAAATCGCCGAGGAAGCCAGGATCAACGTCGCCACCCTCTATCGCTATTTCAGCGACAAGCAGGAAATCCTGGTGGCAATGTTCGAGCGGCTCAATGCCGAACGCGAAGCGACGTCCCGGGACATCGTCGAGGCCATGCACCGGGGCGTACCCTGGAGGGATGCCCTCGAAGAGGGGTTCCGCAACCTGGTGGATATCCGCCGCCAGAACCCCGGCATGGCCGCACTGTCCCTCGCCATGAGCGCCACGCCGAGCCTGGCGGGCCTCCTGCGGCGCTTCAGGCAGTCAAACGCCCGGATCATATCCGAAGCCCTTTCCGAGATTGCAGGGCTGGACCCGGACACAGCAATGATCGTCGCCCAGTGCGCCATTGAGGCGCACGCCTCCCTGCTCGACATGTGGCTGCTGGACTATGGCCGCCAGGAAGAGCGGATCGTCGAGGAAACCCAGCGCATGCTCTTCGCCTACCTGGCCCTGTACTTCGATCGACCCGGCCCAAAGGCGGGCCCGGCCGCCGGGGTCAGTGCCCCGCCCCAGGGTTAATGGCGAGGCACCCCGATGCCTCAGTCCCTGCCGTTCGCCTCGACAAGCGCAGCGAGTGTCCGACGGTCCTGCTCCGTCAGCATAGGCCCAACCGAGGCATGGGGATGAGCGTCATCCCCACTGAAGGCTGTGGGGAGCTGGGCGGTCTTCGCGGGTCCGGCAGCCGGACGGGTATAGACGACCTTGCCCTCCTTGAGGGTCTGCATGACCGTGATGTCCTTGATGGCCATCGGGGCCACCTTCACAGGGTTGGCACTGAGGATCACGAGGTCAGCGAGTTTTCCGGCCTCGAGCGTGCCCTTCGTCTTCTCCTCCCGGTACTGGTAGGCGCCATTGATGGTGATGGCCCGCATGGCAGCGTAGGGGGTCACCCTCTCGTCCGCGACGAGGATATCGCCTGAACGGGTCTGGCGGTTGACGACGTTCCAGGCGGCATAGATGAGGCTGGGGCTCACGCCGGCGGGCCAGTCGGTGTTGATCGTCCAGTTGACTCCCAAACGCTCGGCGGAGTTGGCAGGCCCGACCCAGGCCAGCCGATCCGGACCGATCAGATCCCGGATGTAGTCTCCCATGGGGTAGATACCGGCCGCGGTGAAGCTGACCGTCCCGTTGAGGGCCTTGACCCGCTTCAGTTGGTCGGGGCGCAGGAACTGCGCATGCTGGACGATCGGCCGGTCATCACCCAGGCCCTTTTCCCGGGCTGTCGCCTCGGCGGCGACCAGTAACTGCTCAATCGCCTCGTCACCGATGGCGTGGGCGGCGATCTGGCGGTTGGTCTTCCAGTATCTGTCGAGGGCGGCGACCAGTTGATCCTGGGGATCGACCCGCATGCCGCGGTAGTCCGCAGCGGTGACGCCCGGCGGGTTCTTGGCGAAGGGGCGGGACAGGAAGGCTGTGTCGACGCTGCCGTCCATCCAGAACTTGATGCCTGCCAGACGAACCCGGTTGATGTAGCGCTTGTCGAGATCCGGGCGGGCGGTCAGGAGGTCGGCGCTCGTATCTCCGTTGGGGTTCGTGCGGCTCTTCTGGATCTGGTAGGCGGAGTCGATGATCCGCTCGGAGGCTGAGGCCTTTGCGAACATGACAAGGTCGATGGGCAGGAGCTTCTCGTTGATGATCGTCGTGACGATCGGAATGTCATCACCGCTCAACCCGAGCCCCAGTTCGCTCGCCGTGGTCATCCCGTTCTCGACCCAGAGCTGAGAGGCCCGCTGGACCCCCTTGCGGGTCTGGGCATCTGTCAGGGGCTTGCGGGTCGCAAGGATCGCCATCCACGCTGTCTCGGCGGCATGGCCTTCGAGCTCGCGCCCTCCTGGGAGGCGGTCGAAAAAGCCGCCATCCGGGTCGGGGGTGTCGGCGCCCAGCTTCAATTCCTTCATCAGGGCGGTGTTGAAGACACCATGATGGCCGGACCCGTCGGAGATCGTGATTGGCCGGGTGGCGCTCACCGTATCCAGCTCGGCCCGCGTCGGGTGCCGCTTCTCGGCCATTTGCTCGGCCCGGTAACCCATCCCGACGATCCTTTCGCCCTCAGGCGTCTCCGCGGCGTGCGCCTTCAGGCGGGCCAGCAGTTCGGGAATGTTCGCCACACCGGCAAGATCGGCATCGAGCATGGTGTGGGTGGCGTAGATCAGGTGGCCGTGGGCGTCGATGAACCCCGGCATCAGGGTGGCCCCTGCGAGGTTGACCTGGCGGGCATCCCTTCCAGCAGCGCGCAGGGCACCTGATTTCTGGCCGACATAGAGGATCTTGCCGTCCTTCTCGACCAGGGCTTCGACAAACTCAGGGGTCGGCCCCTTCATGGTGAGGATGTCGCCGCCGCTGTAGACGGTGGCCGGTGCCGCTATGGCCGCGGTGCTGAGCAGGAGGCTGGCGATGAACCCTGCGGTGGACGCGACTCTCATTTGCAGTCTCCGTTCTCGATTGTGACCTGCCCGCGGCTGGGGCGGAGGGAGTTAGAAGCGTAGTTCTGACGACAGCATGAAGGCGAAGCCGTCGTTGTCGACATAGATGGGGCGGCCCAGGGGGTCGAAGCCGGCGAGCAGGGCGGTCTGGCGCCAGGTCGCCTCAAACCCGAGGGTCGTCATCGGGCTGGGGTCCCAGAAGAGATTTGCGAAGGCAGTCTCGTTGGCGCCGATGCCAGGTCCATCGCCCTTGTCCGGTCGGTCGATGCCGTAGCCCAGGTGGGAATGCAGCTTGGGCGTCCAGTAATAGGCCGCCTCACCCCAGTAGCCATCACTGGAGATCGGCGCGCGCTCGGTGGCGTTCACGGTCTGGAAGGCGGTGGCGAGATAGGCCCCGAGCGCCTTCCCGCTGTAGACTTCGCCCTGGACGCCAAACCTGTCGGTGAGCCTCCAGGAACCCTCGACGGCGACGCCGCTCAGGGTGGTGGTGTAGGAACCGATGTCGGTGACATTGGGGTCAGGGTTCCGGTCATAGAGGGTCCGGAATCGGCCGTTGGCTCCGGACAGGCCCAGCACATACTTGGGCCAGGGCAGGGTGGCCTCGCGGTCGTTTCCACGGGTCCAGGCGATCCTGCCTTCGAGGTTGGGAACACCCGTGTTCTCCGTCGAGTCGACGAAGCCGGGCTTGATATTGCTGGGCAGGGCGTCGGCGATGGCGCCCTGGATCACAAGCCGGTCGGTCCCCTTGACGAAGAACCGCTCCACCCGGAGTTGCGGCTTGAAGGAGTTGCCCGCATTGCCGGAGCCGGCGAAGGCCGACATGCGGTCGACCATGGTCGGCATCATCGGGCTGAACACGTCCTGCTGAAGGCCGGCGGCAAACCGCCACTTGTCGCTGGTCGCGTCGATGTAGGCGAAGCCGGGATACAGACCGTACTTTCCGGACAGGAGGTCGCCATCGAACAGGTAGGCGTAAATCATGCCCCCAAGCTGGAAATCCCCCTGCTGGGCACCCTTGATGCTGATGAGCAGGGACGACAGTCGCGCGTCAATCTTGGTCGTTCCATCCGGAACCCCCGGGATCTTCGGAAGAACGAAGAAGGGTGTGGCGTCGGGCTGCATCCGGGCGGTGGTGGTGGTGACCGTCGTTCGAAGCGCACCCGCCAGGGTCACGTCGAGGCCGGCGAAGCGGGTCCCGACCGGCCCCGGGCGCGCCGGCTCGGGGTCGTTGCCGCCATTAGGGCCACCCTTCGCTTCCATCAGGGCCAGCTGGTCTATAGCCTCCGCCTCCGCCTTCGCCACCGCGGTGCCTGAAGCCAGGGCCGCGCCCGCCACCGGGGCGGTGACGACCGCTGCGGTCGCAGGTGCAGGCGGCCCGATCCGAGCCGCCAGATCGCGGAGCAGGCGCTCCTGCTGCTGCAGCCGGGCTTCCTGACTTTCGATGACCGCCTGCTGGCGCTCAAGCTGCTCTCTGAGCTTCTGTACCTGGGGATCCTCGGCTGCGGAGGCCCCTGCAGCGGTGAGGACAATGAGGCTGGCCGCCGTTGCGGCCAAGACCTGGGCCGGAACCAGGCTGCGACGGGGATGGATCACGACTGCGCCCAAGGGTTCGAGGGAAGTCCAGTCTAGGAAAACGTCCCGCGTTAATGCAAATGTTTATTGGCGTTCTGGACCGGTGCTGTCCCCGAAGACCCAAAAAAATGCGCCGGAGCGGGGATCCGCTCCGGCGCAGGTTCAGCTTCAAGAGGAGTAATGGTGAAGCTGGGTTGGAAGACCTAGGCCTCAGTGCACCCGGCGCAGGACCTCACCGGCGCGGTCGCCCGTATGCAGATCGTTCTCGATGTTGACGCAGCCGTTCACGACGGTGGCCCGGTAGCCGCGGGCGCGCTGGATGTAGCGGGGGGCACCGCCCGGGAAGTCGTTGACGATCTGCGGCTGGAGGCTGCTCAGTTGCGCCAGGTCGATGACGTTGATGTCCGCCCGCTTGCCGGCGGCCAGGACGCCCCGATCCGACAGGCCAAGCACCCGGGCCGGCGCTGAGGTGATCCGGCGGACCCCCTCCTCGACCGAATACACGCCCCGGTCACGTACCCAGTAGGACATGACGAAGGTCGACCAGTCGGCGTCCATGATCTGCGAGACGTGGGCACCGGCGTCCCCCAGGCTGGGCAGGACGTTGCGGTTGGAGATCATGTCGCCCAGTTCGTCCAGGTTTTGGCAGAACATGCGAAGGTTGAAGAGGGCCTTGCCTTCGGTCTCCAGGGCCCGGTCGAGGAAGATCTCGACAAAGCTCTTGCCCGTTGCCTCCATGGTCCGACGGAGGTTCTGGTCGACATCCTGACCGTGGTCGGGGCTGTCACCGGATCCGAGGTCATAGATCGTCGAGAGCTCCTTCCAGTCGTCGGTCCTGCGACCCTCAGCGGTGAGAGCTTCGCGGGTCGCCGGATCGCGGATGGCCTCGAGGCGTCCGGCCAGGTCCAGCTTGCGGATTTGGCTCCAGGTCTCGCCGCGGAAAGGCAGCTGGGACTGCAGGCCGAACATGAAGCCAGTACCGCGAACCTGGACGATGGCGGTCATGTCCCGTTCGCCGATCATCTTGTCGAGGAAGTCGGAGCTGCCGCGTCCCGAACCCTTCTGGGCACCGACGCCCCAGCTGAACAGGACCCGGGCATCCGTATCGCCCATGGCCTGCAGGACCTCGGGCGAAGCGCCCACCAACTGCATCAGTCCGCCCCGGGCGCCGACCGTCCGGGCGATGGCGACCAGCTCGGAGACATCTGCGAAGGTACCGGGGATGGACCGGCCGTCGGGCGCCTTGTGGGGCTCGTAACGGTTGGTGGAGAAGCCAATGGCGCCGCGGTCCATGGCCTCGGCCACGATGGCGCACATCTGGTCCAGTTCCTCGGGCGTTGCCTGTTCCGCGAACGACCGGTCACCCATGACCGAGTATCGGACAGCGCAATGTCCGATCAGGCCCGCGACGTTGATGCCGGGACGGATGCCGTCCAGGGCGTCGAGATAGCCGCCATAGTCCTCCCAGGTCCAGGGCAGGCCCGACAGGATGGCCTCGCGGGGGATGTCCTCCACCGTCTCCATCATCGCCGCCAGCAGGGGCCGGTCCGCGGGCTTGCAGGGGGCGAAGGTCAGGCCGCAGTTGCCGAGAAGCGCGGTGGTCACGCCGTGCCAGCTGACCGGCGTCAGGTCCGGATCCCATCCGATCTGGGCATCGAGGTGGGTATGGAGGTCGACGAAGCCCGGGGTGACCAGCAGGCCGTCAGCGTCAATCTCGCGCCGGCCACGTGCCTCAATCTTGCCGATGGCCGTGATCAGGCCCCCGTCGATGGCGATGTCCGCCGTCCGCGCCGCCGCACCCGTGCCGTCCACAACGGAACCGCCCCGGATCACCAGATCATGGCTCATGACTTAACTCTCCAGACTTGCTCTACCCGACTTGCTCAGATTGCAGCGCGGACCCTGAAAAGGAACCACGAACCCAAGCGAAGCCTATCTCACATGAGATACCGATCACTCAAACTTTCATGGAATCCCCGCGGCGTCAACCGGGGACGCGCCTAGCCTGCGGCGCGGGCCTGGGCGACGAGATCCGCCATGCCGTGCTCATAGGCCGCTTCCGGATGGGCACGGACCGCCCTGTCGAGGGCGACCGCGTCGGGACCGACCAGGATCCGCCAGCGCTCCTCCCGGACCCCGTCCAGGATGATTTTCGCCGCCTCTGGGGGCGGCAGACCATTGTCCCGGAAGGCCTCGCCCATGGCCCTGGCCTCGGCGGTCGCGCCCTCAGGCGGCGCGAACTCGGACATGGAGTTGATGGCGATATTGGTGCCGATATGGCCGGGCATGACCACGCTGGCCTTTACGTGTGGGGCATTGTTGCGGAAGTCGTTGATGAGGGCCTCGGTGAAGCCCTTCACGGCGAACTTGGCGGCGGAATAGGCCGTATGCGCCGTCTGCGGGCCGAGTGAGGCCCAGAAGCCATTGACCGACGAGACGTTGATCATGTGCGCCTCGGGGGCCTTCAGCAGCATCGGCAGGAAGGCCCGGGCGTTGTAGTAGACCCCGTACCAGCACACCGCGAAGGTTCGCTCCCACTGGTCCCGGGGGGTATTGATGAAGCTGCCGCCCCCGCCGATGCCGGCGTTGTTGAACAGCAGGTGCACGTGGTCGGTCTCGTGCTGCTCGCCGGTGTGATCGCGGAAGGCCAGGGTTTCCTTCTCCTGGGCCACATCGGCCACGAAGGTGGTGATCCTGACCCCCTGGACGGCGGTCTTCTCGGCGATGCGGACCGTCTCCAGCATGTCGGCCTCGCGGATGTCGCACATGGCCACGCTGCAGCCCTCGGCGGTCAGGGCCTGCACCAGGGCCCGGCCGATACCGCTGCCGCCGCCGGTCACCACCGCGATCTTGCCGCTGAAGTCCTTCATCGTATTCCTCCCTGCAGACCCGGTGCGTCCGGGGCCTTTTGAAATTCAGCCGCCGCGTTCGGCCCGATGCTGGTTGGCCACGCCCTTGAGGAGGGCCTGGGTCTCGGGCTGGGTCATCAGGTCGGCGAAGAGCCGGCCCTCCAGCTTGAGCATGTCCAGGGTGACGGGCGAGACCGCCTCGCGCACCAGCCGCTTGATGTGGGCCACGGCCCGGGCCGGGCGGCCGGCGATCTCCCGGGCGATGCCAAGGGCCCGGTCCAGGGCGGTCTCGGCACTGTCCGCCGGGACCACCTCCTGGAAGACGCCAAGTTGCAGCATCTCCTGGGCCGAGACCAGGCGGGGCCTCAGCATCATTTCCAGGGCCCGGCCCCGGCCGACGATGGCCGTCAGCCTCTGGGTACCGCCGCCGCCGGGCAGGATGCCCACCGACACCTCCGGCAGGCCGAAGCGGAAGGGACCATCCTTGGCCACCCGGATGTCCGCGGCCAGGGCGAACTCCAGCCCGCCCCCCGCCGCCGAGCCGTTGAGGGCGCAGATGAAGGGCTTGGGCAGGTGCTCAAGCTCATAAAGGATTTCGACCATGGGCCGGTCCCAGCCGCCCCCGCCGCCCCGGGCGTTCTCGTCCAGCTCCTCCACCGAGAAGTGGCGGATGAAGTAGGTCGAGTCCGACCCGGTGAAGACGATGGCGCGGACGTCGTCGGACCTCAGGTCCGGCAGCATCCGGTTGAGTTCGTTCAGGGTGGCGGGCGTCATCACCTGCAGCGGCGGGTTGCTGAAGGTGATGACGGCGATCCCGTCCCGGATCTCGAGGGAAAGCTGGTCCATGGGCGCCTCAGGTGACCTCGAGGCCGGGCAGGTCGCCCGAGGCCCGCCAGTCCGCAAGGTGGCGGAAGTACTCGATGGGTCCGCCGCCGTAGTTGGTGTTCTGGGCGTTGGCCAGGTAGGGCTTGCCCTCGTTGTTGTAGTAGCCGGGGGTGCAGGCCTCGAGATAGGCCTGGTTGTTGCGGGCCTTGTTGATAATGGTCGCCACCCAGTCGGCCTCGGCCGCCTCGGAGGGTTCCGCGGCCTGGCCCTGCCGGGCCTTCACCTGGTCGATGATGTAGGCCGCATGTGCCGCCTGCTCACGCAGGTTGTGCGGATAGTTGGCCGTAAAGCCGCCCTGGGTGGACCCCAGGAAGAACAGGTTCGGGAAGTTCCGCACCATCATGCCATGCAGGCTGCGCACGCCCTTCGCCCAGGCCTGGCTGAGGGGCTGGCCCTCACGTCCGTGGATATCGTAGCCATAGCGCCGGCTGAAGCTGGTGCCCACCTCGAAGCCCGTGGAGAAGATCAGGCAGTCGATCTCATGTTCGACACCGTTCACCACAACTGCGGTCTCGGTGATCCGCTCCACGCCCTTGCCATCAGTATCCACCAGCTTGACGCCCGGCCGGTTGAAGGCCTGCAGGTAGTCGTCGTGGAAGCACGGGCGCTTGCAGAACTGGCGGTACCAGGGCTTCAGGGCCTCGGCTGTCGCCGGGTCGTTGACCACCGCCTCCGCCCGGGCGCGGATGCGCTCCATGGTGGCGAAGTCGGCGATCTCCATGAGTTCGCCCAGCTTCTCAGGCGACAGCCCCGCCGCGCCCTCCTTGCGGGCGATGAAGATCAGCTCCCGGAAGGCCTCGGTCCAGCCGTCGTTGACCAGGTCCTCTTCGGCATAGCCGCCGCTGACCAGGAGGTTGAAATTGTCCATCCGGTGGTTCTGCCAGCCGGGCGGCAGGGAGCGGACCCAGTCGGCGTCGATAGGCTGGTCATTGCGCACGTTCACGGCCGAGGGGGTGCGCTGGAAGACGTAGAGCTGACCTGCGCCCTCGGCGAGGTGGGGCACGCACTGCACGGCGGTGGCGCCGGTGCCGATGATGCCGATCCGCTTGTCACCGATCCGGTCGAGGCCGCCCAGGACCGAGCCCCCAGTATACTCGTAGTCCCAGCGGCTGGTGTGGAAGGCATGTCCCTTGAAGGTCTCGATGCCGGGGATGCCGGGCAGCTTGGGCTTGTTCAGGGGGCCGTTGGCCATGACCACGAACCGCGCCCGCATGGCGTCGCCATGGTTGGTCGAGATGATCCAGCGCTGGGCCGCCTCGTCCCAGGACAGGTCCTTGACCGAGGTCTGGAAACAGACGTCCTCATAGAGGTTGTAGTGCTGCGCGATCCGCTTGGAATGCGCGTAGATCTCGGGCGCCTTGGTGTACCGCATCTCGGGGATGAAGCCGGTCTCCTCCAGCAGGGGCAGGTAGACCAGGCTCTCGATGTCGCAGGCGGCGCCCGGATAGCGGTTCCAGTACCAGGTGCCGCCGAAGTCACCGGCGGCCTCGATCATGCGCAGGGACTTCACCCCGGCCTCGCGCAATCGGGCACCGGCCAGGAGGCCGCCAAAGCCGCCGCCGATCACCACCACCTCGACCTCGTCGGTCAGGGGCGCGCGCTGGATGGGCGCCTCGATGTAGGGATCGTCGCCGAAGTCGGCGAACCGGCCGGCGATCTGGAGATACTGTTCATTCCCGTCCGCCCGGACGCGCTTGTCGCGCTCGGCGCGATAGCGGTCGCGCAGGGCATCGGGATCGAAGGGCGCCTCTTCCCGGGTGAGAACCCTGCCGGTCGAAACGGTGTCGCTCATGACCCACCTCCCTGTCGCCGGGATTTCCCCAGCGTAAGCCTGTTTTGACGGTACGGTATGTAAGCTCTCACCCGGAACGGTGGGGGTCAAGCAGGTCTGGGAGTCCGTGCTGGCTAGCAAGGTCCGTTGACGCGCCAGCCACCGGGCCTAAAGTCTGAGCACAGGGTATCAGCGGCATAGACCGGACCGCCGGGCCCGTTCGGGAGGAGACAGATCATGGCGCACGACATCGTCATCCGCGGGGGAACCGTCGTCGACGGAACCGGATCCGCCGCCTTCACCGGCGACGTCGCCATCGACGGTGGCCGCATCGTTTCGGTTGGCGGCAAGGCCGGGCCGGGACGCCAGGAGGTCGACGCCGACGGCCTCGTCGTCACCCCCGGCTTCGTCGACATCCACACCCACCTCGACGCCCAGATCGGCTGGGATCCCCTGTTGACCCCGGTGAGCTGGCACGGCGTGACCACGGCCCTGCTCGGCAACTGCGGCGTCACCTTCGCCCCCTGCAAGCCCGCCGACCGGCCCCTTCTGGCCGCCATGATGGAGACGGTGGAGGACATCCCCCGCGAGGCCATCCTCGGCGGCCTGTCCTGGGAGTGGGAGAGTTACGGCGAATACCTCGACGCCCTCGACAAGCTGAACCCCGCCATCAATGTTGCCGGCATGGTCGGGCACTCGGCCCTGCGCTGGTACGTCATGGGCGAGCGCTCGGTAGAGGGCGAGTCCACCCCCGAGGAGAAGGCCGAGATGGCCCGAATCATTGGCCAGGCCATGGACGACGGCGCCGTCGGCTTCTCTTCCAACCGCTTCCCCGGCCATGTGGGCCCCGACGGCCGCTCCATCCCCGGCACCTTCGCCGACCACGACGAGGTGGTGGCCATCGGCCACGCCGTGGCCGCACGGGACGGCCTGATGCAGAACGTGGTGGACTTCGGCCGCAAGGACATGGCCAGCGGCGCCCTGCTGCGGCGGCTGGCCGCCGAGTGCCGGGCCCGGGTCCTGTTCAGCTACACCGTTGGCGGAAGCCCCGACTCCGGCCGCCGCAACGCCGAGTACCTGGAACGCCTGAGCGAGGGCGGCCTGGACATCACCGCCCTGTCCCTGCCCAGGGGCACCGGCTTCGTCTTCGGCCTGCAGAGCCGGATCCCCGCCAAGAACATCTGGTCCCAGCGCGGCTTCTTCGGTCCCGCCTGGGAGGCCCTGGGCGCTGGCGACCTCGAGGCTCGGCTGGCTATGCTGCGCAACACGGAGACCCGCGCCGCCCTCGTCGCTGAGGCGAAGGCCGTGGATCCGAGCCGACTGCCCTGGGTCGAGGGCGCCTACTGGATGGGCGCATCGGAGACGCCCAACTATCTCGAGCCCGCGGCCAACAGCCTGGGCGCCATGGCCCGTAACGCCGGTGAGCACTGGAGCGAGACCTTCTTCCGCCTCAGCCTGGAGTCCGGGGGCCGAGGCCTCTTCACCTGGCGCATGTTCAGCGCCAACATAGAAGCAGTCCGCGACTTCCTGCCCCATCCCCAGGTCATGCCAGGCCTGTCCGACGCCGGGGCCCACGTGTCCCAGGTCATGGACTGCGGGGTGACCAGCTTCATCCTCTCGCACTGGGTGCGGGACGAGGGCCTGTTCACCCTGGAGGAGGGCGTGCGCAAGCTGACCTCCGGCCCGGCCCGGGTCATCGGGCTGAAGGACCGCGGCGTCCTGGCACCCGGGATGCGGGCGGACATCAACGTCCTCGACCTGGCCGCCATCGGCGAGAAGTACCCCCGCGTGGTCCGTGACTTCCCCGGCGGGGTGCCGCGCTATGTCCAGGGCTCTACCGGCTACCACGCCACCTTCGTCAACGGCGAGCTCGCCTTCCGCGACGGCGAGCACGCCGGTGGCCGCTCGGGCCGTGTGCTGCGGGGCGCTCGCGCCCGCGTCGCCGCCTGATCCCCAGATTCCCACTCCCAAGACCTTTCAGGAGCCCCAAATGGCCGCCATCGACACCGGAACCCAGGACCTGCTCGCCGACCTCGACGCTGGCGTCCTGACCCTGACCCTCAACCGCCCCGAGGCCCGCAACGCCATGAGCGGGGCCATGACCGCGGCCCTGGCCGACCAGCTGGCCAAGGCCGAGCTGGACGCAGAGGTCAAGGTCGTGGTGCTGACCGGAGCCGGCAAGGGCTTCTGCGCCGGCGGCGACGTCAAGGGCATGGACGAGTCCAACCAGGGCGGCGGCGGCAACTCCATCGATGGGGCCATTCACCGCCAGAGGGTGAACCAGAGGGCCACGGCCGGGCGGCTGTTTAAGATGCCCAAGCCCACCCTGGCCGCCCTGCCCGGCCCGGCGGCCGGGGCGGGCCTGTCCCTGGCCCTGGCCTGCGACATGCGCATCATGGCCTCGAGCGCCATCCTGACGACGGCCTTCGCCCGGGTCGGCTTTTCGGGGGACTATGGCGGCACCTATTTCCTGACCCAGCTGGTGGGCTCGGCCAAGGCGCGCGAGCTCTACTACCTGTCAGAGCGGGTCAGCGCCGAGGAGGCCCTGCGCCTGGGCCTCGCCAACTGGGTCGCGGCGCCCGAAGACCTGGCAGCCAAGACCCGCGAGATCGCCCTGCGCCTGGCCAACGGCCCCACCGTGGCCTACCGCTACATGAAGGAGAACCTCAACCGGGCCATGTCCGGAGAGGTGGACGATTGCCTGGACCTGGAGGCCACCCACCACGTCCACTGCGGGCAGACCACCGATCACAAGGAAGCGGCCCGCGCCTTCGTGGATAAGCGCGAGCCGGTCTTTATCGGTCGCTGAGCCGGCCTTCCAGCCGGCCGCGCGTCGGCGCTGGCCTCACGACGTGCCCACCGCCCCACCGTCGCTAGCGATGACCTGGCCGACCACGAATTCTCCGGCCCGGGAGGACAGGAAGATGGCCAGGCCCGCAATGTCCTCGGGGGTCCCGACCCGGCCCGACGGGTTGCCCCGGCCGACCCGGCCCCAGTCCGCGTTCTCGGTCTCGCCGCCAAAGCCCACCCCGGTGGACAGCATCCAGGTCGGATAGGGGCCGGGGGCGATGGCGTTGCAGAGGATCCGCTCCTTGGTCAGGTGCGAGGCCAGGAAGCGGGTCAAGTGGTGTACAGCAGCTTTGGAAGCCCCGTAGGAGAAGGTGTCGAAGGCCGCCGACTTCAGGCCGTCGATGGACCCGATGTTGATCACCCGGGCCGGGGCCCCCTCGCCCGCCGCCTTGCGCAGCAGGGGCAGGAGCTTCTGGGTCAGGAAGAAGACGCCCTTGACGTTGGTGTCCATCACCTTGTCCCAGCCCACCTCGGGGAAGGACTCGATGGGCGCGCCCCAGGCGGCGCCGGCGTTGTTCACCAGGATGTCGAGCTTGTCCTCCTTCTCCGCCAGGCGGGCGGCGAGGGACTCGGTGCCGCTCATCTGCGAGAGGTCGGCCGGCAGGGAGATGCAGGTCCCGCCGTGGGTCTTGGAAAGGCGCTCGGCGGTGGCGTCGCAGACGTCCGCCTTCCGCGAGGAGATGTAGACCTTGGCGCCCGCCGCCAGGAAGCCCGCAGCAATCATCTCGCCGATGCCGCGCGAGCCGCCGGTGACCAGGGCGACCTTGCCCCGGATAGAAAAGATATCGTCGAAGCCCGTGGTCATGTGTCTCTCCCTGGAATGCGCCCGGGGCGGATACCCCCGGGTCAAATGAGTCCCCGCTCGCCTTTCGGAAGGAGGATGTTGGTCTTTAGCGAAAGCCCTATAGGATCGGGACCGGGCGGACAATCCGGTCTGCAGGGCATACCGGAAGCAGAAATCCGCCTGAAGCCACCCGGGACAGGAGGCCCGCCAGCATGAGCTTTGACACTCCCCTCGTCCTTCGTGGCCCCCTGCGCGGGCCCCGCCAGATGCTGGCCGACCAGGCGTATGGCGGCCATGCCTCCATCCATGACGACGCCACGGCCGAGAAGCTCGGCTTCCGGGCAGGCCCCATCGAGGGACCGACCCACTTCAGCCTCTTTCCGCCCCTGCTGCAGCAGATCTGGGGCCAAGCCTGGTTCGAGCGCGGCTGTATCTCCTCACACTATCTGAACATGGTGGTGGAGGGCGAGGAGGTCCGGGCCTTTGCCGAGGTTCCCGCCGCCGGCGCGACCTCCACCCGCGTCTGGGCCGAGAAGGCGGATGGCACGCCGGTGCTGGAGGCCTCCGCCAGCCTTGGACCCGACCACGGCCAGACCCTGCTGGAGGGTCGCATGGCCGCCCTGCGCCCGCCGGGCCAGCTGGTGATCCTGGAGGACCTGCACCTAGGCCTGAAGGGCGTCGCCGAGGAGCGGGTGCGTATGGACGCCGACCAGCACATGGGCGCCCTCTATCCCTTCAGCCTCAACGACAAGCTGAAGGTCATCACCGAGACCTCGCCCTGGTATTCCGACGCCTCCGGCTCGCCCTGGGGCCGGCCCATCATCCCCTTCGAGATGATCAGTGTCCTGGCGGAGTATTCCTCGGGCACCGCCCGCTTCCCGGTGAAGGGCCCCGCCGTGGGCCTGTTCGCCGACCAGGAAATCCGCCTGATCAAGGGGCCCCTCTTCGTCGGCGAGGACTATGTCATCCGCCGCGAGATCGCCGCCCTGGCCCAGAGCAAGCGCACGGAGTCCTATTGGGTGCGCACCCGCATCTTCGACTCCACGGGGACCGAGCAGGTGGCCGAGATGCTGCTCAACCACGCCACCCTCAAGCACTCCTACGCCGCCTATCCACCGGAATTGCTGGCGTGACCGACGCCCTGGACGCCTGGCTCGACCGGGCGGTCCTCGACCCCGCCGACCTCGACACAGGCGAGGCCGAGGTCCTGGTGCTGGGCGAGTTCAACCACTTCGTCCATGAGAAGGGCGACTTCCGGATCGCCATGGCGCGGGAGGCCCGCAGGCTGGGCTTCAACGTCTGGGCCGAGGAACTGGGCTGGTCCGACGGGCGGCGGCTGGCCCGGTATTTCGAGACCCGGGACGAGGCCGTCTTCGACCGCCTGTCCCTGTTCGGCTGGAGTGGAGAGGCGCGGGCCGACCGGGATGACCGGCCCACCGGGATCTTCCGGGCCTCTCTGGAGACCTATCCCTTTGCGCTCATGCGCGCCGAACAGACGCGCTTCTACCGGGCGCTCTCGCCTCAGGCCCTCCATGGCTTCGACGTGGCGGCGGGGCATGACGGCGGTTATGTCGACCTGTTCGCCCGGCTGGACGCCACAGGCGCGCCACAGGCCTGGAGGGCCGCCCTGGCGCGCCGTCCGGGCGAGACCCTGGAGGAAGAGACAACACGGCTCACCGCCCTGGCCGCGGAGGCGCCTGCGGGGCTCGACCGCCTCGCCCGCGCCGACCTGTCGGCCCTCATCGACGGCCTGACCTATACCGGCCTCGTGAAGACGGCCGCGACCTACGCCGAGACCGCACCGGCCATGGCCTTCCGGGAGGACGCCATGAAGCGGCGGCTGGCGTCCATCCGGGCCCTCAGCCCCGGCCGGCTGGTGCTGATGGGCCACGCCCTGCACCTGGTCCGGGACGATGCGGCCATCTCCGCCCCGGGGATCGTCGGCCCGGGCGGCGGGCGGACGTCCTCGCTTGGCCACCATATCGGCCGCGAGCTGGGCCTGCCCATGTTCATCGTCTGGATGATCTACGGCGGCGGCGAGGACTCCCAGCCCCTGCCGGACCTTCCGCGCCGGGCGGACTTCGGAGCCGATACTCTCAATGCCCGGCTGGCAGCCCGGTTCGACCGGCCGGTGCTGCTGGACGCCCGGCAGGCGCCGGACACGCCCGTGCGCATCGCTCACATGTACAACACCGTCATCGAGACCGCCCTGCCGGGAGCCGTGGACGCCCTCTGGTTCGTCCCCAGGGTTTCTCCCCTGCGGGTCTGAAGCTTAGGCAGGCTCGATAAACCAGAGAATGAGGCGATTTCAACAGCACTTTGAGTCTTAGGTACCTGGAAACGTTCTTGTTTGGACGAAAGCGGCGCCACCGTCCCGAAATGTGATAAAAATGTAATAGCGGTATCCCTGAAGACCGGGCAATGTAGGTTCAAGGGTGCCGATAACGGGCAATCAGGCCGAAGGCGCAGGGAGAGGAAACGTACGATGAAGGGTCATTATTTCTATGGCGCGTCAGCGATCGCGGTCGCGGCCGGCCTCATGGTGGCGGGTGCCGCCCAGGCCCAGGACAAGAAGGCCGCCGAAACCAAGGCCAACACGGTCGAGGAAGTCGTCGTCACTGGCTCCTTCATCCAGGGCACGCCCAAGGACACCGCCATCCCCGTCGCGGTCCTGAACCAGGAAGACCTGGAAAAGCGCGGCTCGCCCTCCATCCTCGACATCATCAAGAGCCTGCCGATCTCGGGCCCGGTCCTGGGTGACTCCAACCAGTTCTCCACCGCTTCCCAGGGCCGCAACGGCGGCGGCACCATCAACATCCGCGGCCTCGGCGCCCAGCGGACCCTGGTGCTCCTGAATGGCAAGCGTTTCGCCGGCTATACCTCCGACACCAACCTCCTGCCGGAGTCGGCCATCGGCCGGGTCGAGGTGCTGAAGGACGGCGCCGCAGCGACCTACGGCTCGGACGCCATCGGCGGCGTGGCCAACTTCATCACCCGCAAGAACTTCAGCGGCCTCGAGGTCGGAGCCGACTATCGCTTCGTGCCGGGTTCGGACGGCGGCGACTACAATGCCAACGTCCTCTACGGCTGGGTGGGCGACACTTCCAACATCCTGCTCAGCGCCGGCTTCAAGCACCGCGGCCAACTCGCCAACGTCGAGCGCGACTGGGTGATCGCGCCCTATACGAAGAACCCCTCGGGCTGGTCCGTCCTGGGCAATCCGGGCGTCTGGTCAATCAAGAACGGCGCGGGCGGCACGGGCACCACCGTGGGCCTCGCGGTTGACGCCAACTGCACCGCCGTCGGCGGCTATGCCGGCTTCAGCGGCACAACCCCGGCCTGCTATTTCAGCTACATCCCCTTCGACAACATCGTCGAGGAGCAGGACCAGTATCAGCTCTACGGCGAGTTCAACGCCGACGTCGGGGACTCTTCCAAGTTCCACGTCGAGGCCCTCTACACCCAGACCTCGCAGCCGGACTACCGGTTCTCGCCGGGCTATCCGCCGACTTCAGGGCCCAACGGCCCGGGCTCGGTCAACGTCTACAGCGTTGCGGCCTCCAACCCTGGCTTCAACACCTTCCTGACCCAGACCGGTAACAGCGCCCTGATCGGGACGGCACAGAGCGCCCTGGCCACCCTCTGGCGTCCCCTCGGCAACGGCGGCAACCCGACCACGGGCGGCCGGGGCGGCCAGAGCGGCAGCCGGAAGTACGAGGAAGTGCGGATCGTCGGCGACCTTTCGGGCGACACGGGCATCGCGGATATCGGTTACGACGTGTCCATGACCTACATCCGCGAGATGCAGGACCAGCAGACCACCGACATCCTGATCGACCGGCTGCAGCGCTCCCTGAACGGCCTCGGCGGCGCGGCCTGCACGGGAACGACCGCCGGCGCCAACGGCTGCCAGTACTTCAACCCCTTCTCGAACGGCTACGCCGGCAACCCGGCGCGCGGCCTGACCAACCCCGGCTTCGTCTCGACGAATGCGAACTCCAAGTCCCTGGTGGCCTGGCTGTTCGACCGCCAGAAGTACCGGGCGCAGCAGGATACCTTCGTGGTCGACGCGGTTCTGAACGGCAAGCTGCCGGTCTTCGCCCTGCCGGGCGGCGACATCGGCTGGGCCCTCGGCACCCAGTACCGGAAGGTCACCTTCCTCCAGCAGATCGACAGCCCGTTCTACAACGCGGAGATCACGCCCTGCCCGGTGGTAGGCTCTACGAGCTGCGCCTTCCCGACAGGCCCCTACATCTTCCTGGGCCAGAACAAGAACCTGCGCCTGGAACAGAGCGTCTACTCCGTGTTCGGTGAAATGAACCTGCCGATCACTGACGCCCTGAACGCCCAGCTGGCCATCCGCTACGAGGACTATGGCGGCCAGACCGGGTCGACCACCAATCCTCAGCTGCGCGCCAAGTGGCAGATCATGGACTGGCTGGCCGTCCGCGGCTCGGTCGGCACCTCCTTCCGGGGTCCCACGGCGGGAAACGTAGCGCCCACCGGCTCCACAGGCCTCTCCGGCATCGCCGCAGCGGGCAACAACTTCAAGTCCGTGGACTTCTTCGGCAACCCGGGCACCCAGGCCGAGACGGCGACCACCTTCTCGGTCGGCGCCATCGTCCAGACGGACTCCCTGACCGCCACCCTGGACTACTGGTCCTATGACCTGAAGGACCAGATCACCACGGTTCCAGCCAACGTGGTCGCCACGGCGGTGGCCGGCGTCGGGAACGGCAGCCAGCTGGCCAACTGCTCCAGCGGCGTCCGCTACCTGATCACCTTCAACAACAACAATGCCTGCATCCAGGGCGTGACGGTCGGCAATGACATCGCCCGGGTTCGGTCTGACACCACCAATGGTCCGGCCATCAAGACCACCGGCATAGACGCCGACGTCGACTACAGCTTCGACGACCTCTTCGGCGGCGAGCTGCATGTGGGCGGAACTGTCAGCTACGTGCTCAACTTCGAGCAGGCGGCCTTCAAGTTTTCGGGCGTCACCGTCTCGGGCGCTTACGACGCGGTCGGACTGACCAACTACAACCGCCTGCCGGGTACCATCCCGGACTGGCGCGGCCAGTTCTACGCCGACTACAACCGCGACATTCACAATGTCCGGTGGACCATGAACTATGTGGACGGCGTCAAGGATGACCGCGGCCCGACCACGATCCAGACCGGGTCGTCCACAAACTGCAATGTGGCCAACGCCACAGCGGGTACGGCGACCAACTGCACCCTGATCACCTTCGGTCTGAAGCAGGACGCCTTCATCAGCCACGACCTGACCTACCGGCTGCAGCTGCCCAACGACCTGACCCTGACGGCCACGATGTTCAACATCCTCGACACCAAGCCCGCCCAGGCCCGGATCGAAATGAGCTACGACCCGTTCGTCGGCAACCCGCTGGGCCGGACCTTCAAGGTCGGCGTCCGCAAGAAGTTCTGATTGCCTCCACCGAGGCTTCAGGCGCGCCGCCTCCGGAAACGGGGGCGGCGTTTCTATTTCTGGGACCCGAATTTGCTTTGAACGCGGGTCCCTCCGCCATCGTCGTCCTTGCTACACGTTTTCGGAATTTTGAGCATACCGGATGCTAAAAGGATTGACGCAAGGGCACTGAAGCTTCAGCCTCCTCCATGATGCCGGGGTCACTCAGAAACCTTCGGCCAGGGTTGGGGAAGAAACATGTACAAGAAAACTGCCTGGGCGGCGGGTGCTGCCCTCACGGTTCTGGCTGCGGCCAGCGTCGCCATGGCCCAGCAGACCAGCCGCAAGGCGGCCGAGGTCGAAGCCACAACCATCGGTGAACTGATCGTCACGGCGGAAAAGCGCGAGCAGAAGCTGCAGGACGTGCCCATCGCCATCACGGCCTTTACCGCCAAGCAGCGGGAGACGACCGGGATCGTCTCGATCCAGGACATCACCAACTTCACCCCTGGCCTGACCTACAATTCCGGCCTCGACCGCGCGTCGATCCGCGGCGTCGGGCGCCTGACCAACCGCCTGTCTTCGGACGCAGCCGTGGCGACCTATTCGGACGGCTTCTACACCACCTCCGTGGCCGAAGCCGGCAAGTCGACCCTGATCGTCGACCGGATCGAGGTCCTGCGGGGACCCCAGGGCACCCTCTACGGCCGCAACGCCATTGGCGGCGCGATCAACGTCATCTCCAGGCGCCCGACCAACACCAAGGCCGGTGAGGCCCGCGTCACCCTCGGCACCTATGGCCTGCACAACTACGAGCTTCTGGTTTCAGGGCCGGTCACCGACTTCGCCCGGCTTCAGTTCTACGGACAGTACGTCGAGCAGACGGAAGGCTATTTCCGGAACGTGGCCACAGGTAACCGCTTCAAGGATGCTATCAACAACAACTACCTTGAGGTTCAAGCCGACGTCGACGTGGGCGAGCGCGGTCACCTGTGGGTGAAGTACGCCAAGCCCAAGTGGTTCAACCAGTCTGGAAACAGCGGCGGGAACCTGGGCGACAGGGAGTATTCCTACAACTACTCCGGCGTGGATGCCCTGACCATCAACCCCGCCTTCGGCCTGACCCAGCCCAACCACGTCCAGGTCGGGACTGTGACCACCAACCCGCAGCTCAAGGACCCGCGGACCGCCAATACCGACTTCCAGACCCGCATCAAGAACACTGGCATCAATATCCTGACGGCGCAGTACACCCAGAAATTCGACGCTTTTGATGTGAAGTACGTCGGCGGCTACGACTCCTACAAGTACGACTCCTATTCCGACAGCGACGGCCTGCCGATCCTGAGCTTCCAGGTGCCGCTGAACGTCTCGCCCTCGTTTTCCCTGAACACCTGCCAGTATGTGCCGGGCTGCAAGCCGCTCACTATCGACGCCAGCGGCAACCGCTTCAGCTATATCGAGGACAAGTCCTGGTTCAGCCACGAGCTGAACATCTCCTCCAACCAGGAGGGCCCGTTCCAGTGGATCGCGGGCCTCTATTACTTCAAGGACACCTACCACAACCCGCAGATCTCTTACTCAACCCAACCCGGTGCCCTGACGCCCTCAGGTGCGAATGTCGGCAACCCCCTCGGGAGCGCCCTGAACCCCCGGGGCGAGTTTTACTTCTTCGACTATGACATGACGACCGAGAGCCGGGCGGTTTTCGGCCAGGTCGACTGGAAGTTCCGCGATGTCTGGCAGTTTACTGCCGGCCTGCGGTATACGGCCGACCATAAGGAAGGCTTCGAGTCCTTCCGGTCCCTCTGCATGACCAACTCCTGCATCGGCGACCCCCGCGTCTATGGCACCCTGGTGGGTGGCCAGGCCCTGGATATCACCACCCTGCTAGCCGCCAGCTATCCCTCCCAGGCCGCAGCCAAGGTGGAGGGCATCAGCACAGCGCCGAGCCAGCAGTCCGCAACCAAGTGGGTCAACTACGTCATCGACCCGGCGACCGGCCGCGCCAACCGTCAGCTCGAGAACGACTGGTCGGGCGTCACCGGCACCCTCGGGGTCGAATGGAACCCGGATGGGGGCACCAACGCCTATTTCCGTTATGGCCGCGGCTACAAGTCCGGGGGCTTCAATGCCGCCGAAATTGTACCCTCGCCCTCCACGGACGCGGAAACCGTGGACGCCTACGAGATCGGCCTGAAGAAGGACATCGGCTCGACCCTGCGGATCAACACCGCCGTCTTCCTCTACAACTACAAGGACCTGCAGATCCCGATCCGGGTCCTGGTGCAGACCGAGCTCGGCAACGTTATCCAGACCCGGTTCCTGAACGTCCCGGAATCCGAGTCCAAGGGCATCGAGGTCGAGGCCAACTGGAAGCCGATCCGGGGCCTCGATTTCCTGGCGAGCTACTCCTACAATCCGACTGAGGTGAAGAGTGGCTGCAGCACAGCCGATACCAGGGCCTGCGTGCTCGACGTGGCGGACCCCCTGGCCCAGGACCCCGACGCCCAGCCGGCCATCACGGTCAGCACGCCGAACACCACGCCCAACGATACCCAGACCAAGGTGCTGCAGAGCCTGCGGGGCAACAGCCTGCCCTATGCCCCAGCAAGCAAGTTCGCCCTCAACGCCAACTACACCTGGCTCCTGGAGGACAGCAGCCTGACCGTCAGCGCCAACTATGTCTGGCGGGATGCCTCCTACGGCAACCTCTTCACCCGCGACTACAACCGGGCGCCGGCCTGGGACTCCAAGGACTTCCGGGTGGTCTGGCGGACCTATTCGGGCCGGTACACGGTCACGGCCTATGTCCGGAACGCCTTTGACGACCTGACCTTCAACTCGGCCAACGGCGGCACCCGCCTGGCGCCGGATCCGGCCAATCCGACCAACTATGCCAACGTGGTGCAGTCCCTGGGGATGAACCCGCCCAGGACTTACGGTATCTCCGTCTTTTACAAGTTCTGGTGACCTGACGTCGGAAGGCGGGGACTGCGCAGACCCTACGACCTTCGGGTCCCCGTGCGGGTTTGCCCAAGCCTTCTCTGTTGTCCAGGCCGCGCGCCACTTCCCAGGGGTGCGCGGCCTGACTTCGAAGCCGGGTACGCGTTGACAGGGTACCGGGGCGGGCTCACGATGAATCTTATTGAATTGGCCGGACAAGGCTCCGGCGGCTAGGGCAGGGAGGCCGACATGGCAGACGGTGAAATTCAGATGAAGGCGAAGTTCCACGCCATGACCGAGAGCACCGCCGAGGACTGGGCGGCCATCGGCAAGGCTGGCGCGCCCTTCCACCGCGAGTTCTCGAACCGGCTGATCGCCCACCTGAACATGCTGGGCGAAGACAGTGGCGGCTTTGCCGTGACCCGTCTGGAGCATTCCCTGCAGACCGCCAGCCGCGCCCACCGCGACGGCCGGGACGAGGAATACGTGGTCTGCGCCCTGCTTCACGACGTGGGCGACATCCTGGCGCCGTCCAACCATGCCGAGCTGGGGGCCATGATCCTGAAGCCCTACATCTCCGAGCAGAACTACTGGATGATGGACAAGCACGGGATCTTCCAGGGCTATTACTTCTTCCATCACCTGGGCCTGGACCGCGACATGCGGGACGAATTCCGGGGCCATCCCAGTTTCGAGTACACAGCCCAGTTCTGCCATCTCTACGACCAGAACAGCTTTGACCCGGCCTATGAGTCCATGCCCCTGTCGGCCTTTGAGCCCATGATCCACCGCGTGACGGCACAGCCCAAGCGCTCGATCTACCGCCGCAAGGACGCCTGAGGGAGCGGGGCCCCCGGGCCCCGGAACGGCCGACATGGCCTATGAGGACATCCTCTACGAAGTAGAGGCGGGGGTGGCGACGGTCACCCTCAACCGGCCAGACCGGCTCAACGCCTGGCGCGGGGTCATGGAGGGCGAACTGCGCCTGGCCATGCGGTCAGCGGCGGACGATCCCGGCGTGAGGGTCATCGTCCTGACCGGTGCCGGCCGCGGCTTCTGCGCCGGGGCGGACATGGAGGTCCTCCAGGGGGCCATGGCCGCAGGGGGGACCGGCGGCGGCGGCCCGGACGCCTTTGATCCCACCTCGCGCCCGGACTTCCGCCTCCAGTACCCCTACTTCCCGGCGGTCCCGAAGCCGATCCTGGGGGCCATCAACGGCGCCTGCGCCGGCCTGGGCATGGTCATGGCCCTCTATACCGACATCCGCCTCGCCTCGGACGCGGCGGTCTTCACCACCGCCTTCTCCCGCCGGGGCCTGATCGCCGAGCACGGGATCTCCTGGCTCCTGCCGCGGATCGTCGGCATGGCCAACGCCGCGGACCTGCTCTACTCGGCCCGCCGGGTCGACGCCGCCGAGGCCCTGAGGATCGGACTGGTCAACCGGGTCTTCCCAGCCGCCAGCTTCCGGGACGACGTCACGGCCTATGCACGCATGCTGGCCACCGAGGTCTCGCCCAGATCCCTCGCCATCATGAAGCGTGAGCTCTGGAACAGCCCCTTCCAGTCCCTCTCCGAGGCGATCGTCGACGCCAACGCCGACATGGCCCTCAGCCTGAAGTCCGACGACTTCAAGGAGGGCGTGGCCCACTTCCTCGAAAAGCGGCCGGCGAGGTTCACGGGGCGTTGAGTTCACGGTCGGCCAGTACCGGGCAGGGTTCAACCGGAAATGAGAGTGCGAAGGCGGCCAGTGGCGCGTCCGTGCTGGCAGACTATCTGCGCCCCGAGGGCCGAAAGCTGGCGGCGCTCGCCGTCTTCCTGGTGGCGGGCACATCGGTCCAGCTGGCTTCGCCACAGATCATCCGGACCTTCATCGATACGGCGGCGCAGGGCGGAGCCGACGCCCCCCTCGAAAGGCTCTGGATGCTGGCGGGCCTGTTCATCGCCGTCACCCTCCTCGCCCAGGTGCTGCAGATCGGCTCGACCTTTTTCAGCGAGCAGCTGGGCTGGTCGGCGACCAACCGCATGCGCCAGGACCTGGCTACCCACGCCCTCGACCTCGACATGGCCTTCCATACGGCGAAGTCGCCGGGCGAGCTGATCGAACGGGTCGACGGCGACGTGGCCGCCCTTGCGGCCTTCTTCTCCCAGTTCATCCTGCAGATCATCGGCGGTGCCCTGCTCCTTGGGGGCATACTTGTGGTGCTCTACCTGCAGGACTGGCGGATCGGGGCCCTGCTGACGGTCTTCGCCGTCGTCGCCGGTGTCGCCCTGCACGCCATCCGGCGCATTGCCGGGGGGCGGTGGGAGCGCCTGCGCGAGGCCTGGTCGGCCTACTCCGGCTTCCTGGAAGAGCGCCTCGCCGGCCTCGACGACGTCCGGGCCAATGGCGGCGGCGGCCATGTCATGCGGCGCATGGCCCAGGTAAACCAGGAGCTCCTGGTTTCGAACGTCTCTGCGGCGCGGCGCGGGCACTGGATCTTCCTGACTGCAAGCACCCTGTTCTCGATCGGCTTCGGCCTCGCCCTTGCCCTCGGCATCTGGCTGTTCCAGCGCGGCGAGGCCACCATCGGCACGGTCTTCATGTTCATGCAGTACGCTGGCATGATGGCCATGCCGATCATGCTGATCGGCCAGCAACTGCAGCAGTTCCAGCAGGCCTCGGCCAGCCTGAAGCGGATCGGCGACCTGCGCGCCATTACCCCTACCCTGACCGACGGCCCCGGCGCGGGATGGGAGGGCCAGCGCATGCAGGCACCCCAGGTCGGCTTCCAGGGCCTGACCTTCGCCTACCGCGTCGACACCCCTGTGATCCGCGACCTCGACCTGCAGGTTCCGGCGGGGGAGGTCATCGGCCTCCTGGGCCGCACCGGCAGCGGCAAGACCACCCTGACCCGACTGCTCTTCCGGCTCTATGACCCACAGGCGGGCACCGTGACCCTGGACGGGACGGATATCCGCGAGGCGCGCCTGGACGAGTTGCGCGGCCGGATCGGCCTGGTCACCCAGGAGGTCCAGCTGTTCGACACCACCATCCGGGACAACGCCACCCTGTTCGACCCCGGGGTGCCGGACGCGCGCATCCACGAGGTGCTCACCGACCTGGGACTCGGCGACTGGCTGGGCCGCCAGCCGGAGGGCCTGTCCACCGTGCTCAAGGCCGGCGGCGGGCTGTCGGCGGGGGAGGCCCAGCTCCTGGCCTTCGCCCGGGTCTTCCTGAAGGATCCCGGCCTGGTGGTCCTGGACGAGGCCTCCTCGCGCCTCGACCCGGCCACCGACCAGCGGATCGAGCAGGCCCTGGACCGCCTCCTGGGAACCGACGGATCCGGGCGTCGCCGCACCGCCATCATCATCGCCCACAAGCTGTCGACCGTTCAGAGGGCCGACCGGATCGCCATACTCGACCAGGGCCGCCTGCTGGAGACCGGGCGACGGACTGACCTGGAGGCCGACCCCACCTCGGCCTATGCCAAGCTCCTGCGCACCGGGCTTGAGGAGGTGATGGGGTGAGCGAGGTGGATCGTCCCGCCCCCGGGCCAGAGGCCGGTGCCCTGCCGCCGCCGCTGCCGCCGCCGGACCAGACCGCCTTCCGCCAGGCGGCACGGATCGCTGCCGCCCGGCCCGGCCTGTTCGGCGTCAGCATGGCCCTGTACGCGGTCTTCTACTCCATGCCCCTGCTGGGGGGCCTGGTGCAGAGGGAGATTTTCAACAACCTTTCCGGCCACGCCCGGGCCGGCGTCAACGTCTGGAGCCTGGTGGGCCTTTGGTTCGTAGTCCAGGTCTCCCCCCTGGTGGTCTCCTACTTCTCCGTCTGGGCCTTCGTGACCTTCACCTCGACCTCACGCCTGATGATCCGGACCAACATGATGGGCTGGATCGTGTTCGCCCGGGGCTCCCGCCCCTCGGCGGGCACCTCGGGCGAGGCCCTGAGCCGGTTCCGGGATGACGTGGGCGAGGTCATCGCCCTGATGGACGGCTGGGTCGACACCTTCGGCCAGGCCATCTTCGCCGTCCTGGCCCTGACCATCATGTGGGGCATCAACGCCCAGGTGACCTTAGCCATCATCGCCCCGATGATCCTGATGGTCTTCATCACCCAGAGGATCACCGCCGGTATCCACCGCTATTCCCGCGTGGCGCGGGAGGCCGAGGCCCGGGTCACCTCCTTCGTCGGCGAGACCTTCACCGCCGTCCAGGCCGTCCGTGTGGCGGGCGCGGAGGACCGCGTCCTCGGCCGGCTGGCAGACCTCAACGCGACCCGCCGGAAGACCGCTGTCCGGCATCGGATCTACGTGACCCTGCTGGACACCTTCGGGGCGGGGACCTCCAGCCTGGCCCTCGGGGTCATCCTCCTGCTGGCCGCCGGCGCCATGAAGGCCGGAGAGTTCTCGGTGGGCGACTTCACCCTGTTCGCCGCCTATGTGGGCGCAGCGACATCGGCACCCCGTTGGCTCGGCCGGCTGCTGGCCCGCAAGCGCACCGCCGACGTGGCCCTGATGCGGATCGAGAAGCTGCTCGGCGACGCCCCCCTCGAGCGGGTCACCGAGGCGACGCCCCAGGGCCCCGAGCCCACCGGGCCCCACGACCCTCTGCGGACCCTGGAGGTCCGCGGCCTCACCTGCCGGCACGGCGGGAACGGCAATGGGGTGGAGGACATCAGCTTCACCCTGGAGCGGGGCACGGTGACCGTCGTCACAGGCCGGGTCGGCGCCGGAAAGACCACCCTGCTGAGGGGCCTCCTGGGCCTGCTCCCCACCCAGGCCGGCCAGGTGTTCTGGAACGGCGAGCGAGTCGAGGACCCCGCCACCTTCCTGACGCCGCCGCGCTGCGCCTACACCGGCCAGACCCCGCGCCTCTTCACGGAGACCCTGCGCGACAACATCGCCATGGGCCTGGACCTCTCCGCAGAGGACCTCGAGCGCGCGGTCCACCTGGCGGTCATGGAGGAGGACGTCGCCCGACTGGCCGAGGGCCTGGACACCCAGGTTGGCACCCGCGGGGTCACCCTCTCCGGCGGCCAGGTCCAGCGCTCGGCGGCAGCCCGTATGTTCGCCCGGCGGCCGGACCTGCTGGTCTTCGACGACGCCTCCAGCGCCCTGGACGTGCGCACCGAGCACGCCTTCTGGACCCGCCTCTTCGAGCAGGGGGAGGACAGGCCCACCTGCCTGGCCGTATCGCACCGGCTCGAGGCCTACCGCCGGGCCGACCAGATCCTGGTGGTCGAGGGCGGGCGGATCGCGGCCCGGGGCAACCTGCGCACCCTCCTGAAGGACAGCCCCCTGTTCCACGAAATCTGGACCGAGACCCTGCGGGCCCATGCCCACAGCGAGGAAGTCGCCGAGGCCCGCGCCTGACGCGCCCCAGCGCCAAGCGCCCTCTTGCCCTGCCGGTCCCGGCGCCGCACAGTTTTCATACGCAAAGCTCAAAACCCGGAGGCTACCCCCGTGAAGACCCGCATCACCGAACTGTTCGGCATCGAGCATCCCATCGTCCAGGGAGGCATGCACTTCGTGGGCCTGGCCGAGATGGCCGCAGCCGTCTCCAACGCCGGCGGCCTGGGCATCATCACCGGCCTGACCCAGCGCACGCCGGATGACCTCGGCAAGGAGATCCGCCGCTGCCGGGAAATGACCGACAAGCCCTTCGGCGTGAACCTGACCTTTCTGCCCTCGATCAACCCACCGGACTATCCCGGCTATATCCAGGCCATCATCGACAACGGCGTGACGATCGTCGAGACCGCCGGCAACAACCCCCAGAAGTACATGGCCGGCCTGAAGGCGGCGGGGATCAAGGTGATCCACAAGTGCACCTCGGTCCGCCATTCCCTCAAGGCCGAGGCCGTGGGCTGCGACGCCATCAGCGTCGACGGCTTCGAGTGCGGCGGCCATCCGGGCGAGGATGACGTGCCCAACTTCGTCCTCCTGCCCCGGGCGGCCGAGGAACTGAAGATTCCCTTCGTCGCCTCGGGCGGCGTGGCCAACGGCCGGCAGCTGGCGGCTGCCCTGGCCCTCGGCGCTGACGGCATCAACATGGGCACCCGCTTCATCGCCACGCAGGAGGCCCCGGTCCACCACAACGTCAAGCAGGCCATCGTGGACGCCACCGAGCTGGACACCCGCCTGGTCATGCGCTCCTTGCGCAACACCGAGCGCGTGCTGAACAACGCCGCCGTCCAGCGCCTGCTCGAGAAGGAAAAGGCCCTCGGCCCGAACCTGAAGTTCGAGGACATCATCCATGAAGTCGGCGGGGTCTATCCGCGCATCATGCAGGATGGCGACATGGATGCCGGGGCCTGGTCCTGCGGCATGGTTGCGGGCCTGATCCACGACATCCCCACCTGCAAGGATCTGATCGACGGGATCATCGCCGACGCCGAGCAGATCATCCGCGGCCGCCTCGCCAGCTTCGTCTGAACCTCCAACGGAGACCCCCGCCATGACCCAGGACCTGACCCGCGCCTCAGCCGCCGAACTTTCGGGCCTCTATGCCGCCCGCAAGGCCTCGCCCGTCGAGGTCCTGGAAGCGGTCCTGGACCGGGCGGCCCGGCTCAATCCGGTGCTCAACGCCCTGCCCCTGATCGACGCCGACGGCGCCCGCGCCCAGGCGAAGGCCTCGGAGGCTCGGTGGGCGAAGGGGCAGCCCCTGTCGCCC
>NZ_JBAXIM010000004.1:0-33157 GCF_037138395.1 Phenylobacterium sp.
GCCCTGCGGGGCCTTCTTTGATCCGCCCGCAGAGGGACCGGACGAGGCGGTGGTCCGTTGCCCGGACTGTAACGCCCGGATCGGTGTTGCCGGGGACTTCCGCCAGACCCCGCCTCCGGCCCGGCTCCGGGCCCGGCCCATGCGCCAGGGACCGCGGCTCGACGGGGACGGGCCGGAGGTCTAGTCTGACCTGCTGCACCCAGCCGAGGTCCGCCATGCCCCTCCGTCGACAGTCCCCGGTCCTGACGACCCTCCGGGAGACGAACCACCCCTACCTGACCGGTGCCTGGACCCCTCTCCACGAGGAGGTGGACCTTCCGGACCCAGAGGTCATCGAGGGCCGCATCCCCGAGGACCTCGAAGGCGTTTACCTGCGCAATACCGAGAACCCGGTTCATCAGCCCCTGGGGCGCTATCACCCGTTCGACGGCGACGGGATGATCCACAGGATGGTCTTCCGGGGCGGACGCGCCAGCTATGCCAACCGCTTCGTGCGCACCCGTGGCTTCCAGGCCGAACAGGAGGCGGGAGGCGCCCTCTGGGGCGGGCTGGCCGATCCCGTCCAACTGGCCAAGCGGCCGGGCTTTGGTGCCCATGGTGCCCTGAAGGACTCGTCCTCGACCGACATACTGGTCCACGCCGGGACCGCCCTTTCGACCTTCTACCAGTGCGGCGAGGGCTACCGGCTGGATCCCATCACCCTTGAGACCCTGGGCGTTGAGGCCTGGACCCCCATCGACGGGATCTCCGCTCATCCCAAGGTGGACGCGCGCACTGGCGAGCTGATGTTCTTCAACTATTCCAAACATGCGCCCTACCTGCATTACGGACTGGTCGGGGCGGACAACCGGTTGAAGGTCCTGCAGGCCATCGACCTTCCTGGGCCGCGCCTGCCGCACGACATGGCCTTCACCGAGCGCTTCGTGATCCTGAACGACCTGCCGGTGTTCTGGGATGCGGACCTTCTGGCGCGGGGCATACACGCGGTGCGCCTGCATGAGGGCCTGCCCAGCCGGTTCGCCATCCTGCCCCGGGAAGGCGGGACGCCGCGCTGGTTCGAGGCCGCGCCCACCTATGTCCTGCACTGGCTGAACGCCTATGAGGACGGCGACGAGGTGGTCCTGGACGGTTATTTCCAGGACGAGCCCATGCCCCAGCCCCGGGCCGACGCCCCCCCCGGCTTCGGCCACATGATGGCCTACCTGGATGAGATGAGCTTTCGTCCGCACCTGCACCGCTGGCGCTTCAACCTGCGGGATGGCTCGACCCGGGAGGAAAGGCTGGACCCCAGGATCATGGAGTTCGGCATGATCAATGGCCGCTACGCCGGGCTACCTTACCGCTATGCCTATTCCACACTGCCCGAACCCGGCTGGTTCCTGTTCAACGGCTTCGTAAAGTCTGACCTCGAGACCGGGGCGTCCACGGAATACCGCCTGCCGCCGGGGGTCTTCGCAAGCGAGGCGCCCTTTGCGCCGAGGCGAGATGCGACCGCCGAGGATGACGGCTACCTGGTCAGTTTCCTGATTGACGAGAACCGGCAGGCTTCGGAATGCATCCTGCTGGACGCCCGCAAGATTGAGGACGGCCCGGTCTGCCGGATCGCCCTGCCGCACAAGATCTCCAGCGGGACCCACGCCGTCTGGGCGGGTCCGGAGAGGATCCCCGACTTCAGCTCACGCGCTTCGGCGGCATGGGAATGAAGCTGGAGGTCCGCGCCACATAGTCGGCGTAGTCGGGCTTCTTCCGACGCATGGGCCCTTCGGTGGTGGGCACGCCACTCCAGCGGGTCAGCAGGAAGGTCAGAAGGGCCGGACCCACGATGGACAGGGCACCCAGCAGGCCAGTGTCTGCAGCGATCAGATAGAGGCCCCACCAGGTGCAGGCGTCACCGAAATAGTTGGGGTGGCGCGTGTAGCGCCACAGTCCCGTGTCGAGCACCTTGCCCGCATTGTCCGGATTGGCCTTGAAGCGCACCAGCTGGGCGTCGCCGATGGTCTCGAAGAGGATGCCTGTCACCGCCAGGGCGGCGCCGGCCCAGGCCAGCGGCCCCAGGCTTGCCGGCCCCGAGGACTGGCCCAGCTGAACCGGCAGGCAGACGATGAACTGCAGGAGCGCCTGGAGGGAGAAGACGTAGATCAGGCTGGCCGTGGCGAAGTCCCAGCCCTTCTTCTCCTTGGCGTCGGCCATCATGCGGGTATAGCGGCGGTCGGCCCCGTGCTGGCGCCAGCGCCAGAAGAGGTAGATCCCCAGCCGCAGACCCCAGGCCGCGCACAGCAGGGTGAGCAGGACCGCATGCGGGCCGCCCCCCGACTGAAGGTAGGTGGAGACCGCGATCACCACCATGCCTGCGCCCCACCAGCTGTCGATGAAGCTGGGGTCCTTCAGGGCGACGGCCACGCGCCAGAGGACCAGGAAGCAGAGGGCCGAAACCCCCGCATTGACCGCCAGAACCGCGCCGATCCCCATATCCGTCCTCCTGACGATGATTGTCTGCCTGCAGGAGAGAGACCTGCCAGCGTAGCTGTCAATGCATGGCTGGGATCGCAGGCCCTCGCAAGAGTCGTGAAAGGGCGCTGGGGGTTGGGGTCTTGGGGTCCGTCGTGCTAGCCGAGGCGTCTGCGCCGCCGGAGATGCGGGCCAGGGAGGGAACATGTCGGACAATCTCTATGATCTTCTGGCGTCCCGGTTTCCGTCGGACCGGAGCCGTCCCTGCTTTCTCCAGCCCGGCCTGGAACCGGTCAGTTACGGCGACCTGGAGGATCGCACCGCACGGGTCGCAAACCTGCTGAGGCGGCGGGGCGCGGTGCCTGGCGAGCGGGTCGCCCTGCAGGTCGAGAAGTCTGTGGACGCGGTGGTGATCTACCTCGCGACCTTGAGGGCGGGCGCGGTCTTCCTGCCCCTGAACGCGGCCTACACGCCTGCGGAGGTGGACTATTTCCTGAAGGACGCCGAGCCCGTCGTCTTCATCCAGGACGCCGGGGCCTTCGTGGCAGAGGCGGCGGCCCTTGATCCCGACCCTCGGGTGGAGCCCCGCGCGGCGTCTGACCTGGCCTCACTCATCTACACCAGCGGCACCACGGGGCGCTCCAAGGGGGCCATGCTGACCCACGGCGCCCTGGCCGCCAACGCCCTGGCCCTGCACGAAGCCTGGGGCTTCTCGCCGGACGACGTCCTGCTGCACGCCCTGCCGATCTTCCATGTCCACGGCCTGTTCGTGGCTCTCCACTGCGCCTTCCTTTCAGGCGGCCCCATGGTCTGGCTCAACCGATTCGAGGACGCGGCCGTCCTGGAGGGCCTGTCCCGGTCAACGGTCATGATGGGGGTTCCGACCTTCTACACCCGGCTCCTCGCCAACCCAGGCCTGACCCGGGAAGCGGTGGCCCACATGCGCCTGTTCATCAGCGGCTCGGCGCCCCTCCTGGAAAGCGCGTTCGAGGCCTTCGAGGTCAGGACGGGCCATCGGATCCTTGAACGCTACGGCATGAGCGAGGCGGTGATCATCACCACCAATCCGCTCGAGGGCGAACGTATCGCCGGGTCGGTGGGCTTTCCCCTGCCGGGTGTCGAGCTTCGCATCGGGGGCGGGGAGGCGACCGGGGTCATCGAGATCCGGGGCCCCAGCGTCTTCTCGGGCTATTGGCGCATGCCGGAGAAGACCCGGGAGGAATTCACTTCGGATGGCTACTTCATCACCGGGGATGTCGGCCGGGTCGATCCGGACGGCCGGCTCTGGATCTCTGGCCGGGCCAAGGACCTGATCATCTCCGGCGGCTACAATGTCTATCCCAAGGAGGTGGAGCTTATCCTCGATGAGCTTCCCGGGATCCGCGAGAGCGCCGTGATCGGGGTTCCCCATCCGGACTTTGGCGAGGGCGTGGTTGCTGTGGTCGAGGCCGAGAGCCCGGCGCCGGACGAGGCCAGCCTCATCGCCAGGCTTCGCAGCCAGCTGGCGCCCTACAAGACGCCCAAGCGCGTGGTCTTCGTGGACTCCCTACCAAGGAACGCCATGGGAAAGGTCCAGAAGGCCCAACTCCGCCAGACCTGGGGTCACCTCTTCAAGTGATCACAAGCCGGTGAGCCCCGATTGACCCGCGCCCGATCCTGTGAACTCTTTGTAAAGGTTGATTGACCTCAGGGGGGCTGTCGAATGGGTGCGGGCTCTCTCGTGCTAGCGGTTCACATCATCGGCGGGATCGTCGGCGGCTGCATGCTTTGCAACCTGCTTCGGTCCGCAGATACCGGGCCCTTCGGCAACGCGCTTCTGGGTGCGGTTGGGGGTGTCTTCGGGGCCGGTGTTGTGTTCGCCCTGTCACCGGCCTTCGCCGCCCTTCCGGGTCTGTCCGGGCCCCTGGTTGCAGGCATCCTCGCCGGCGCCGTCACGGTTATGCTGGCGGGCCTGGGCGTCAACGCGCTTCGCCGCCGCGCCTGAGGCGACCTCAGCCGTTCCCGTAGCTTACCGCCATGCCGGCGCGGACGTCCTGCTGCACGCCGTATTGGGGGAAGGGATACCGGAAGCCGTTGCGCGCCAGGGCCTTCATTCCGGCCAGGGCCTTGAAGAGGTATTCTGGCGGGGTCGCCATCAGCATTTCATCATCGAGGACTCCCCCGTAGCGACGCTCGGCGAAGCACGGGATGGACAGGCTCGGCGTCCGGGTCGTCAGGGCCCGGCCCCAGGAATCGGCGCAGGCGGACTCTCCCACCACGCCCCAGTCGAAGCGCTTGTAGCCCGACCACTGCAAGCCGTTGATGAAGTACATCATGGCTCCCGGGGTGGCGTAAAAGAGGGCGATGTCGGGTTCGCCGAGCCGGCCGCTGGCCAGGGGCGAGACCGCCAGGGCCTCGAACTGCCCGTCCGGGACGCAGTGCATGGCCGCCTGGTGCGCCGCCGCGCCAGCCTCGTCCTCGAACCAGACCCCCTTCATGTGCCGTCCCGAGAGCCAGTCGTCGGTCTTGGCGCTCCCCAGGCCGACCACCGCCCGGCACTGGGCGCCCACGAGGTCGTCTGCGGTGACGCCCACCGTCCAGCCCAGGCGCGAGGCCTGGCCCACCACCTGGTCCAGGGTGTGGACGGCGCTGGGTCGGCGGATGCGGGGTATGGCCTCCATATCCGCCCGGTGCTCGAACATCTTCATGGCGAAGGGAATGGAGCGCAGGCGCAGGGTCTGCTCGAGCTCCGCCGAAAGAGCGGCCCAGTCGGTCGATCCCTCCGGATTGCCGGTTCCTTGCGCATCCGTCATGTCCGATCCTCCCACCGTCAGGTATTTGGCCCATCCTTGATCCGTATCGCTGCGGAGGGAAGGGGTCTTGGAGCCTTGCGGGCATTGCGGACGGGCCCCACCGTCGCCTACCCTCGCTCCCGTCTGGGCGCGCTGGCGTCGCCGGTGCCCTTCGGAGCCCCCGATGAAACTGAAGTTCGCCTTGCTGGTCCTGGTCCTTGCGCTTGCGGGCGGTGCCGGCGCCTGGGCCGCGCCTCCCCCCAGCCTCTCCCTGTCTCCGCCAGAGCGCTCAGCCCTGCTGTCAGCCTTCGTCAGGGCCGGGCGAGCGCAACCCGCCCCGGCCATCCCCGATGCCGAACTCTGGACCCGCGTGGAGCGTCTCGCCGCCATCGAGCTTGGCCAGACCCTGAAGCCCGGCGACCTCGACCCCCTCTGGGCCCTGGCCGCCCCGCCGAGGCAGGTCGGCCGCGAGATGTCGGAGGCCCACGCCGCAGGCCGCCTTCAAGCCTGGGCCGGCGCCCTCTCCCCCGGTGACGAGGCCTATGCGGCGCTGGCGAGGACCCGCCTGCATCTCTCCGAGGTCGCCCGGACGGGTGGCTGGCCCCGCCTTGCCGAAGGCCGGGCCCTTCGACAGGGCGACATTGGCCCCGGGGTCCTGGCGCTCAGGCGACGCCTGGAGGCGGAGGGTGACGTCGCCTCTGGCGGTCCGGCACCGGATCACTTCGGCCCCGACCTGCGCAGTGCCCTGTCTGACTACCAGCTTCGCAGCGGACTCGACGTGGACGGCGTCCTCGGCCCCGCGACGCTCCGCCACTTCAACACCCCGGCAGAATTCCGTCTCGCCCAGGTCGACGCCAATATGGAGCGGCGGCGCTGGCTGCCGCGGTCCCTGCCGCAGGACCGGCTGGAAATCGACACAGGGGCGGCGACTGGAGCCCTCTACAGGGGCGGGCGAATCGTCCACGCCTTCCGGGTGATCCCCGGGTCGGTCAAGGACCCGACGCCGATCTTCGCCTCAAGCCTCAACACCATCGTCCTGAACCCGCCCTGGAACGTCCCGGACCGCATCGCCCGGGAGGAGATCCTGCCCAAGGCGGCCCGCGATCCCGGCTACCTGGCGCGCAACGGCTACGTGCGCATCGGGGGTCGCCTTCAGCAACCGCCTGGACCGAAGGCGGCCCTCGGGCTCGTCAAGTTCGACCTCGTCAGCCCCTTTGGGGTCTACCTGCACGACACGCCGGGACGGGACGCCTTTAATCGACGGGAACGCCATCTCAGCCATGGCTGCATGCGGGTGGAGTCCCCCCAGGTCCTGGCCGACCTTCTGCTGGCCCCACAGGGCCGGGGTGGGAAGCGGATGCAGGTGGATATCGCGACGGGTGCGACCCTGCGCATCGCCCTGACCCGGCAGGAGCCCCTTTATGTCGTCCACTGGACGGCGATCCCGGGACTGGACGGCCGCATCAGCTATCTCGACGATGTCTACGGCTGGGACGCCCGCCTCGCCGCCGCCCTTCCGGGCGTGTGATCCGCTCCGGCTTGCCAGGCGGCTGCGCGTCGGGCACACAGGCCTCGGGGCGCAGAGGAGACCTGTCCATGATCGGACGCCGCAGGCTTCTGGCCGGAGCCCTCGGGTTCGCCGCACCCGCCCTACTGGCCAGGGAGGCCCTGGCCTCCGCGCCACGGCAACTTTCCCTCGTGAACCTTCATACTGGTGAAAAGCTGGCCGCGACCTATTTCGAAGGTGGCCGCTACGTGCCCGACGCGCTTGCGGCTCTGGATCGGGTCCTGAGGGATCACCGGACGGGCGAAGTCCACCCCATGGCGCCGGGGCTTCTGGACCTGGTGGCGGGTCTCGCCGGCCAGGTCGGCCGCCCGGGAGCCGTGCAGGTCATCTCCGGCTATCGTTCGCCGGCCAGTAACGCTGCCCTCCACGCCAACTCGTCAGGCGTTGCGACGCGCAGCCTCCACATGCAGGGCATGGCCATGGACATCCGGATTCCCGGGGTGTCTCTGGCCCGGCTCCGGGACACCGCCCTCGCCCTGGGGCGTGGCGGCGTGGGATATTATCCGGACTCCGACTTTGTTCACGTGGATGTCGGAAAAGTCCGGCAATGGTAGAAACCTAACTCGAGAGGAAAAACTCATGGACATCAACGACATCATTGCGGGCGTCAGCCAGAATCCCGCCCTGGCCGAGACCATCGGCAAGCTCGGGATTGACCCGGCGCTTGCTCAGACCGCCCTTAGCGGCGTCCTGAGCCAGCTCTCCCAGGGACATGACGTGACCAATATCGCCTCGGGCGTCGCGGAGACCGCCGGTCTGGACGTCTCTCATGTAATGGCAATGCTCCCCGGCGTGGTCGCCGCGCTTCAGGGTCACGCGGGCGGCGCCGGCAGTGACCTTGTCAGCGGCCTGCTCGGCAAGCTTCAGGGCGGGGGGTTCGGCGATGTCCTGGCCTCGCTTGACGCCAACCACGACGGCGGCGTGGTCGATGACGCCGTAAACCTCATGAAGGGCTTCCTCAGCGGGAAGGCCTGACCCGTCGTCCGTCGGGGGCCTCAGGCCGGACGGCGAGCCGTCCTGTCACCGTGCAGGGCGTTGCGCCTGGCAAGGTAGGGGTCCTCGGCGGCGACATCTCCATAGTGACGCTGCATCTCCAGCCGGGGATCCTGGGCGAAGATGTGCCCAGAGCCCTTGGATGTGCGAAATCCCAGCAGATCCTGCAGCTCCGGGGCGAATCCCATCATCCGCCCCGGGCTGATCCCCAGCATGAGGTTCTCCTGCTGGCGCATGGACCCATTGCAGTAGTTGATGGTCAGCGCCGCCCGGTCCCGGTCGGACCGGTTGGCCCCGGCCCCGTGGAAGCAGGTTCCCACCACGAAGGCGAGCCCGCCCGCCGGCATCAGCAGGGGTAGGGTGTCGTAGGCCGTGCGGGGGTCTGGGTCGTGGTCCCAGGTGTTGCTGCCGGGAACCACGCGGGTGGCGCCCGCCGCCTCAGTGAAGTCGGTCAGGGCCCACATGGTGTTGCACACCAGGTTGGGGTGGGGGCGCGGGAAGGCGTAGACGCCATCGTCCACGTGGATCGGCTGTGCCGGCTCACCCGGCCCGACGACAGCGCTGCCCATCGTCGACAGCAGGAAGCCCTCGCCCAGAACGTGGGGCAGGATCTGCAGGATCCAGGGATGTACCGCTACCCTCTGCCAGACCTCGCCGTCGTTCAGCAGGTCGAACCAGCGCCGGGTGACCCGCCCGGTGAAGGGACCGGGCGGAATGTCGCCCCCGGGCCGCACGCTCTCCAGCCGGTCCAGCTCGTCGCAGATCTCCTGGCGGAAGTCTGGTGGAATGGCGTCCGGAAGGATCGCGTAGCCGTCGCGTGCGATGCAGGCCACATGTTCGGCCACCTCGGCGTCGGACAGGGGCAGGAGCATGGCGGGTCCTCTCAGGTTGCGGGTCGCCAGAAGGGCGCCCGGGCCTTGACGGGAGCGAGGAGGGCCGGGTCGGCGTCCTCCAGGGGGTGGCCGAGGGGAAAGGGCGGCCGGGGCTCGAGGCCCAGGGCGGTCATCACCCGGTCGTCCCGGTAATAGTGCATCAGCGCCAGGGCGTAGAGGGCACCCGCATCGGGGCCCCAGGCCTGCACCAGTCGGGCTTCAAGGGTTTCGCGGTCCATCAGGGCCAGCGTTCCCGGCCCCTCGCCAAGGTCGGGGGTGAGGCGGCGCAGGGCGTCGGCCGAGGCCCCGGCCCCCCTGGCGATCTCGGCGAAGATTTCCGCGTCATCGGCACCCGGGACACCATAGGCCTGGCTCGCCGGGATCATGGCCCCGGCCAGGGCCCTCAGGTCGTCCAGCTCCGCGGGCGAAAGGGGGGCGGTCATGGGGGGCTCAATCGAACAGGTTGGCCAGGCGCGACTTGATCGCGTCGGCGACATAGAGGGCCAGGGCCTGGATGGTCGAGGTGGGGTTCACCCCCGCCGAGGTCACGAAGACGCTGCCGTCGATGATGAAGAGGTTCTTCACGTCGTGGCTGCGGCCCCATTCGTTGACCACCGAGGTCTGGGGGTCGAGGCCCATGCGCGCCGTGCCCATCAGGTGCCAGCCGCCGATGGACAGGGGCGACTCCGAATGCACATGCACGGCGCCCGCCGCCTTCAGGACCTCGCTCGCCCGGTCGATGGCGAAGGCCAGCATGCGCCGGCTGTTGTCGCTGAGGGTGTAGTCGATGCGCGGCGCGGGGATGCCGTGGGCGTCCTTCAGGTCGGGATCGAGGGTGACGCGATTGTGCAGTTCCGGCAGGTCCTCGCAGATGGCCACCATGCCGGTGGTCTTCTGGTGCAGCCGGCGGTAGGCCTCGTGGTGGCCGGCGCCGATGGGCAACTGGCCCCGGCCCATGCCAGACAGGGCGGTCATCACCGGACCCTGGCCCCGTGAGAACTCGTAGGTGAAGCCGCGCACAAAGCCCCTGCCCAGGTCGGTCTCGTAAAATTCCTGGCTCCACAGGCCGTTGGACGGGCCCCGCCCGCCGTCGAGGGTCTCCTCGAACCGGCCGGAAATATAGGCATAAGGGTGGAACATCAGGTTCCGGCCCACAAGGCCGCTGGAGTTGGCGAGGCCATCCGGGAAGCGCTTTGAGGTCGAGTTGAGCAGCAGGCGGGGGGTGCCGATCCCATTACAGGCGAGGATCACCACCTCAGCGCCCAGGAACCGCTCCACCCCCTCGGCGTCGTAATAGACCACGCCGGTCGCCCGGCCCTCGTCATTGATAGTGATCTCGCGCACCCGGCAGCGGGTGCGGACCTCGACCCCGGCCCGGCGGGCGAGGGGCCAGTAGGTGATATCGGTGCTGGCCTTGGCGCCCTGGGCGCAGCCGTGCAGGCAGTGGCCGAGGTTGATGCAGGGCGCGCGGCCCCCGTGCGATTCCGTGGCAACGGTGCTGTCCGAGGGCCACCAGTGCCAGCCTTTGGCGTTGAAGCCCCGCGCCACCGCCGCCCCGGCCCGCCCGAGAGGTATGGGCTTCATCCGCTCCGGTCGCGGCGGGTTGGCGGGGTCTCCCTGGAGGCCCGAGACCCCCATGATCCGGTCATTCTCATCGTAGAAGGGCTCGAGCGTGGCGTAGTCGATGGGCCAGTCCTCGCCCACGCCATCTAGGCTGTGCACCCGGAAGTCCGAGGGATGGAACCGGGGGAAGTGGCCCGCATAGAGCACCGTCCCGCCGCCAACGCCGTTGAAGTTGGCGATCTTGATCGGCGAGTTGTCCTCGTTGATCGGGTAGTCGCCCGGATTCCGCCTCTGGTTGGGGTTGAAGCTGAAGTCCGACATGGCCCTCAGTTCCCAGTCCCGTCCCGTGCTGGGATAGCGGGCGGGATCGGGCCAGTCGCCCTGCTCCAGGCAGACGATATGCATGCGGGTGTCGGACAGGCTCCAGGCCGCCGCCGCGCCGGAGGCCCCGGCGCCGATGATCACCACGTCGACGGACTCAACAGCCATCAGGCCCTCTCCGGACCGGCCCGGGGGCCGGCCCTGTCACCTAAGGGATCAGGCGTCGTAGCCGGGGCTCAGCCGGTCGAGGCGGCGCAGCAGGCCGGGCCAGGGCAGGGCACCGCCTACGCCGCGGCGGGTCTGCTCGTGAACCACCTCCTGGGCCGTACTGGGGGCGATCAGCACCCGGTCGCGGCCGGCAGCCAGGGCGTGGATCTGCACCTTGCAGGCCTGTTCCAGGGTGTACATGGCCCGGAAGCAGTCGCCGGCCGTGGAGCCCAGACCCAGGGTACCGTGGTTGCGCAGGATCATCAGGGGTTTGTCGCCGAGGTCCGCCACCAGCCGCTCGCGCTCGTCCAGGTTCAGGGCGATGCCCTCATAATCGTGGTAGGCAATCTTGTTGATCACCGTCAGGGCGAACTGGCTGAGGGGCATCAGCCCCTCGGTCTGGGCGGAGACGGCCACGCCGTACTCGGAATGCAGGTGCATGACGTAGTTGGCGTTTTCCACCGCCATATGCACGGCCGAGTGGATGGTGAAGCCCGCCGAATTCACGAAATAGGGCGTCTCCTGCAGGATGTTGCCGTCCCCGTCGATGCGGACCAGGGACGAGGCCGTGATCTCGTCCCAGAACAGGCCATAGGGGTTGAGGAGGAAGTGGTGCTCCGGGCCGGGGATCCGGGCGGAGATGTGGGTGTCCACCAGATCGTCCCAGCCAAACATCGCCACCAGCCGGTAGAGGGCCGCCAGCTCGACCCGCGCCTTCCATTCCGCTTCGGACACCCGCCCCTTCAGAGAAGCGATGTTCAGTCCCGATCCGTCGGCCATGGCCGTTCTCCCTCATGTCTTTGATGTGAGCCTAGACCAAACATACCGATGGCTCAAGATTTCGAAGCACCCGCAGGGGCTGCAGGATTTTGGGGTCCGCAGAGCTTGCGGCCTGCGGTTTGTCATCATACCCAGGTGTCAATATGGCGCGATCGCAGTGTGGGGAGGAAGACATGGGAAAACTTGACGGTAAGGTGGCGATGATCACCGGCGGCACCAGTGGCATTGGCGAGGCGACGGTGGAGCTCTTCGTCGCCGAGGGCGCGAAGGTGATGATCGTCGGGCGCAACGCAGACAAGGGCGCGCAGATGGTCGCCGCCCTGGGCGGCAATACCCGCTTCCACCGCGCCGACGTGCGCATCGAGGCCGAAATCAAGGCAGCGATCGACGCGACGGTGTCGGCGTTCGGGCGCCTCGATATCCTGTTCAACAACGCCGGCGGCGGCACCCAGGGCAATGTCACGGACTTCACCGAGGCCCAGTTCGACGACGCCATGCGCCTGCTGCTTTCCAGCACCCTCTACGGCATGAAGCACGCCGCGCCGGTCATGGCCGCCCAGGGCTGGGGTGCCATCATCAACAACTCCTCGGTGGCGGCCCTGCAGGCGCACCGCGGCGGCTACCTCTATTCCATCGCCAAGGCCGGGGTGACCCAGGCAACCAAGCTGGCCGGCATGGAACTCGGCCGGCTCGGGGTGACGGTGAACTGCATCTCGCCCGGTGGAATCGCCACGCCGATCTTCTTTGGGGGATCGGAGCGCGCCGTCACCATGGAGGCGGCCCACGTGGCGGCCTCCATGGCCAAGCTGGAGCGGAGCATCGCCAGGGCGACGCCGGTCCAGAAGACCGGCTATCCCCGGGACATCGCCTCGGCCGCCCTCTTCCTGGCCAGCGACGAGGGCCACTTCGTCAACTGCCACGACCTCGTGGTGGACGGTGGCATGACCTTTGGCGGACGCCCGGACTACACCCCGGGGACCTGATCCCAGGGCCTACGTCAAAACTGGACGCAACCCCTCGTTCATGGCGAAAGAGAACATCTTGCGAACAGAGAACAAACCGGGTACCGCTTTGTCATCGGCGATGGCGTCGATGGGCGGCCCTGGGCCGCGGAATCATGGGATAAGGACCTCGGATCATGTCCAATCAGTCGGCTTTGAGGCTCGTGGTGAAAGAAGACGGTGAAAAGCAGCGGGCCCTTGAGGCGGCGCTGACCCAGATTGACCGGGCCTTCGGCAAGGGCGCCGTGATGAAGCTCGGCGATAAGGCGAGCATGGAGGTCGAGGCGGTGTCCTCGGGCTCCCTCGGACTGGATATTGCTCTTGGTATTGGTGGCCTGCCCAAGGGGCGGATCATCGAGATCTACGGCCCGGAAAGCTCGGGCAAGACCACCCTGGCCCTGCACGTGGTGGCTGAGGTCCAGAAGGCTGGCGGCGCCGCCGCCTTCATCGATGCCGAGCACGCCCTGGATCCGGCCTATGCCCGCAAGCTGGGCGTCAACCTGGACGAACTCCTCGTCGCCCAGCCCGACACTGGCGAACAGGCTCTCGAGATCACCGATACCCTGGTGCGCTCAAACGCTATCGACGTGATCGTGATCGACTCGGTGGCGGCCCTGACCCCCCGGGCCGAGATCGAGGGCGAGATGGGCGATTCCCTTCCTGGCCTCCAGGCCCGCCTCATGAGCCAGGCCCTGCGTAAGCTCACGGCCTCGGTTTCCAAGACCAAGACCATGATCATCTTCATCAACCAGATCCGGATGAAGATCGGCGTCATGTACGGCTCGCCTGAGACGACTACGGGCGGCAACGCCCTGAAGTTCTACGCCTCTGTTCGCCTCGATATCCGCCGCACCGGGTCGGTGAAGATTCGGGACGAGATCGTCGGCAACAATGTCCGCGTGAAGGTGGTGAAGAACAAGGTGGCCCCACCCTTCCGCGAGGTCGAGTTCGACATCATGTACGGCGAGGGGATCTCCAAGCTGGGCGAAATCATCGACCTGGGCGTCAAGGCCGGAGTGGTCGAGAAGTCCGGCTCCTGGTTCTCCTGGAACAGCCAGCGCATCGGCCAGGGTCGCGACAACGTGCGCGAGTTCCTGCGGGCCAATCCCGACATCGCCAACCAGATCGAAGCCCAGGTGCGCGGGGCCCGCGAGGTCATCCAGGAAGAACTCCTGGTCGGCCCCACCGCCGAGGACGACGCGGACTGATCCCGGGCGGTGCCCCCGGGATACACGAACCGGCCCTGTGCAGCGCACCGGGCCGGAATCGGGAGCGGGCCCGCCTCAATCCTTGGCGAGCCCCTCCAAGTCCCTTAAACGGTCGAGCTTCCGCGGCGGCGCAGACGGACGTTTCCTACGTCCGCCGGCCTGCCGTCCCGCCAGTCCAGAAGCCGCACCATGCCCAGTCTGAATGACGTCCGCTCGACCTTCCTGAGCTATTTCCAGACGAATGGTCACCAGGTGATCCCCTCGGCACCCCTGGTGCCGCAGAACGACCCGACCCTCTTGTTCGTCAACGCGGGCATGGTGCCGTTCAAGAACTACTTCACGGGCGCCGAGACCCCGCCGACCTTGCGGGCGACCTCATCCCAGAAGTCGGTGCGCGCCGGCGGCAAGCACAACGACCTCGACAATGTCGGCTACACGGCCCGCCACCACACCTTCTTCGAGATGCTGGGGAACTTTTCCTTCGGCGACTATTTCAAGGAAGGTGCCATTGAGCTGGCCTGGGGCCTGCTGACCCGCACCTTCGGCATCCCCGCCGAGAAGCTGTGCGTGACCGTCTACCATACCGACGACGAGGCCGCGGACCTGTGGAAGCGGATCGCGGGCCTGCCGGACCACAAGATCATCCGTATCGCCACCAGCGACAACTTCTGGTCCATGGGGGACACCGGTCCGTGCGGCCCCTGCTCGGAAATCTTCTACGACCACGGCGAGCACATCTGGGGCGGGCCGCCCGGCAGTCCTGAGGAGGATGGCGACCGCTTTGTCGAGATCTGGAATCTCGTCTTCATGCAGTTCGAGCAGCTGGCCGACGGGACCCGCCGGCCCCTGCCCAAGCCGCAGATCGACACCGGCATGGGACTGGAGCGCATCGTTGCCGTCCTGCAGGGCGTGCACGACAATTATGACACCGACCTCTTCCGCACCCTGATCGCGGCCTCGCAGGGCTTGGTGGGCGAGGGCGGTGAGCCTGCCTCCCACCGGGTCATTGCCGACCATCTGCGTTCCACCAGCTTCCTGATCGCCGACGGCGTCTCGCCCTCCAACGAGGGGCGCGGCTATGTCCTGCGCCGGATCATGCGCCGGGCCATGCGCCACGCCCACCTGTTGGGAGCCCAGGAGCCCCTGATGCATCGCCTGGCGCCGATCCTGGTGGCCGAGATGGGCGAGGCCTATCCCGAGCTGCGGCGGGCCGAGCCGGTCATCGTCGAGACCCTGCGCCAGGAGGAGGAGCGATTCCGGCGCACCCTGGGCCGTGGCATGTCCCTCCTGGAGGAGGCGACCACCGGCCTTGGGGAGGGCGACCGGCTACCTGGCGAAACCGCTTTCCGGCTCTATGACACTTACGGCTTTCCCCTCGACCTGACCCAGGACGCCCTGCGCGCCCGGGGCGTGGCGGTGGACCTGGATGGCTTCCAGGAGGCCATGAAGCGCCAGCGCGAAATGGCCCGGGAGGCCTGGACGGGGTCTGGTCAGGCGGCGGCGGCAGCGGAGTGGTTTGGCATCCGCGAGCGCCTCGGGGCCACCGAGTTCCTGGGCTACGACCGGACGGAGGCCGAGGGCGAACTGGTCGGTCTGGTGAAGGACGGCGCCGAGGTCACCTCCGCCGCTACCGGAGAGACCGTCTTCGCGGTCTTCGACTGCACACCCTTCTATGCCGAGAGCGGCGGCCAGGCGGGGGATGTGGGACTGGCGACCTGGCCGGGTGGTCGGGGCCGCGTCCTGGATACGCAAAAGCAGGCTGGTGATCTTTTCATCCATGAAGTCGAGATCCTGGAAGGAACGCTTCGGGCGGGTCACCGGGTCCGGCTGGCGGTAGACTCCGATCTTCGCCGTACCACCCGCGCCAACCACTCGGCGGCTCACCTCCTGCATTCGGCCCTGAGGCGGGTCCTTGGCCCCCACGTGTCCCAGAAGGGCCAGATGGTGGACGGCGAGCGGGTCCGCTTCGACTTCAGCCATGGCGGGCCGGTCAACCCCGCCGAGATCGAGGCCATCGAGGCCGAGGTCAATGCCGTCATTCGCCAGAACCAGGCGGCCCGGACCGAGGAGATGGCGCCCGACGAGGCCATCGCCGCCGGCGCCGTCGCCCTCTTCGGCGAGAAGTACGGGGACTCCGTCCGGGTCCTGACCCTGGGCGCGGCCCTGGAGGGCGAGGGCGCCTATTCCGTGGAGCTCTGCGGCGGCACCCACGTGAACCGGACTGGGGACATCGCCCTGTTCAAGATCGTCTCTGAGGGCGGCGTCGCCGCCGGCGTGAGGCGGATCGAGGGCCTGACCGGCGAGGCGGCCCGCCGCTGGCTGGTCGAGCAGGCTTCGGTGGCCCGCAGTCTCTCCGAGCAGTTCCGCACGCCCGTATCGGAGGTCCTTGCCCGGGTCGAGTCCCTGGAGGCCCAGCGCCGGAAGCTCGAGAAGGACCTGGCCGAGGCCAAGCGCCAGCTCGCCATGGGCGGGAGCGGCCAGGGCGCCGGGGAGATCGAGGATGTCGGAGGCGTCAAGCTCCTGGCCCGGATCCTGGATGGCGTCGGCGGCAAGGACCTGCGGCCCATCGCCGAGGAGTTCAAGAAGCAGGTCCCGAACGGCGTCATCGCCCTGGTCGGTACGGCGGACGGCAAGGCAACCGCGAATGTCGCGGTCACCGGCACCGCCATCCATAGCCTAAGCGCCGTCGATCTCGTGCGGGCCGCCGTTCTAGCCATGGGCGGGCAGGGGGCGGGCGGTCGTCCGGACTTCGCCCAGGGCGGAGCCCCTGACGCCGCGCGCGCTGAGGAGGGCCTGGCCGCGATCCGGGCCCTGCTCGCAGGCTGAGGCGGCGCGCGGGGCCTTGCCTCGCGCCGCCTCCGGGGTGAGGGTTCAGGAATAACTTGAACTCCATAAGGTCCGGGAGGCCGCCCCATGTCACAGCCCGTCATCAATCCTAACGGAACCCTCAAGGGCAAGGTGGCCTTGGTCACCGGCGCCAGCCGCGGCATAGGTGAGGCGATCTGCGCCCGCCTGGCCATGGAGGGTGCCCGGGTCGTGGCCTCGGCCCGGACCGCTGAGTCCGGAGAAAGCCGCCTGCCTGGCACCCTGCACGAGACGGTGGACCGCCTGCGCCGGGCCGGCGCCGAAGCGGCCTTCATCAAGGCCGACCTCGCGCTTATGGAGGACCGCGAGCGCCTGATCGACGAGACCGCCGCCCTGTATGGCCCCGTCGACATCCTCATCAACAACGCCGCCATCACCTACTTCATGCCGGTGGTCGACTTCACCGAGAAGCGCTTCAAGCTGATGATGGAGGTGCAGGTCTATGCGCCCTTCCATCTGTCCCAGCTGGTCCTGCCCTCGATGATCGAGCGGGGCTCAGGCTCCATCGTGAACATCTCCTCGCCGGCCGGCATCCATCCCAAGCTGCCCTACGGCGCGGGCCGGGGCGGGACCGTCTACGGGCTGTGCAAGGCGGCGCTCGAGCGGTTCTCCACAGGTCTCGCATCCGAGGTCCAGGCCAACGGGATCGCCGTCAACGTCGTGTCGCCCGGCTTAGTGGACACGCCCGGCGTGGCGGTGCACGGCCTGATCAACGCGCAGTCCAAGGACCGGGTCCAGCCCATCGAGTACATCGCCGAGGCGGTCTACCAGCTGGCCAAGGCGGATCCGGCGACCATGACCGGCCGGGTGGACTATGCCGAGCCCCTGCTCAAGGAGCTGGGCCTGGAGCCCTCTGCCCTCATCTGACGACCCGGGCCTGCCCTTGGGCGGGACAGCCGGCCTTGATCCCGCCCACCGGAGGTGACCGAATGAAGCTTGTTGCAGGGGTGCTGGCCCTGGCCCTGACGGCCGAAGGGGCAGCCGCTGCCGATCTGGCCCTGGAGCGGGTCTATTCGGCCCCGGACCTAAGTGGCCCGAGGGCACGTGGGGTCGCCCTGTCCCCGGACGGGACCCTGGTGACCTACCTCCGCGCCCGGGCGGACAATCCCCGGGTCACGGACCTCTGGGCCGCCGACGTGGCGGGCGGGGCACCCCGCCGCCTGATCGACTCCGCCGCCCTGATCCCGGGCGAGAGGGTCCTGTCCGAGGCCGAGAAGAGCCGGCGCGAGCGCCAGGGCGTCCAGACCTCAGGCGTCGTGTCCTACGACTGGGACGACGAAGGCCGGTTCATCCTGGCCCCGGTGGAGGGCGACCTCTGGCTCTGGTCCCGGAGCGACAGCTCGCTGCGGCGTCTGACGGACACGCCGGACGACGAAATCGACGCCCGCGTCTCGCCCCGGGGCGGCTTCGTCTCCTTCGTCCGCGGGGACAATCTCTGGGTGGCACCATCCGGCGGCGGGGACGCCCGGGCCCTGACCCAAGATGGCTCCGAGCTCCAAAGCTGGGCGACCGCCGAGTTCATCGCCCAGGAAGAGATAGACCGCCAGACCGGCTACTGGTGGAGCCCGGATGAGACCCGGATCGCCCTGACCCGGACCGATCTGTCCGGCGTGGACGTGGTCGAGCGGCTCGATGTGAATGCAGCCGGGGCGGTGATTGTGGCCCAGCGATATCCCCGGACCGGACGCCCCAACGCCCGGGTCGAGCTGTTCGTCGCCAGTCTTTCCGGCGGCGCGCCCGTCCGTGTGGACCTTGGGGCGGACGCGGATGTCTACCTGGCCCGGGTGGACTGGTCGCGAGACGGCCGAACTCTTTACGTCCAGCGCCAGTCCCGGGACCAGAAGCGGCTGGATCTGCTGGCGGTGGACCCCGCCGACGGCCGCTCGCGGATCCTGCTCACGGAGACGAGCGCCCACTGGGTGGAGCTCTCCGACGACTTCCGTCCGCTGAAGGACGGGACCTTCCTCTGGTCCTCCGAGCGGTCGGGCTGGAAACACCTCTACCTCCATGGGGCGGACGGTCGGCCCATCCGCCAGGTCACGCAGGGTGACTGGCCTATCGACGCCCTGCAGGGGGTCGACGAGACCCGGGGCGTAGCTTTCTTCACCGCCAATCGCGACACCCCTGTCGAGCGAAGGCTCTACGAGGTCTCCTGGAAGCGTCCGGCGCCGCCAAAGGCGATCACACCCGCTGGCGGCTGGTGGACCGTAAAGGTCGCCGGGCGAGGGACCGCCTTCACGGGAACCTACGAGGACCCCGCCACACCGCCCCGGACCGGGCTCTACCGTGCCGATGGGAGTCGGGTGCGCTGGGTCGAGGAAAACGCCCTCGATTCTAGGCACCCGATGGCGCCCTACCGCGACCGTCTGCCTGCGCCGGAGTTCGGGACCCTGAAGGCCCAGGACGGATCGGACCTGTGGTGGTCCCTGCGCAAGCCGCCCGGATTCGATCCCTCCCGGCGCTACCCGGTTGTCGTGAAAGTCTATGGCGGCCCCGGCAGCGCCCAGGTCCGCAAGGTCTGGAACGATCCCGCTGATCTCCTCTATCTGCAGTCGGGCTTCCTGCTCTTTTCCCTCGATAACCGGGGCACGCCCAACCGGTCGCAGGCGTTCAAGACCGCTATCGACCGGCGGCTCGGCCAGCTGGAGGTCGGTGACCAGATCGCCGGCGCCCGCTGGCTTGCGGGTCAGTCCTTCGTCGATCCCGCGCGGATCGGGGTCACCGGCTGGTCCTATGGCGGCTACATGACGCTCATGCTGCTGACCGCTCCCGACACCCCCTTCACCGCCGGGGTCTCCGGGGCGCCGCCGACCGACTGGACCCTCTACGACACCCATTACACAGAGCGTTACATGGGCAAGCCGTCGGAGAACCCCGCCGGTTACGCCGCCTCCGAGGTAACGGCCCGGCTGGGCCGCCTGAAGCCGGACAGCCTCCTTCTGCTCCACGGCATGGCCGATGATAACGTCACCTTTGACAACTCCACCCGGGTCATGGCCAACCTCCAGGCGCGCGGAACGGCCTTTGAGGCCATGGTCTACCCGGGACTGCGGCACCGGGCCGGCTGGACCCAGGCCAACCTGATGCACAGAACACGGACGACCCTGGACTTTTTCAGGCGCAAGCTGGGGACGGGGACTGTGCAGCCGACCAACCCCAAGTAGTCTGACCCTTCAGAGTTCCGACGAGGACATCATGCGCCGCTCAACCCCCTGGATCTTCCCCCTGATCGCCCTGGCGGTCGCCGTGGCCCCTGCCTCCGCCAAGCCCCGGGACGAAGCCGGCCTCGACGCCCGGATCTCCGCCGACGAGATGGTGGGGTGGATGAAGCGCCTTGCGGCCGAGCCCAGCCATGTCAGCTCGCCCGCCAGCCGGGGAAACGCCGAGTGGGTGCGTGACCAGTTCCAGTCCTGGGGCTGGGACGCGCGGATCGAGACCTTCCAGGTGCTCTATCCGACCCCGTTGTCTGTGAGCCTGGAGCGCCTGACCCCGACGCCCTTCCGGGCGACCCTGACCGAGGCCCCGGTGCCCGGCGACGGGTCCTCGTCGAAGACGAAGGACCAGCTTCCGGCGTATGTCGCCTTTCAGGGCGACGGCGATGTCACCGCCCCGCTGGTCTACGTGAACTTCGGCATGCCCGAGGACTATCGCGCCCTTGAGCGCATGGGCGTGTCGGTCAAGGGCAAGATCGTCATCGCCCGCTACGGCGTGGGCTGGCGGGGCCTGAAGCCAAAGCTGGCCCAGGACCATGGGGCGATCGGCTGCATAATCTACTCAGACCCCCAGCAGGACGGCTATGGGACGGATGACGTCTATCCCAAGGGTGGCGGCCGACCGGCCCAGAGCTTCCAGCGCGGCTCCGTGGCCGACATGCCGATCTATCCCGGCGATCCCCTGACTCCGGGGGTTGGTGCGACTGAAAATGCAAAGCGCCTGACCCGGGAGACCGCCGAGACGGTCCTCAAGATCCCCGTCCTGCCGATCTCGTATGGCGACGCCCGCCACTTCCTGGAGGCCCTGGAGGGCAGTGTGGTCCCCGCCGCCTTCGTGGGCGGGCTTCCGATCACCTACCACTTGGGCGGGACCGACGCGGTCAAGGTCCACCTTGCGGTGAAGTCCGAATGGAGCCTGAAGACCATCTACGACGTGGTCGCTGTCCTGAAGGGGTCCGAACAGCCTGACCAGTGGGTGCTGAGGGGCAACCACCGTGATGGCTGGGTATTCGGCGCGGCGGACCCGATCAGCGGCCACGTATCGCTGATGGCTGAGGCCAAGGCCATCGGCGCCCAGGCCCGGGCTGGACAGAGGCCCAAGCGGACCCTCGTCTACCTGAGCTGGGATGCTGAGGAGCCCATGCTGCTGGGGTCCACGGAATGGGCCGAGACCCACGCCGATGAGCTGAAGGCCAAGGCGGTCATCTACCTGAACAGTGACGGCAACGAGCGGGGCCAGTTCGGCGCCGAGGGCAGCCATGCCTTTGAGCACTACGTCAACCAGGTGATCGCCGACGTCCAGGACCCTGAGACCGGAGTTCCCGTGGCGCAGCGGCTCAGGGCCTCCATGCAGGTGAGGGGGGCGGAGCCCGGCGCCGGCGAGCGCGCAGCCGCCCAGGCGAAGCTCGCTGCGGATCCGGCGCATGACCTCCCCATCGGTGCCCTCGGCTCCGGGTCCGACTATTCCGCCTTCATCGCTCACCTGGGCATACCCTCGATCAACTTCAGCTTCGGGGGGGAGGGCAACTCTGGCGGCGTCTATCACTCGGCCTACGACACCTGGGAGCACCACCTGGCATTCGACGATCCCGGCCTGGCCTATTCCGCAGCCCTCGCCAAGGTGGGCGCCCGCCTGGTCACGCGCATTGCTGACGCTGACCTGCCCGTTCAGGTCTACGGCAACCTGGCCGAGACGGTCGCTGGCTATCGGGACGAGATCAAGAAGCTCACCGCCTCGCGTCGGGATGCCCAGCAGGTCCAGTCCCGGCTACTGGCGTCCGGCGCCTACCGCCTCGCCGATGATCCTACCCGCCCACGGGCGGATCCGACCGCCCTGTCGCCCGTACCTGACATCAGCTTCGCGCCCCTGGATTCGGCGGTCACACATCTCCAGAAGAGCGCTGCGGCCTATGACCAGGCCCTGGCGGCCCGGGGACCCGGCCTCTCGAAGGCCACCCGGAGCCAGCTCTTCGAGTTGCAGCGTCGCCTCGAGATGACCCTCGCCCGCGACCCGGGCCTTCCCGGCCGGCCCTGGTACCGGAACATGCTCTATGCGCCCGGGCGCTTCACGGGGTATGGCGCAAAGACCCTGCCAGGCATCCGCGAGGCCATCGAGGAAGAGCGCTGGGTTGACGCTAACCGCTATATGAAGCTCACAGCCCAGACCCTGGAGGCCTACGCCTCCGGGCTGGACGAGGCGGTGCGCCTGATCCAGGGGGCCTAGGCCGCCCCGGTCAGGCGGCCCCAGCCAGGTCAGGCGACCCCAGCCAGGCCGCTTTGGTCAGGCGGCCGCCAGGGCCTTGTCCAGGTTGGCGGCGATCTTGTCGAGGAAGCCCTCGGTGGTCAGCCAGCCCTGGGAGTCGCCGACCAGAAGGGCCAGGTCCTTGGTCATGGAACCGGACTCGACCGTCTCGACGCAGACCCGCTCAAGTGTGTGGGCGAAATTGGCCAGGGCCTCGTTGCCGTCCAGCTTGGCCCGGTGCTCCAGGCCCTGGGTCCAGGCGAAGATCGAGGCGATCGAGTTGGTCGAGGTCGACTCGCCCTTCTGGTGCTGGCGGAAATGGCGGGTCACGGTGCCGTGGGCGGCCTCGGCCTCCATGGTCTTGCCGTCCGGGGTCAGTAGGACCGAGGTCATCAGACCCAGTGAGCCGAAGCCCTGGGCAACCTGGTCGGACTGGACGTCGCCATCGTAGTTCTTGCAGGCCCAGATGAAGCCGCCATTCCACTTCAGGGCCGAGGCGACCATGTCGTCGATCAGGCGGTGCTCGTAGGTTAGGCCCGCCTCCTTGTACTGGGTGGCGAACTCAGCCTCATAGACCTCGGAGAAGATGTCCTTGAAGCGCCCGTCATAGGCCTTGAGGATGGTGTTCTTGGTCGAGAGATAGACCGGGTAATTGCGCTGCAAACCATAGGCGAGGGAGGCCCGGGCGAACTCGCGGATCGACTCGTCGATGTTGTACATGGCCATGGCGACGCCGGAGCTGGGGTAGTCGAAGACCTCGTGCTCGATCTCCTGGCCGTCCTCGCCGGTCCACTTGATGGTCAGCTTGCCCTTACCGGGGACCCGGAAGTCCGTGGCGCGATACTGGTCGCCGAAGGCGTGGCGGCCGATGATGATGGGCTGGGTCCAGCCGGGGATCAGCCGCGGGACATTGCGGCAGATGATGGGCTCCCGGAAAACCACGCCGCCGAGGATGTTGCGGATCGTGCCATTCGGCGACTTCCACATCTTCTTCAGGTTGAATTCCTTCACCCGGGCTTCGTCCGGGGTGATGGTCGCGCACTTCACGCCGACGCCATGACGCTTGATCGCCTCGGCGGATTCGATCGTGACCTTGTCGTCAGTGGCGTCGCGATGCTCCATCCCCAGGTCGTAGTAGTCGAGGTCGATGTCGAGGTGGGGGAAGATCAGCTTGTCCTTGATCCACTGCCAGATGATGCGGGTCATTTCGTCCCCGTCCAGGTCCACGACAGGGTTGGCGACTTTGATCTTGGCCATGGCGCGCGCGCACTCCTCGGTGAAACGATAGGGTTCTGGAGGTGCTATACCCGCCCCTGCGCCCGGCGCAAAGGCTGCGGGCCCGGGTTCAGCTTGCGCGGGAGGACGTCAGGCCTGAAAAGGGCCAGGCATGACCCTTCTGGCTCCCGCCATCATTCTCGACCGACCGCAACTGGGCCAGAACATAGGCGCCGTGGCGCGGGCCATGGCCAACTTCGGCCTGACCGACCTGCGCCTGGTGGCGCCGCGCGACGGCTGGCCGCAGGAGCACGCCTGGGCATCGGCCTCAGGCGCCGACTGGCCTCTGAACGCCGCACGGGTCTACGAGACGGTGGCCGAGGCCATCGCCGACCTGACCCTGGTCCTGGCCACGACCGCCCGCCCCCGGGAACTCCAGCTCCCCGTCCTGACCCCCCGGGAGGCCGCCGAACAGGCCCATGCGGAGGCTGCACAAGGGCTGCATACGGGACTTTTGTTCGGCCCCGAACGGGCCGGCCTGGAGACCGCCGACATCGCCCTCTGCCAGGCCGTCGTCACCCTGCCGGTGGACCCGCGGTTCCGGTCGCTCAACCTGGCCCAGGCGGTGATCATCCTGGCCTATGAGTGGCGCATGGGCCTGGACGCCGCCGCCCCGGCTATCTTCCGTCCCGGCCCGGAGCCTGCGGACGCCGCCAGCCTGATGGGCCTCTACGGTCATCTCGAGGCCGAACTGGAAACCGCCGGCTTCTTCCATCCGCCCGAGAAGAAGCCCTCCATGGTCCAGAACCTCCGCTCCGCCCTGGGCCGGGGCCGGTTCAGCGAACAGGAGGTCCGTACCCTCCGGGGCGTGATCACGGCCCTGTCCCGGGGTCGGGGGCGCGTGCTCGAGAAGATCGCCCGCAGCAAGGCCGAAGCCGAACGCAAGTCCAACTGAGAGACGCCGCCCATGACTGACCTCGACGCCCTCCGCGAAGCCGCCCGGGCGGCTTATGTCTTCACCCTGCCGCTCATCGAGATCGCCACGACCCGAAGCCGGGGACTGGCTGTTGGCTCGCCCATGAACACCTTCGGACACATGCGCAGGCTGGCGGACCACACCGCCCGGGCAGTGACGACGCCGAACAACGACACCTTCTATTCCACAGCCCAGGTGGACTTGTCCGAAGGCCCTGTGACCCTGACCCTGCCGCCCTCAGGGGACAGGTATCTCTCGGTCCAGTTCATGGACGCCTACAGCAATACCTTCGCCATCCTGGGCACGCGGACCACGGGCGGGAAGGGCGGGACCTACACCCTGGTCGGGCCGGGCGACGCCACCTCCCCGGGCCCGCGGGTGCTGCGCGCGCCGACCCGCCATGTCTGGGTCCTGGCCCGCATCCTGGTGGAGGGGCCGGAGGACGCGGCCGACGCCAAGTCGGTGCAGACGGGCCTGTCCATGCAGGGGCCAGCCACCGCGGATCCGGGGACCTCCGCCAACCGGGGGGCCGACTGGCGGGACTACTTGGCGTCCGCCGCCGAGCTGATGCGGCTCAACCCGCCGCCGGTCATGGACGGCCGGATCCTGGCGCGCATGGCGCCCCTGGGCCTGGAGGCCTTCGAGCCGGACCGGTTTAGGCCGGAAGAGGCGGCGGCAATCGCCGAGGGCCTGGAGGCGGGCCGCCGCTTCGGCCGAAGCGCTGGCGGCCTGACTGGACCCAGCTTCATCGACGGCTGGTCCTATCCGGACGGACGGCTGGGGAATTTCGGCCAGAACTACGCCCTGCGCGCCGCTGTGGCTGTGGGCGGGCTCGCCGCCCTGCCGCCGGAAGAGGCCATGTACATGCGGGCGGAGGGCGACCTGCCTCGGTCCCTGTTCGATGGCGGTCGGGCCTGGAGGCTTCATTTCCCGGCGGACCGCCAGATTCCCGTCGATAGCTTCTGGTCCCTGAGCCTCTATGAGGCGACGGAGGACGGGCAGTTCTTTTTCACCCGGAACGATATTAATCGCTTTGCGATTGGCGATCGGACGCCGGGCCTGGCCCGTAACCCCGATGGTTCCCTGGACATCTGGATCGGGGCCGCCTCGCCGGGGCCGGAGCGGGAGTCGAACTGGCTGCCAGCGCCAGAGGGTCCCTTCGCCCTCTTCATGCGGGCCTACCTGCCGCGGCCCGAGCTTCTGGACGGCCGTTGGCACCTGCCCCCTGTCGAGCCCGCCTGACCGCGCCGACGTTGCATTTCGCGCCCGGCTGGGGTAAGGACCGCGCCTTCCGTGCGTGAGACCTTTGTGTCCCTCGCCGGCATGACGGGCAGATGCAGAGCCGCCGTTGCAATCGCGGTCCCCAAGGGGCGCCGCCGGCCTGCGTCACATGAAGAGAGACGACACATGTCGAAGCGCCACTCGGCGAAATACAAACTCGACCGGCGGATGGGCGAGAACATCTGGGGTCGCCCGAAATCCCCGGTCAACCAGCGCTCCTACGGCCCCGGCCAGCATGGCCAGCGCCGCAAGCAGAAGACCTCCGACTTCGGCCTGCAGCTGCGGGCCAAGCAGAAGCTGAAGGGCTATTACGGCAACCTGACCGAGAAGCAGTTCTCGCGGACCTACCAGGAAGCCGCTCGCCGCAAGGGTAACACGGCCGAGACCCTGATCGGCCTGCTCGAGGCCCGTCTGGATGCGGTGGTCTACCGCGCCAAGTTCGTGCCCACCGTCTTCGCCGCACGCCAGTTCGTGAACCATGGACACGTGACGGTGAACGGCAAGCGGGTGAATATCGCCTCCTACCGGGTGAAGATCGAAGATGTGGTCCAGGTGCGCGAGCGCTCGCGCAATATGGCCCTGGTGCTCGAAGCCCTGCAGTCGGGCGAGCGCGATACCCCCGACTACATCGAGGTCGACGCCAAGGCCATGTCGGCCCGTTTCATCCGGACCCCGGAGCTTTCCGAGGTGCCCTATCCGGTGAAGATGGAACCCAACCTCGTGGTCGAATTCTACGCGTCCTGATCCGGACGCCCACCCGAGTCGAACAGGGGCCCCGGAGCGATCCGGGGCCTTTTTCGGTGGGGCGCGGCTTGCGGTTGGCTGCCGATTGGAGCGGAATGGGGACGTGCTGACCCGCCGCCTCCTTCTCGTCGGAACCCTGGCCCTTGCCGGCTGCACCAGCCTGCCCAGGTTGGACCCCTATCCGGCGACGGGCCCCTACCCGGAACTTGAGCCGGTCCGCCTCATTCGCATCGGACCGCAGGACCTGAGCCTCGAGGTGGCCAGTCGGGGCTGCGGGGCTCGCCCGGACCTGACCTTCTTTGTCGAGCGACGGGGCGGGGTGGCCACAGTCGCCTTCGCCCGACGGCGGATGCAGACCTGCCGGGATACGTCCGAGGCCTGGGTAGAGGTGGTGTTCAGCCGCAAGGCGCTGGGGCTTTCGGCAGACGAACCGGTCTTCCTCCTCAATCCCCTGGCGGTCAGGCCGGATCGATGAAGCGGGCGACCATCTCGATCGGGACACGCCGGGGGCGGCCACCCTCGCGCTCGATGAGGCACCAGGTGGTGCGCACCTGGGCGCACATGGCGCCGTCCGGCCCATCGATCCGCACAAAGCGGTCGAAGCGCGGGCCGTCTGCCCCCCGGGCCACCCAGGTCCGGCCTGTCGCGGTCTCGCCCGGCATCAGGGCGCGTCGGTAGTCGACCTCATGCCGCAGGCAGATCCAGGCCCAGCGCGCCTGATCTTCCTCAGGCTGACAGGCCTCCCAATGGGCAGTGGCCAGGTCCTGGGCCCAGGACAGGTAGACGACATTGTTGACGTGCCCGTTGGCGTCGATGTCCACCGGTCCCGGTGCAAAGGGCCGGGAGAAGACCTGCTGGTCCTGCGGCGGCTCGAACCGGTGGCTCACGGGGTGCCCGTCAGGCGATGAGGCCCTGCTCGGCCATATGGGTCTTGAGCTCGCCGGACTGGAACATCTCCTTGATAATGTCCGCCCCGCCGATGAACTCACCCTTGACGTAGAGCTGGGGAATGGTCGGCCAGTCCGAGAAGGACTTCACCCCCTCGCGCAGGTCCTGGTCCTGGAGGACGTCGACCCCGATATAGTCCACGCCCATATGGTCCAGGACCTGGACCACCAGGGCGGAGAAACCGCAGCGGGGCTGGTCGGGCACCCCCTTCATGAACAGCACCACCGGATTGGCGGCGATGGTCTGGCCGATGAAGTCGTGGACCGGAATATCAGTGGTCATGAGGAAATCTCCCGAAGGCTGTTCAACAGCTAGGCACCCGCCAGCGCCGGGTCAAGGCGCAGGTTCAGCCAGCCTGGTCCGGCGCCAGGGTTTCAAGGGCCAGGGCGTGGAGCTCACCCCCCATCTTACCCTTGAGCGCGGCATAGACCAGCTGGTGGCGCCGCACCCGCGGCAGGCCGCTGAAGGCGCTGCTGACGATCCGGGCGCGATAGTGGTCGCCGTCCCCCGCCAGGTCCTCGATGCGGATGTCGGCGTCCGGAAACGCCGCTCGCAGTTCGGCCTCGAGGGCGGTCTGGGTCATGGGCATTGGGCAGGCTCCGGACACGAGTCAGGCCGTCATGATGGCATACTTCCCCCCGGTCCGGGATTCCCGGGAGCCTGCCACCAAGGTGGCCTCGTCGGCTGCGTTGGCGGTCAGGGCGCGGAGGGCGAAGTCCTCCGCGCCTCCGCGTCCTGAGCTCAGTCCACTATGGCCGAGTAGACGAGGTTCTTCAGCTGGCCTCGGAAGTTGAAGGTGCCGGAGGGCATGAGCTGGGTCATGAAGACCATGGTCATGTCCTCCTTCGGGTCGACCCAGAAGATGGTCGAGGCCGCGCCGCCCCAGTAATAGTCGCCGACGCCGAGGCCGCCGGTCTCGACCACACCCTGCGTCGAGGCGAAGCCCAAACCGAAGCCCACGCCCTCGTTGGCCGTCTCGGAGAAGGAGCCGATCGCCAGCTGGGTCAGGTCCTTCCCGCCGGGCAGATGGTTCATGTGCATCATCTCAAGGGTCCGCGGCCCGAGGATGCGCACGCCGTCGAGTTCGCCGCCCCGGCGGAGCATCTCACAGAACCGCATGTAGTCCGCCGTGGTGCCTGTCAGGCCACCGCCGCCCGATTTGAAAGCGGCGTCTCGGGTATAATTGCTGGTCTGGGGATCGTCGATCAGCTTCAGCGCCTTGTCCGGTCCGCGCTGGTAGTTGGCGCAGAAGCGGTCGACCTTGTCGGGGGCGACGTGGAAGGCGGTGTCGACCATGCCCAGGGGCTCGAAGATCTCTTCCCGCAGGAAGTCGGCGAAGGGCCGGCCCGAGATGATCTCCACCAGGGCGCCGCAGACATCCGTGGCCAGGGAATACATCCAGCGTTCGCCGGGATGGTAGCGCAGCGGCACCTCGGCCAGCTTGTCCATGAACTCCACCATGGTGTCGGTGGTGTCCGATGAGCGGATCTTGAGCGCCCGGTAGACCTTGTCGATGGGGTGCTGAATTCCAACGCCGGGAAGTCCCCCGCCGTAGGTCAGGCCGGCTGCGTGCGACAGGACGTCCCGGAAGGTCGCCGGCCGGCGAGGCCGCTCGGTGACCATGTCCTCGCCTTCTCCGGACACCCAGACCCGGTGGTCTTTCCAGGACGGGACATAGCGGCTGACCGGGTCGTTCAGCTGGAAGTAGCCCCGCTCGTACAGCATCATCAGGGCGACCGACGTGATCGGCTTGGTCATGGAATAGATGCGGAAGATGGCGTCGTCGCGCATGGGCTTGTTGCGCTCCAGGTCCATGCTGCCGAAGGCTCCGGAATAGGCCTGGACGCCGTGACGGGCGATGGCAATCTGGCAGCCAGCGATCTTCCGCGGACCAATGTAGTTGCGCTCAATATGCTCGCCGATGCGCTCCAGGCGCGAAAGGTCGAATCCGGTTGAGTTCGTCGCTGTCATGGTTCTGGGCCTCCCCCTTGTTTGTCTCTAGGACTTTCCGGGGCATCATGCGCCTTACAGGCGGGGCGTGGCCAGCCCCCGCGACGCTTTGGGAGCCGCACCATGACCGCCACCCTCGATACCCTTGCTGAGACCATCGCCGGGGCCCTGCGCGCCCGGGGCGAAACGGTTGCCGTTGCCGAAAGCTCCTCCGGCGGGCTGATCTCGGCGGCCCTGCTGGGGGTTGGCGGCGCCTCGGCCTACTATCTGGGCGGTGGCGTGATCTATACCGCCAAGGCCCGCTTCGCCCTGCTGGATATCCCACGTGAGGCCACGGCGGGCATGCGCTCGTCCAGCGAGCCCTACGCACTGCTCCTGGCGCGATCGGTACGTGAGCAGTTCGGAGCCAGCTGGGGCATTTCCGAGACCGGGGCGGCCGGGCCGACCGGTAACGGCTATGGGGATGCGGCCGGACACTCCTGCGTGGCCATCTCGGGACCCATCGAGACCGTGGTCACCCTGGAGACGGGCAGCTCGGATCGCCGGGCCAACATGGAGGCCTTTGCCGCCGCGGCCCTGGATCTCCTGGGCCGTGGCCTGGCGGCCGCGGGCTAAGCCTCAGCCCATATAGCCTGGCATCCAGCCTTCGTGACGGCCCCGGAGGTCGTCTAGGGCCAGGCTGAAGAGGCCTTCGCAGGCGAGGATGCGTCCGCCAGCCGATCCGATCACCTGGGCAGGAACCCCTGCGGCGACGGCAGCTGACAACACGGCTGCGGCATCTGCGCAGCCGAGCAGGTATCGGCCCTGATCCTCGCCGAACAGCCAGGCCTGGGCGGGCAGGGGCCCTTCCGCCTTGAGGGTGATCCCCATATCGGAGGCCAGGGCCATCTCAGCGGCGGCGGCGACAAGGCCGCCGTCAGAGAGGTCGTGGACAACCTTGACCTGGCCCGATCGGACCAGGATTCGGACCAGGTCACCGTTCCTGCGCTCGGCAGCGAGGTCCACCGGGGGCGGGGCGCCGTCCTCCCGGCCCAGGATCTCGCGGAGGTACATGGAGGCACCCAGTTCCCCATGGGTCTCACCGACCAGGACCAGCGACATGCCGTCCACCAGGCTGGAGAAGTCCGCACGGTGGGCATGGTCCGGGATCAGGCCAACGCCCCCGACGGTCGGGGTAGGCGGGATCGCGACGCCGCTCGTCTCGTTGTAGAGGCTGACATTGCCGCTCACGACCGGGAAGTCGAGGACGCGGCAGGCTTCGGCCATACCGTCGATGGCGCGGACGATCTGGCCCATGATCTCGGGCCGCTCCGGATTGCCGAAATTCAGGTTGTCCGTGATGGCGATGGGGTCCGCGCCGACAGATGTGAGATTACGCCAGGCCTCGGCCACCGCCTGCTTGCCGCCCTCGTAGGGGTCGGCCTGGACATAGCGGGGGGTGCAGTCCGAGGTGGCGGCGATGGACTTTGGGGTCCCGTGCACCCGCACGATCCCTGCGTCTGCGCCCGTGGCGCTGTCCTCAAGGGTGTCGGCCATGACATGGCGGTCGTACTGCTCCCAGAGCCAACGCTTGGAGGCCATGTCGGGGGCGGACATCAGGCGCAGGACCGCCTCGGCGAAGTCGGGCGGCGCCGGCACGCTGGAAGGCTCCACCCGGGGCTGTAGAACGGGCTGGGTCCAGGGGCGGTCATAGAGGGGCGCATCGTCGGACAGGGGCGCCAGGGGCAGGTCGCAGACGATCTCGCCCTGGTGGTGGAGCACGATCCGCCCGGTGGTCGTGGTCTGGCCGATGACGGCGGCGTCCAATCCCCACTTCTCAAAGATCCGCTGCCCGTCAGCCTCCCGGCCCGGCTTGAGGATGGCCAGCATGCGCTCCTGGCTCTCCGAGAGCATCATCTCGTAGGCGCTCATGCCGGTCTCGCGCTGGGGCACCCTGTCGAGGTTAAGCTCGATCCCGACCCCGCCCTTGCCGGCCATCTCCACGGACGAGGAGGTCAGGCCTGCCGCGCCCATGTCCTGGATGGCGGCCACGGCACCGGAGGCCATTAGCTCAAGGGTGGCTTCGATCAGCAGCTTCTCGGCGAAGGGGTCGCCCACCTGCACCGTGGGCCGCTTCTCGTCCGAGGCGTCGTCGAACTCGGCCGAGGCCATGGTGGCGCCGTGAATGCCGTCGCGGCCGGTCTTGGAGCCGAAATAGACCACCGGCAGCCCCGCTGCAGGGGCGGCCGAGTAGAATATGGAGTCCGCGTTCGCCAGGCCCACGCACATGGCGTTGACCAGGATGTTGCCGTCGTAGCCCCTGTGGAAATTGGTCTCGCCGCCGATGGTGGGCACACCGACGCAGTTGCCATAGCCGCCAATACCCGCGACCACGCCGGACACCAGACGGCGTGTGCGCGGATGGGCCGGGTCGCCGAAGCGCAGGGCGTTGAGCAGGGCGATGGGTCGGGCGCCCATGGTGAAGACGTCCCGCATGATCCCGCCCACGCCCGTCGCTGCGCCCTGATAGGGCTCGATGAAGGAGGGGTGGTTGTGGCTCTCCATCTTGAAGATGCAGGCCTGGCCGTCGCCGATATCCACCACGCCGGCGTTCTCACCGGGGCCGCAGATCACCCGCGGTCCGGTGGTCGGGAACTTGGACAGGTGGCGGCGGCTGGATTTGTAGGAGCAGTGTTCGGACCACATGACCGAGAATACGCCCATCTCGACGAAATTCGGCTCGCGCCCCAGGCGCTGCAGGATGAGGTCATACTCGTCGGGCTTCAGCCCGAACTCAGCGGCTGTCTGGGCCATGGACTGGGTCGCGGAAGTCATGAGCCGCTTCTAGCCGGACTCGCGCAGAAGGGCGATAGGCCCGCACAGCAAGTCTTGACCTGTATCATTTACAGTGTATAGATGAGTCATGCCGTGAGGAGGCCCCCGTGTCCAAAATCATCGACAAACGCATCTGCGCCGAGATCGACGGCGACTTCGTCCTCTTCCTGATCGGCATGCGGGTGAACCGCCCCCTGAAGTTCTGGAAGTGGGGTCCGGTGGCCAACGCCATGCCGAAGATGATCATCGAGCTGTCCAAGCGGCCGGAGCTCGGAATGCTTCACGCCCGGACCCACTTCGGCTTCCCGGACATCTTCCTGGTCCAGTACTGGCGCAGTTTCGATCACCTGGAGGCCTACGCCCGGTCCCGGGAGCTCGAGCACCTGCCCGCCTGGCAGGCCTTCAACACGTCCGTGGGCTCCAACGGCGATGTCGGGATCTGGCACGAGACCTACCTGATCCAGAACGGGGCCTACGAGAACGTCTACAACAACATGCCCGCCTTCGGCATGGGCCTGGCCGGCCAGGTGCGTGACGCCACGGGCGCCCGCAAGGAGGCCCGGCAGAGAATGCAGGCGGCCTCGGGTCACCCACAGGGCGAGTGAGGCGGCCCATTCTGGCCTCAGTCATTGCCGGAACCGCCAATGCTGGCTAGCGTCCCCCTGAGATGCCACGCAGGCGCGGGGCGAACCAGGAGACGCAGATGGCCAATGGGGGGATTTTCCGGCGCAAGTCCGTCGCCCAGATCCAGTCCGAGCATGAGCATGGTGAACTCAAGCGCACCCTCGGGGCGCTGAATCTTACCCTGCTCGGTATAGGCTGCATTATCGGGACGGGTATCTTCGTCCTGACCGGCCGAGCTGCCGCCGAGTTCGCCGGGCCGGGCATCATGATCTCCTTCATCATCACCGGCACGCTCTGCGCCTTCGTGGCCCTCTGCTACGCCGAACTGGCCTCGGTACTGCCCGTCTCTGGATCCGCCTATTCCTACTCCTACGCTTCCATGGGCGAGATCGTCGCCTGGGTCATGGGCCTGCTCCTGATCCTGGAGTACGGCCTTGCAGGATCCACTGTTGCGGTGGGCTGGTCAGGCTACCTCGTCAGTCTGCTGAAGGACATTGGGGTCGTGATCCCGCCAGCATTCACGGCGGCTCCCGGTGTCGCGGTCAAGGACGCCTC
>NZ_JBAXIM010000005.1:0-32015 GCF_037138395.1 Phenylobacterium sp.
CGACCTTGCCAGCCTCGGCCTCGACCGTTTCGCAGCCCTTCAGTCGGGAGCGCACATCATTGAGCTTCGCAGCCGCTGCGCGGACGTCGGGTTCGGCGGCCCCCTTGGGAAGCGATATCGCCGCCTGCTTGAGGGAGACCGTGGCCGCCGAGGTTCCAGCCCTGCGGTCGCGTAGGAAGACGATGTAGACCCCGTCCCGGACGGGAATGGGCCTGGAGAGCTGGCCTGGCCGCATCTGCTCCAGGGCGGCGTCGACCTCCGGAGGCATCTCGCCGGACGCGATCCAGCCCACGTCCCCACCCGTAGCGGCTGAGGGCGATGCTGAGAACTGGCGTGCGACGGCCGGGAAGGGTGCACCCTGCTGGATCTGGGAAACAAGCTGGGTGGCACCGTTCATGGCCACTTCCATGCCGCCCACCCGTCCGGCGTCGAGGAACACCTCGGCGATCTGGTACTGGGGCCGCGAGGCCGAGGCGGAAATCCGCTCCATCTCCGCCTTGATCTGGTCTTCACCGATCCGCAGCCGGGAGCCGTAACGGCCGCGCACCCAGCGCTGCCAGCCCGACTGCGCCCGCACCTGTTCACGCAGGGTGTCGATGCCGATCCCCTGGGCCGCGAGTGAATTGGTAAATTGTTTCAGGTTCGCGTTGTTATCCTTGGCCATTTCAGTGAGCTGTTCATCCACTTCCTCATCGGTCGGGATGATGGAGATCTTCTGCTCCTTCTCGACCCGGCGAAGCTCCTGGATCTGCAGGTGCTCATCGACGAGGCCGCTCAGGGCCTCTCGCTGGAACTGTGGCAGGTTCTGCTGGGTGGGCTGGATACCGGAGGTCGCGATCAACAGGCGCATCCGCTGGGCCAGGTCGAATGTCGAGATGATCTCGTCATTCACCACCGCCGCGACGGTTTCGGATAGGCCCACCGGTGCGGCCTGGAGGGGGGCCGCGGCTGGTGGTTTCGCCAGGGCATTGGCCTGCCCGACGGCGGGACCCGTGAAGGCGACGAGCCCGAGGCAGGCAGCGGCGAGGGCTTGGCACCCCTTCTTCGCGGCGCGGTTCATCACCGAAACATCATCCTTCAAGTGCATGATCTTGTCCGGTTGGCTTCTGACACGGCTGTGAACTTCACTCCAGAGGCGAGACACTAGCGGGTTCCAAGGGGGCCACCCAATGTGGCGAGGGTGAGGCGAATGTTGACCGAGGTTGACGACCCGAGCCGTCCAACCTGGATGTCTTCCTGGCGGTAGATGATGTCGAGTCGGGTGCAGCCGTCGCGGTAGACGACGCCAATGTCCCGGATCACCCAGGCGCTGGCCGCGATGTCCCGGTTTCCATAGAGGGTGACGCCCCAGTTGTCGTTGAGGAAGGCCTCGCCGCCAATATCTGCATTTTCCCGGTGACCCGACCCCGATGCAGCCTCTTCCTTGAGATAACGGAAGTACCCCGAGCCGCGCTTAAGTTGAAAATTGGCCCCGGCTTCCGCACGCCGGACGCTCAGGCCGTCGGCGTCCAGGCGGGTCCGCGCGAACAGGCTGACCCCGGCCATGGGTTCAGCCTCCACGGCGACAATCCAGTCGGAGGCCTTCCTCGCCAGCCCCGAAGTCGTGGAAAACACCTCGGAGTCCTGCGACCTGAAACTGCGGCCAAGGACGAAGTTGGCGCGCCGGCCATCGTCCCAGAGAATTATGGCCCGCCCGGCCAGGGACAGGCGCAGGCCGTCCTGGGTCAGGTCATAACCTGGGAAGCGGTTGAGGCGGAACAGGTTGGTATCGTCGAATACGACGGTGACCGAGTCCTCGTTGAGGTAGACCGGCGACCCAGAGGCAGTCTTTCCGACCACGATTCCAGTGCCGCCCGCCGCAGCCACCGCCTGGGCTGCGGGCTCAAGGATGACCAGGGCGCTCGACGTCCGCCGATACATCGGAAGGGAAACCTCTGCACCCACTGAGGCCAGGGCCCTTCCCTGTGTCGACGATCGACCGGCGACGCCTTCCAGGTCGCCGAGGCTGTAGCCATCCATCCGCATGTTGCCGAACACCGAGGCCCGCAGGCCGTTGAGGAGTGTATCCGTCCGCCTCCAGTCGCCCTCCAGTGTCACCCTGCGGCTATCGAGCCCGGGGGTTCCTCCTGGCGCGCCCGGGGCCGCGTCGCGGGTCAGGGCGACGCCGGAGGCACGGACCCTGAGGCGCCCGCCCGCCAGGTTTCCAACGGGCTCGAACCGGCCTTCGACGAAGGGACCAACCTGGGGAAAGGTGCGGTCGTCATCCTCGGGGCGGAGCCCCTGGATGCTGAAGGCACCGGCCGAGAACCAGGACTTCGCGGTCTGCCGGGTGGCGTAAACCTGGGAGATCAGACGCCGGTCATCCGGGACAAAGGGACCGCGGGCTTCGTAGGCGCCGCCGATGTCGTACTTCTCGAACAGGAGGTCGTCAGAGGTGCGCTCGGCGCTGAAGCCCCATTTCCACTCCGGCGTCAGGGCGAAGGCCCCCGAGGCGAGGATGTAGCTGCGCAGGGTCGGATCGCCAAAGGCGTCTCCCTGGCCATCGAAGTCCCGGTCGTAGGTGAAGCCGCCACGGACATCCACGGCTCCAGACCGGAACCTCTGCCGGTAGTGGCCGTTCAGGAAGGGGCTTACCTTGCTGTTGATCTGGGGGGAAAGGGTCAGGTCCGCTGAGGGATTAAAGACGAAGAGATAGGGTTGCTCATAGGACAGCCCCCGTCGGCTGGAAGTCTTCAGGGCCGGCTGCAGGAAGCCCGACCGGCGCTCGGCCTGGGGGTCCGGGTGCCAGAAGACAGGCAGCCACATTACCGGGACGCCCCGCACCCGGATAACTGCATTTCGGTATCCGACGACTTGTTTCTCGCGATCCTGGACGATCTGGTCCGCCTGGATCGACCAGGTTGGCTTGATCTCCCCTCCGTCCTTCGCGCAGATCTCGCAGGGGGTATAGATCGCTCGGTTCAACTCGTTGAGCGTCTCACTCCGGCGAACAGCGCTGGCCGCCGCAAACTTGATCTGCCCTTCGTTGCGGACGGCGAAGCCCTTGGCCGCTCCGACCGACAGCGACTGGTCGAGGACAATCTCGTCGGCGAACTGCGCGGTCCGGTCGGGGTTGAGGATGCGCACGGACCCCTTGGCGCGGATCAGCCGGTCCGCAGGCTCGAAGACCACCTCGTCGGCTGTGAGGGTGCGACCCTGGTATCGCGCCTGGACCTTCCCCGTTGCAACTGTACGTCCGGTCTCGGAGTCCCGCGTAACGGTGTCGGCCTCGAGATAGAGCTGGTCTGGCGACAGCCCGTCTTCTGCTGGAGCAGGGGGCGCAGGCCCGGCCATGGCGGCGCCCGCACTGCCGAGCAGGACGGCCGCGAAAAGTGCGAATCCGCAAAGAGCCCTGAGCTCCGTGACCTTCATTAACGCCTCATAACGAAGCGCCGCCTGTGACTTCCCGCCAGACGCGACCACTTCAACCATCTTCCGTGTAACAGAGCACGGCGAGGCCGGACAGAAGGGCGACAAGGGGTGGGGCCCAGGCGCCCAGAAGCGGTGGGATAATGTCTGCGGACGCCAGGGCGCCGGTCATCTGGTTGAAAAAGAACACCAGAAAGCCGACGGCGGCACCAGCACCCGCCGCCAGGGCCAGTCCGCCCTGGCGGGCCAACCGCAGCGACGCAGCGGCAGCCAGTATGGACATGGCCGCGAAGAGTACTGGGGTGGCAATCAGCTGGTGGAGCCGCAGGCGGAAGCCACGGGAGCTGAAACCGGCGAGCTCCGTCTGTCGGATGGCACCCGGAAGGCCCCAGAAGGGCACCGACTCCGGGGAGGCAAAGCGGTCGAGCGCGCTTGCAGAAGTTAGGGTCGAGCGGATCGACAGGCTATCGGATCGCACGGTGCTCTGCCCTGCCGACGCTTCGCGGACGTCGCTCAGTCTCCAGAAGCCCGCCTGGAGGACCGCTTGTGCCGCCTCGATGCGGCGGCGGAACTGCAGCCGACCGGAGCCGTCCTTCTGGTAAACGAACAGCGATACGGCCTGCAGCCTTATGGCGTCGCCCTGCATGTCCCTGGACTTTGCGTGGATCACCACGAGATCACGGTTGTCACCTTGGCGGAGCCAGACCTCCTTGGGAGCTTCAGCCTGGTAGTTTTGCAGGATGCGCGCGCGCTCGACTTCGAAGCGGGCGGAAAGCCCGGCTGCGAGGGGATTGAGCATCATCACCACCACAAGTCCCGCAAAGACGGCGAAGGCGGCGGAGGGCGCGATGAAGCGCCAGGCTGAAACGCCCGCTGCCCGCATGGCCGTGAGTTCGCTCGAACGGTTCAGGCCGACGTAGGCGGCAATGCCGCCAAAGAGAAAGACAAAGGGCGAGAGAAGCAGGACGAGGCCTGGGGACCGAAGGAGGGTGAGCCAGAGGATGTCCGAGACCTCGGCATCCGCCCGAACGCCTACAGATCTCGACAATTCTTCAAATTGTATCAGAAGGATGACAGCGAAAATTACAGCGATGGACACCCCTACGGCCCGGAGCGTCCGGCGGAGGATGTAGATTTCGAGGACGCCGGGGCCAGACATCAGGCTGCAACCCCTGCGGAGGCCAGGCGTCGGCCCCGGGCACCGGACCCTTGACGGGCCTGGCGGAATACCACCCGGAGCGCCCACGCCATGCAGCCCAGAGGAATCAGATACTGAAGGATATTTATCCAGACGTCTGATTCAGCAGCTGAAACTGCAATAAATCCAAGAATTCGCGTGACCGCTGCGATCCCGCCCGCCAGGGCAATCCGTCGGCCATAACCAAGCCGGGAGAAGGCGCCGCCAAGGATGGCCCACACGGCGAGCGCCATGAATGTGAGAACGTAGAGCGGTGTTGCGAGCCGGGCATTGCCCTCGGCGTAGAGCTTCTTCACGTTCCGCGTCTCCCAGTCCTGGGTGAGATCCGGGAACAGGAGTTCGTGCAGATAGCGATCAGACGGCTTGAAGTGAACCCGCTCTTCAGTTCTGATGAATGTATTCAGTTCAAATGGATAGTCGTCAAACGTAAGGTAGTTCAGGACACCTTCCGGGGAGAGTTCCTGGGTCGATCCCCGGAAAAGACGCAAGATTGGCGCGCCGTCCTTCATGACCAATCGGCCCGTGTCCGCAGTGTAGGTCGTCGCGCCACCATCATCCTTGGAGCGATGGATGAAGAGATTGCGGATCTCTCCATTCCGGTCGACGGACTGGGCGTAAACCGTAAGGCCCGGGGCGGGCTGGGAGAATTCACCCTCCCGGATCAGGGAAGACACGAGGTTGGTACGGACCTCGAAGAGCACCTCGCGCATGGCCCTGTGGGCGGTTGGCTGAACCCACAGGTTGATCATCAGCGACGCGAGGGTCAGGACCGCCGCCAGCCGGAAGGCCGGGGAGATCACGCGCCAACGGCTCATGCCCCCCGCAAAGCACACAGCCAGTTCCTGGTCTGTCTGGAGGCGGTTCAGGGTCACCAGTGCAGCGACGAACACGCTGACCGGCAGAACCATGTTGATCAGCTGCGGCATGGCCAGGGCCGTCGCCTTCAGGAATACGAGGGCATTCTGACCGCCGCTGACGATCAGGTCGAGCTGGGTCAGGGACGTCGACAGCAGGGCAAGCGCAGCCGCGGCGGCCACCGACCAAAGGGTGGGGCCGACAAGCTGGCGAAGGAGATAACGGTCGATCAGGCGCATCAAGAATTATCGATCCCAGCCGGCGATTTGCCGCGCCTGCAAGTCTGGGCTGTTCTAATCATGAGCCGTACCGCGTGCGCAACCGCAGAGCACTCCGCCCCCCCCCAGGGCGGTAAGACCACAGGACCCGAGGACCCATGCAGATTGAATTCGTATCGCCCGACGCCGCGTCGGCTTCCCGCAGCCTCCTGGCTATCGTCGTTCCCGAGGGCGAGGCCGGCGGCGTGAATGGCGGCGCCTTCGCCGGTGCCGTCGCCCAGAGCCGGTTTACCGGGGCCCGGGGCCAGGTTCTTGAGGTCGCCAGCGTTTTGGGCCGGACCCTGCTTGTGGGCGGCGGCAAGGCCTCCGAATTCGATGATCTGGCGGCGGAACAGACGGCTGCCGCCGCCTACGCTGCCGCCAAGCTCTCGGGAGCCGAAGTGCTCCGCCTCTCACCGGCGGTAGACACGGGGGCCTTCGCAGCCCGCGCTGCCCTGGGCCTTCGCCTGGGCGCCTATCGTTTCGACAAATACCGGACCCGGGAAACCGCCGATAAAAAGCCTTCGATCGTTCGCGCCGAGATCGTGACGGACCATGCCGCCGCTGCCGCCGAAGCCATGCCGTCCCTGTCGGCCCTGGCGAACGCCGTCGTCTTCGCCCGCGACCTCGTCTCCGAGCCTGCCAACATCCTTTATCCCGCCGAGTTTGCCCGGCGAGTAAAGGCCCTTGAGGCCCTCGGCCTGACAGTTGAGATCCTGGGCGAGGAGGAGATGCGTCAACTGGGCATGGGGTCCCTGCTCGGTGTGGGCCAGGGAAGCGTGCGCGAAAGCCAGCTGGCCATCATCCGCTGGAACGGTGCCGCCGATCCCGCCGCCCAGCCCGTGGCCTTCGTGGGCAAGGGTGTCTGCTTCGATACCGGGGGCATCAGCATCAAGCCTGCCGACGGCATGGAAGACATGAAGTGGGATATGGGCGGCGCTGCCGCCGTCGCTGGTGTGATGCACGTGCTGGCGGGCCGCAAGGCCAGGGTCAATGCGGTGGGCATACTCGGCCTGGTCGAGAACATGCCCGATGGTAACGCCCAGCGTCCGGGCGACGTCGTCACCTCCATGTCTGGCCAGACCATCGAGGTCATCAACACCGACGCCGAGGGCCGTCTCGTCCTGGCCGATGCCATTTGGTACTGCCAGGACCGCTTCAAGCCGCGCTTCATGGTCGACCTGGCCACCCTGACCGGCGCCGTCATCATCTCGCTCGGCAATGATTATGGCGGCCTGTTCTCGAACAGCGACGACCTCTCCGAGAAGCTCCTCTCGGCCTCCAAGGCGGAAGAAGAGCCCCTGTGGCGCCTGCCCCTGCCCAAGGCCTATGAAAAGCAGATCGACAGCGCGATCGCCGACATGAAGAACACCGGCGGACGGCCAGCCGGGTCCATCACCGCCGCCCTCTTCATCCAGCGCTTCGTCAACGGCCTGCCCTGGGCGCACCTCGATATTGCCTCGACCGCCTGGAAAAAGCCGTCGTCTGTCCCGACGATTCCCGAAGGTGCCACGGGCTTCGGCGTCCGGCTGCTGAACCGCCTCGTCGCAGACCACTACGAAGAGTCCGCATGACGAGCTGCGAGGTCTGGTTCTATCACCTGGAGCGCCAGGGGCTCGACCAGGTCCTTCCGACCCTTCTGGAGCGGACCTTGCAGAAGGGCTGGAAGGCCCTCGTCCGGGCGCCTTCCGGGGATCGGGTTGACCACCTGGACGGCTGGCTATGGAGCTACCGGGACGACAGCTTCCTTCCCCATGCCGCGGGTGCGCAGGCGGGGCCGGCCGATCCGGTGGCGCTGGTGGCCGATGACGCCAATCCCAACCACGCCGAGGCCCTTTTCCTGGTCGACGGCGCCGAGCCGGGCGTACTCGACGGCTATGAGCGGTGCTCGGTGATCTTCGACGGCAGGGATGAGGTGGCCCTGCAGGTCGCCCGCGCCCAATGGCGGCAACTGAAGGACGCAGGGTTCAGTGCCGTCTATTGGCGCCAGAGCGAACGCGGCTGGGAGAAGGCCGCATGAGCCGCCGGCTCTTCGCCCTGGGCCTGCTGGTGGCTGTAGCGTGTATGCCAGCCTGTGCGCCAACGTCAGGGCGCGTCAAGGTTGCACCGCCCCCGATCCCGCATTCAAGGCCCGAGCCTATAGACACCTGCGGCCTCAAGGCGGTGAGCAACCTCGTGGGACAGCCGAAGTCGGCGATACCGGTGCCCGTGGTCCCTGGCCTCCGGCGGGTGACCTGCTCCACCTGCGTCCAGGCGCAGGACTACAACCCCCGCCGGCTGAACATCTATTTCGACGTCGATACAGGGATCATCCAGCGGCTGGCCTGCGGTTAGGCCTTGAGGGCCTCAAGCGCTTCGACAGCGACCAGCCAGGCCTGTTCCGCTGCATCAAGGGCGGCCTGAGCCCCCTCCCGCGCCTTGCCCAGCTCCGTCGAGCGCCGGGGATCACCGGAGAAGGTCTTCGGATCTGCGAGGGCGCAGTCGATCTCGGCAAGCCGGTTTGAGGCGCGGGTCATCGCCGCCTCCGTCGCCTCGACCTGGCGTCGGGCATTTCCGGTTGGCGCCCGCGGCTTTGCCGGGGCGCTCGGTACTGGGGCGATCGCCTGAGGTTCCGGGGTCGGCGTTTCCGCCGCCTGAGGTCGGGAATCGACGTCCCGGGCCGCCTGTCGCGCGCGCTCGATAACGCGCTTGGCATAGGCCTCGACATCGCCTTCGAAGGGCCGGACCGAACCCTCCTCGGCCAGCCAGAGCCGATCGGCGACCAGCTCCATCAGTGAGCGGTCGTGGGTGATCAGGATCACCGCCCCTTCATAGTCGTTGAGGGCGTCGAGCAGGGCGCGGCGGCTGTCGATGTCGAGGTGGTTGGTCGGCTCGTCCAGGATCAGGAGGTGGGGGGCCTCCATGGCCACCAGGTTCAGCAGCAGGCGCGCGCGCTCGCCCCCGGACAGGTTGGCAGCGGTTGTATCGACCTTGTTGACCCCCAGGCCCCACTGGGCGAGGCGACTGCGCCGGGAGGCCTCAGACGCCTCCGGAAGGCGCTGGCGCAGGATGTCCAGGGGCGTCTCGGTAGGGTCCAGGGCTTCGATCTGGTGCTGGTGGAACCAGCCGACCTTGAGGCGGCGATCCCGCCAGTACTCGCCGCCCTCGGGCGCCAGGTCGCCGGCGACGAGACGGGCAAAGGTCGACTTGCCGGCTCCATTTACCCCGAGCAGCCCGATCCGGTCGTCGAGGTCCAGTCGCAGACTGAGGCCCTTCAGGACCGGCTTGCCGGGCTCGTAACCCACAGAGGCCTGCTCCATCCTCAGGAGGGGCGGGGCGAGGGGCTTTGGTGGTGAGGGCAGCAGGAAGGGGGCTGTGTGCTCCCGGGCGGCGGCAGAGACCGGCGGCAAGCGGGCGATCATCTTCAGCCGCGACTGGGCCTGCACAGCCTTGCTGGCGGTGGCCCTGAACCGGTCGACGAAGGACTGGAGGTGGGCCCGCTGGGCGTCGACCTTCTGGCGCATGGCATCCTCGACCCGCGCCCTTTCCTCTCGCTGACGCTCGAAGTCGTCGTAGCCGCCTGGATAGAGGTCCAGCCGGGCCTCGTGCATGTGCAGGATGTGGTCTACCGACCGGTTCAGAATGTCCCGGTCGTGGCTGATGATGATGGCGGTGTTTGGATATTTCCGGAGCCGGGCCTCCAGCCAGAGGGCACCTTCGAGGTCGAGGTAGTTGGTGGGCTCGTCGAGGAGTAGCAGGTCGGGTTCCGCAAAGAGGGCGGCCGCCAGGGCCACCCGCATCCGCCAGCCGCCCGAGAACTGCGCCATGGGCCGGTCCAGGTCTGCCGGCGTGAAGCCGAGGCCCGACAGGATTTCCGCTGCCCGGGAGGGGGCCCGGTCCGCACCGATCTCGGCCAGCCGGCCGTAGATGTCGCCGATATCCTCAGGCGGGGCGGTCTCCAGGCGATCGAGAAGGGCGGCCCTTTCCTCGTCGGCCGCGAGGATGGTGTCGATCAGGCTGACCGGTGTGGCCGGATGCTCCTGGTCGACGGCCGAGAGCCGGGCGCCCTTAGGCAGGCTGATCTCGCCGTCGCCCGCTCGGGCCTGGTCGCGGATCAGGGCGAAGAGGGTCGACTTGCCCACGCCGTTCCGTCCGACCAGCCCGACCTTGGCGCCAGGGGGAATACTGGCGTTGGCCCGGTCGAGGAAACGCCGTCCCCAGGCGTCGTGGGTGAGATCGCGGATCAGAAGCATGACGGCGCGCTCTCTAACAGAGCCTTGCGCCCGCGTCCCCGTCCTTACCGCATGGTGTTGGCGAGCGGCGAGGCTGCGGCTATAAGCCCGCACCAAATCGGCCCCCACGGGCCGAACCTTCCAGATTGGAAACAGGCCCTCATGACCCAACACACCTTCTCGATCATCAAGCCGGACGCCACCAAGCGGAACCTCACCGGCAAGATCAACGCCGTGATCGAGGACGCGGGCCTGCGCATCGTCGCCCAGCGCCGCATCCACATGACCGAGGCCCAGGCCAAGGGCTTTTACGAGGTCCATAAGGATCGGCCCTTCTATGGCGAGCTGGTCGAATCCATGACCTCGGCGCCGGTCGTGGTCCAGGTGCTGGAAGGCGACAATGCCGTGGCGCGCTATCGCGAAGTCATGGGCGCCACCAATCCCGAGCAGGCCGCCGAGGGCACCCTTCGCAAGCTCTTCGCCCTCAACGTTGGCGAGAACTCGGTGCATGGCTCCGACAGCCTGGAGAACGCGGCGCTCGAGATCGCCCAGTTCTTCAGCCCGGCCGACATCGTCGGCTGATCCGGCGGGGGGCGCGGCGTCGCCCCCTTTGCCTGACCTCAAGGGTGCGCTAGATCCTGTTCCGATAAGTGGGAACCGGTTATCGGATCAAAACAGGATCTAACGCTCTGGGCTTGGAGCCTGTTTTCCCCTTCAGACGTTCCGTCTGAAGGGAACAGGCTCTAGCACGGCAGCGTTCATCCGTGGGGGACGCGCCGTGTCGAACGCCGAGACCTTTCCTGAGATCCGTGAAGCGGTCCGGCGGCTGTGCGCCGGCTTCCCCGGGGAGTACTGGCGGGAAAAGGACCGCGAGCGGGCCTATCCCGGAGAGTTCGTCCGGGCCCTGACCGAGTCCGGCTTTCTTTCCGTCCTCATCCCGGAGATCTACGGCGGCTCGGGCCTCGGGCTCGGGGCGGCCATCGCCGTCCTCGAGGAGGTTCACCGCTCCGGATGCAACGGCGGCGCCAGTCACGCCCAGATGTACACCATGGGCACCCTACTCAAGCACGGGAGCGAGGCGCAGAAGCAGGCCTACCTGCCAAAGATCGCCGCGGGCGAGCTGCGCCTCCAGGCCTTTGGCGTCACCGAGCCGGGGGCCGGGACAGACACCACCCGCATCACCACCTTCGCCCGGCGCGATGGCGACCACTATGTCGTCCGCGGCCAGAAGATCTGGATCAGCCGGGCCGAGCATTCGGACCTGATGGTCCTCCTCTGCCGTACGACGACCCGGGAGGAGGCCGCCCGGCCCAGCGACGGCATGAGCGTCCTGCTGGTCGACATGCGCGAGGCGGTCGGGAACGGCCTGACCATCCGGCCGATCCGGACCATGCTGAACCACGCCACCACCGAGCTCTTCTTCGACGACCTGAGGGTGCCGGTGGCGAACCTGATCGGCACCGAGGGGCAGGGGTTCCGCTACATTCTCGACGGCATGAACGCCGAGCGCATCCTCATCGCCGCCGAGTGCATCGGAGACTCCCGCTTCTTCATCGACCGGGCCAGCGCCTATGCCCGGGAGCGTGAGGTCTTCGGCCGTCCCATCGGCCAGAACCAGGGCGTCCAGTTCCCGATCGCCCGGGCCCATATCCAGACCAGCGCCGCCGACCTCATGGTCCGGCACGCCGCCGATCTTTTCGATGATGGCCAGCCCTGCGGGACCGAGGCCAACATGGCCAAGATGCTGGCCTCTGAGGCCTCCTGGTTCGCCGCGGACACCTGCGTTCAGGTCCACGGCGGCTTCGGCTTTGCCGAGGAGTACGACATCGAGCGCAAGTTCCGGGAAACCCGCCTCTACCAGGTGGCCCCGATCTCCACCAACCTCATCCTCAGCCATGTGGGCAACCACGTGCTGGGTATGCCCAAGAGCTTTTGATGCCAGGAGCTTCACATGTATGACCTCCTGAAGGGCTTGCGCGTGGTCGAGGGCTCGGCCTTCGTCGCCGGGCCGACCTGCGGCCTCTACCTCGCCCAGCTCGGCGCTGAGGTGATCCGCTTCGACAATATCGGTGGCGGCCCGGACTTCCGCCGCTGGCCCCTCAGCCAAGGCGGCGACAGTTTTTACTGGGAGGGGCTGAACAAGTCGAAGAAGTCCATCGCCATCGACCTGTCCCGGCCCGAGGGGCGACGCCTGGCCCAGGAACTGGCGGCCGCGCCAGGGGACGACGGCGGGGCCTTTGTCACCAACTTCCCGGTAGAGGGCTTCCTGTCTTACGAGGCCCTGTCGGCCCTGCGGCCTGACCTTGTCTGCGTTCGGGTCATGGGCTGGGCCGATGGCCGGCCAGGGGTCGACTACACCATCAACAGCGCCGTCGGTGTCCCGCTGTTCACAGGCCATGCTGACGATCCCAGGCCCGTGAACCACATCCTGCCCGCCTGGGACCTCCTGACCGGGGGCTATGCTGCCTTCTCCCTGGTCTCGGCCCTGATGGCGCGCAGCCGGGATGGCAAGGGCAGGGAGGTTCGCCTGCCCCTGTCCGACATCGCAGCCGCCAGCCTGGCCAACCTGGGCATGCTTGCCGAGGCGACCCTCGGCGAGGGCGACCGGCCCAGGGTCGGCAATGACATCTTCGGGGCCTTCGGCCGTGACTTTACCACCGCCGACGGCGTACGGATCATGCTGGTGGCCATCACCCCCCGCCAGTGGTCGGGTATCCAGCCCCTGCTGGACATCGTCGAGCCGGTAAAGGCCCTGGAGGCCGAGCTGGGCGTGGACTTCGCCCGGGACGAGGGGCTCCGCTTCACCCATCGCGACCGGCTGGTGCCGATCTTCGATGCCGCCATGGCCCGCCGCAAGCTTGCGGACCTGGTCCCGGCCTTCGAGCAGCTGGGCGTCTGCTGGGGCCCCTACCAGACCCTGTCCCAGGCGGCGAAGGACCCTCGGCTGTTCGCCGGCAACCCGGTCTTCTCAACCCTGACCCATCCCTCGGGGGAGACCTATCCCGCCGCCGGCTTCGCCGGGACCGTGCCCCAGGACGAACGCCAGCCGGCCCGGCCCGCCGCCCGCCTTGGCCAGCACACCGACGAGGTGCTTTCCAGCGTCCTGGGCCTTTCCGCCGCTCAGATCGGTAAGCTGCATGATGACGGCGTGGTCGCCGGACCGGAGGGAAGATGAGCGACGATACGACGATCCGGGTCCATGAGGCCGCCCCCGGCGTGGTCCAGGTGACCCTGAACCGCCCGGAGGCCGCCAATGCCCTGTCCACCGCCATGGGGCGGGACCTCCTGGACCTCTGGACCCGACTGTCCACAGACGTCTCTGTCCGCGCTGTGGTCCTGACGGGGGCGGGAAGGTTCTTCTGCGCCGGCGCTGACCTTAAGGAACGCGATGGCATGACGGACACCGCCTGGGCTGACCAGCACAGGCTGTTCGAGGACATGATCCGGGCCCAGCTGGCCTGTCCTTTTCCCGTCCTGGCGGCGGTGAATGGTGCCGCCATGGGCGGCGGGGCCGAGATGGCCCTGGCCTGTGACTTCGCCTGGGCCGGCGAGTCCGCCCGCATGGGTCTTCCCGAAGCCGGACTGGGCATCATCCCGGGATTGGGTGGGACCCAACTCCTGACCCGGGCGGTCGGCGAGCGCCGGGCCTCGGAAATGTTGATGAGCGGGCTTCCCGTCGACGCCACCGAGGCCCTGTCCATCGGACTGGTCAACGCGGTACGGCCAAACGAGACCCTGGTGGCCGATCTGGTCGCTCGGGCGGTCCTGATCGCCACCAAGGCACCCCTGTCGATCCGCGCCGTCAAGGCGGTCGTTCGGACAGGTGCCGTCCTGCCCCTGGCCGAGGCCATGGAACTGGAGTTGTCCGAGTACAATCGGCTGTTCACCACCGAGGACCGCCGCGAGGGGGTCGCTGCCTTCAACCAGAAGCGCCCGGCAGTCTTCCGCGGGGTCTGAGGTCAGACGGCGGCCAGCTCGCCGCAGACAAAGGCGTCCTCGCCCGCCTCGATGAGGCCCGCCAGCACATCGCCGGCATCCTCCGGCCGGACCGTCAGGATCAGGCCGACGCCGCAGTTAAAGGTGCGCCGCATTTCCGTGTCGCTGACACCGCCCGCGTCCTGCAGCCAGGCGAAGACCGGCGGCAGGGTCCAGGCGTTCCAGTCGAACCTCGCCGTCAGACCCTCGGCAATCACCCGGGGCGGATTCTCGATCAGTCCGCCGCCGGTGATGTGGGCACAGGCGCTGACCCGGCCCGCGCGGATCTGCGGCAGGACCTGGCGAACATAGATCCGGGTCGGGCGCATCAGGGCTGACGCCAGGGTCTCGTCGTCCGAGAAGGGAGAGGCAGCGCTCCAGTCCAGCCCGGTATGCTCGACGATCCTGCGGACCAGGGAATAGCCGTTGGAGTGTGGACCAGAGGAAGCGAGGCCGATGATCAGGTCGCCGGCGCGCTGTTCGCCGAGCCGGGGCAGGACCGCGCCCCGCTCCACGGCGCCGAGGGAGAAGCCGGCCAGGTCGTAGTCGCCCTCGGCGTACATGCCGGGCATCTCCGCCGTCTCGCCGCCCACAAGGGCGCAGCCCGCCTGGCGGCAGCCCTCGGCGATCCCTCCCACGACCCGGGCAGCCGCCTCGACGTCGAGCTTTCCTGTAGCGAAATAGTCGAGGAAGAGCAGGGGCTCGGCACCCTGGGCCAGGAGGTCGTTGACGCACATGGCCACCAGGTCGATCCCGACCGTGTCGTGTTGACCGGTCTCGATGGCGATCTTGAGCTTGGTGCCGACCCCGTCCGTGGTCGTGACCAACAGGGGGTCGCTGAAGCCGGCAGCCTTCAGGTCAAACAGGGCCCCGAATCCGCCCAGGGCGGCGTCGGCGCCAGGCCGGCGGGTGGCCCGGGCCAGGGGTTTGATGCGGTCCACCAGGGCGGCCCCGGCGTCGATGTCCACACCCGCCTGGGCGTAGGTGAGACCGTTCTGACGCTCGCTCATGAGAGGACCTTTCAATTAATGCGCCGGCGGGCTTGCAGACTCGGCCCGGCGACGGCGTATAGCTAGCTCATGACCCCCATCGCGACCACCGCCGACCTTGAGACTTTCTGCGCCAAAATCCTCGGACAGCCCTTTGTGGCGGTGGATACCGAGTTCATGCGGGAAACCACCTACTGGCCCAAGCTCTGCCTGATCCAGGCCGCCACGCCAGATGACGAGGCGGTGATTGATCCCCTGGCCCCCGGCCTCGACCTCGAGCCCTTCCTGCAGATCCTGCGCGACGAGAGCATCGTCAAGGTGTTCCACGCCGCCCGCCAGGACGTCGAGATCTTCCATAATCTCAAGGCCATGCCCCGGCCCCTGTTCGACACCCAGGTTGCCGCCATGGCGGCCGGTTACGGCGAACAGATCGCCTACGACGCCCTGGTCCGGAACATGCTCAAGATCGAGCTGGACAAGTCCAGCCGCTTCACCGACTGGGCCCGTCGCCCGCTGACCGAAAACCAGCTCACCTACGCCCAGGCGGACGTGACGCACCTGGCCGCCCTCTATCCCACCCTGCGGTCCCGCCTCGAGGACGAGGGTCGGCTGGCCTGGGTCGCCGACGACATGAAGTCGCTGTCCGAGCCTGCGCTCTACGACGTCTCGCCCGAGAACGCCTGGCGCCGGCTCAAGCCCCGCAAGCAGGCCCCGCGCTATCTCAGCGTGTACCGCGCCGTCGCCGAATGGCGAGAGAAGACAGCCCAGCTTCGAGACCAGCCGCGCGGCCGTATCCTCAAGGATGACGCCATCGACGAACTGGCCAGCCAGGCCCCCACCGACGCCGCCCAGATGGAGCGCCTCCGGTCCGTGCCCAAGGGCTTTGCCGGCTCCCGTTTCGGGCCTGAGCTTCTCGAAACCATCCGAGAGGCCCTGCGCGACCCTGAGGCCACGGCTCCGGTGATCGAGAAGACCCGCTCGCCGCACAACCCCGCGGCCGGCTCTGTGGTGGAGTTGCTCAAGGTCCTCCTCAAGGCCAGGGCTGAGGATGGCGGCGTGGCATCCAAGCTGATCGCGACGGTGTCTGACCTCGAGATGATTGCCCAGGACGACAACGCCGATACGCCGGCCCTGACCGGCTGGCGGCTGGAAGCCTTCGGGGCTGACGCCCTCCGTCTCAAGCGGGGGGAACTGGCCCTGGTCCTCGATGGCAGCCGTGTGCGCGTGGTCGAGGTGCGCCGGGCGCCAAGGTCCGTCCCCGAGGGATGAACCTCGTCCTCAACATCCTCTGGTTTGTCTTCGGGGGGTTCATCTCCGGGACCCTTTGGATGTTGGCAGGGCTTCTCTTGCTCCTGACGGTGGTCGGTGCCCCCTGGGCCTTCGCGGCCTTCCGGATCGGCCGGTTCAGCTATGCGCCCTTCGGCCGCCAGGCGGTGAAGCGGACCCCGGATGACCTGGGAACGGGCTGCATGGGCACCCTGTTGAACCTGGTCTGGCTTGTCCTCGGCGGCTGGTATCTGGCGATCCAGCACATCCTGATCGGGGTGGGGCTCTGCATGACCCTCATCGGCATTCCCTTTGGCCTGCAGCACCTGAAGCTGGCCATCATCTCCCTGGCCCCCGTGGGCACGGAGATCGTCCGGACCTGAGGTTCAGGCCAGACCCACCTCGGAACGGGCGGCCTCGTTCATCAGAGGTTCGCCGCGCACCCAGCGCTCCAGGTTGGCGATGAACTGCACATCGGCCCGGGGCTGGACCCCATCGCCGGAACCGGAGGTATGGGCGCTGACCCGGACCTGGGGATGGGTCCAGATCCAATGATCCGTGGGCAGGGGTTCGGTCTGGAAGACATCCAGGACAGCATGGGCGGGTCGCCCGGCGTCCAGGCCCCGGCGCAGGGCGTCTTCGTCCACCAATCCGCCCCGGCCGATATTGATCAGGAGGGCCCCGGGCTTCAGAGCCGAGAAGAAGGCGTCATTGCAGAGGTCGCGGGTCTCGTCTGTGAGGGCGCAAGCCAGCACCACGACGTCGGTATCCGGTAGCGCCTCCTCGATCCGTGACAGGGGAAGGGTCCTGTGGGCCAGGCCCGCATCGGTTCCCCGACGCACGACGGTCAGGTCCACGCCGAAGGCGCGGGCGCGCTGGGCGATCTGTTCGCCGATCGCGCCGTAACCCACGAGGAGCCAGCGCGTCTGGCTGACCTCCCGGTAGGGGGTCCGGCCCCACGTCTTGGCGTCCTGCAGTTCGCGCTGGGCGTCGATGGGAACAATCAGGGCCAGGGCATGGGCCAGGACGTATTCCGCAATCCCAACCCCCTGGGCGGACGACTTGGTGATCCGAACGCCCTTCTCCATGATCCGGCGGAAGATCGGCAGGTCCAGGCCAGCATTAAAGGTCTGCAGCCAGCGAACCGAAGGGCTGTCCAGCAGGACGCGAATGAGGCTGGGCAGCAGTCCGCCCTCATAGGCCTCCAGGGTTGTCCAGACGACTTCCGGGGCGAGGGTGGCAGGGTCGGCTTCGACCCCGTTGCGGAGGTACCGGCCGCCCTCTGCAACCGTCACGATGTCGAGCCGTGCGGCGATGGGGGCGATCCGGTCGCGGATACGCGCATGGGCCGCCGCGGACATGAGAACTTGGATCATTTCGGCTTATCCCATCTGGAGGCGGATCTTGAGGGCCTGGGCCAGTGTCAGGGCCCGCTTGGCAGTCTGCTCGCCCAGCAGCATGTCTTCCCATCCCGATTCCGCGGCAAGGCGCAGGCGATCGCCCTCCAGGTCCAGGGACGCATGCCGGAGCACTTCCACATTTTGTCCGGCAAGGTCGCAGCCGAGCCGGATCGCCGAACCCAGGGCCCGGGCCCGGGCGCGCCGCTCTGGGGTCAGCAGGCGGTTGATCACCTCGGGCTCAGGGGGATTCGGTGCCGAGTCGTGCCGGGAGAAGATGGCGCAGGCCAGGTAGGCGCGTTCAGGATGGGACATGCCCGCGATGGGTGCCCTCAGGGCCTTATCAAAGGCGAGGTCGGCCCTGTGGTCGGGGTGCAGCCGCGAGCCGAGATCCGCCAGCCTACAGGCCGCTGCGGTGAGGATCGGGTCGCGCAGGCCGAAGGCGGCGGGCAGGCTGTCGAAGACGGGGCGGATGAAGGCTTCCAGGACAGGACCGAGGTCCGAGACCAGGCCGCCCTGGGCCACCAGGGCCTCGCAACCGCTGACGAGAGGATCCTGCTCCCGGATTGCCGGGGGCATGGAGTCCAGCAGTAGCCCTTCGCGCAGGCCGTAGGCGGAAATCACCACCCGCTGGATCTCAAGGGCCTGGACAACCTCGGCGAGTACGACAGCCGCGTAGGGCAGGGTGTCGAAGCGCTTGCGCGACAGGCCCTGGATTCCCTCCAGGGAGGTCTTGGACTGGCGGGCGACGAAGCGGCAGAGGTCCAGGAGGTCCGTCCGCTTGATCTCGTATTGGTGGGCGATGTGAAGCGGATAGCCCTCCATCTCCATATGCAGGAGGGCAAGGTTACGCCAGGCGCCTCCGACAGCGTGGAATTCACGGGTCGACATCCGCTCCGTGTGGGGCTTGAGCGCCCTGGAGATCAAGCGGCGGACTCGGTCCTGATCCAGCGGCTGTGGGGCGCCCAGGGCCAGCGGACCGAGGGGCAGGCTCACCCCCTGGCCGACATCGTCCAGTCGCACCAGTTCCAGGCTCGATCCGCCGAGGTCCCCGGCGACGCCGGAGGCGTCGGCCTGCCCGGCGATGACGCCGAGGGCACCATATCGGGCTTCCTCCTCCCCGGAGAGTACGCGGACCGAGATACCCGTTTCGTCCTCGACGGCGCGCAGGAAGGCGCCGGCGTCCCGGGCCTCCCGGACAGCGGCGGTCGCCACCACAAAGGTCTCCCGGCTGCTCCAACCCTGCAGCAGGACGCGGAACCTTCGAAGCGCGGCCATCGCCGTCTCGACGCCCTCAGGCGAAAGCCGTCCCGTGGACTGGAGGTCGCGGCCGAGACCGGCCTGGGCCTTCTCGTTGTAGACGGTCCAGATGGCCCGCCCTTCAAGCTGGTAGACGACCAGGCGGACGGAGTTCGACCCGATGTCGATGACCGCCGCGTGCCGGATCCCGGCAGGGGGCGCCTCCGACCCTGGGGGCGGGCGGTTAACCCTGAGACGCCACATGATCAATCGCGCCGGGCAGATCCTTCACCTTGTTTCCGCGACCGGAAAGGCTTGGATTGGTCATGAAGTATTCGTGAGCCGAAAAGGCCCCGGGTAGGTCCCAGGCGGGATCCCGGCTGTACTCGCCCGATGCGTCCAGCGTCCAGCTCTGCGCCTTGTCCCGGATGCTGGCGACGAGGATCTGCTGCAGCACCTGCTGGTGGACAGTCGGGTTCTCCACCGGTGCCAGGGACTCGACGCGACGGTCGAGGTTGCGGGGCATCCAGTCGGCAGAGGAGATGAAGACCTTGGCCTGTGCCGAGGGCATCTCGGCGCCATTAGCGAAAGCGGTGATCCGGGAATGCTCCAGGAACCGGCCGACGATGGATTTCACCCGGATGTTCTCTGACAGCCCGGGCACACCTGGTCGCAGGCAGCATATGCCGCGGATGACCAACTCGATCTCAGCGCCGGACTGACTGGCCGCGTAGAGGGCGTCGATGATCTCGGGGTCCACCAAGGAGTTCAGCTTGGCCCAGATGGCTGCAGGCCGTCCTGCCCGAGCGTTGTCCGCCTCGGCGGCGATCATGCGCAGGAGGTCGGCCTTCATGGTCAGGGGCGAGAAGGACAGCTTCTCCATCCTCTGGGGGCGGGCATAACCGGTGATATAGTTGAACAGCCGGACGGAATCCCGGCCCAGGGCGGGGTCCGAGGTAAAGAGGGACAGGTCGGTGTAGATGCGCGCCGTCTGGGGATGGTAGTTCCCGGTCCCGAAGTGGCAGTAGGTGCGCAGCTGGTCGCCCTCCCGCCGCACCACCATCGAGAGCTTGGCGTGGGTCTTGTACTCCACGAAGCCGAAGACGACGTGGACGCCGGCCCGCTCGAGGTCGCGGGCCCACTTCAGGTTGGCCTCCTCGTCGAAGCGGGCCTTGAGTTCCACCAGGGCGGTGACGTTCTTGCCGGTCTCGGCGGCCTCGATCAGGGCGGCGACGATCGGGCTGTCCTGCGAGGTCCGGTAGAGGGTCTGCTTGATGGCCAGGACATGCGGGTCCCGCGCCGCCTGGCGCAGGAATTGGACCACCACATCGAAGGTCTCGAAGGGGTGATGGACCAGGATGTCCTTTTCCCGGATGGCGGCAAAGCAGTCGCCAGCGTGGTCACGGATCCGCTCGGGAAAGCGCGGCTCGAAGGCGCGGAACTTCAGTTCCGGCCGATTCGGTGGAATCAGCTGCGCAAGCTCGTCCAGGCCCAGCAGGCCGTCGATCCGTGTGATGTCCTCGCGCCGGGCGTGCAGGTTGTCGCAGATGAAGGCCTGGAGGTCGCGGGGCATGGCCGCCTCGATCTCCACCCGGACCACGGACCCCAGGCGCCGCTGCTTGAGCCGCTCCTCGAACTCCCGGACCAGGTCTTCGGCTTCTTCTTCGAACTCCACGTCGGAGTCGCGGATCAGCCGGAAGACCCCCTTGCCATCCACCCGGTATCCGGGGAACAGGCGGTCCACAAACAGGGTCACCAGGTGTTCGAGGCTGATGAAGCGTCGCTCTGCCCGGCGGCGCGGACCGGGGTGCGAGGGAAGCTCCCAGAACCGCGCCACCTGGGCCGGGATCGGGACCAGGGCGTAGAGGGTGCGCCGCTCGGCCTTCATGCGGAACTTCAGTGCCAGGCAGAAGGCGAGGTTGGGGATGAAGGGGAAAGGGTGGGCCGGATCGATCGCCAGGGGTGTCAGGATCGGGAACAGCCGGGAGAGGAAGGCCTCTTCCATGGCGACGCGGTCCTCAGCCGACAGGGTCTCCGGCGACACGAGGGACAGGCCTTGCGTGGACATCTCGGTAGCCAGGTCCCGCCACTGGGCCTGCTGGTCGTTCATCAGGTGGGCGGTCTCGGCGTTGATCTTGTCGAGCTGGTCTGTTGGAGACAGCCCATCCTGGCTGACCGTGCGCACCCCTTCCCGGACCTGGGCCTTCAGGCCCGCCACCCGGACCATGTAGAACTCGTCGAGGTTGTGGGCCGAGATCGACAAGAAACGCAGCCGTTCCAGCAGGGGGTGCCGAGGATTCCGGCTTTCGGCCAGGACCCGGCGGTTGAAGGCCAGCCAGGAGATCTCCCGATTGAAGAAGCGGTCGGGGGAGTGCATCAGCTCCGCGCTCAGCGGCGCGCTGGGCTTGCGGCCAACGGCCTCGGACTGGGCGGCGGGGTTCATGGGATTCGGCTCATGGGGTGGAGCGGTATCACCCGCGACCTCATGGGCCAAGCCTGTGACAGGCCCAAGTCAGACGTCGAAAAGGTCAAGATTTGCCGTCGCGTCGCCAAGGATCTCCCGGGCCAGGGCGCGGGTGACGGGGCGATGGTCCCGCGCCGAGGCCTCGTGGAGTTGCTCCACCACGTCCCGGGCGGCGGCAACGGACCGGTCGATCCGCCGGACGAGGTAGGGCGCAAGGTCAGGCGAGGGCCGGATTCCCCGGGCGCGGAGGAAGGCCTCGAGCACCCCCTCCAGCACCGCGTCATCCAGGACCTCGATCTGCACCGCCTCCAGGGCGTTCAGCCGCGAGCGCAGGTCGGGCAGGCGCGTCGTCCAGGTGGCGGGGGCTGAGCGGGCGGTCATCAACAGGCCGCCGCTCACCGGGGCCAGGTTGATCAGGTGAAACAGGCCCTCGTCGCAGGCGCCCCGGTCCACATCCTCCAGAAGCACGGGGAGGGACCGGGCCGCAGCCGTGTCCGGCCTCAGCGGATCCAGGGCCAGGCCCCCGGACCGCGCCAGCCAGGCCTCCGCCAGCCGGCTCTTGCCGCAGCCTTCCGGCCCCACCAGGACCAGGCAGCCCGCTGACCAGTCCGGCCAGGCCCCCAGCCGGCGTCGGGCCTCGCGGTTACCCGCCGCCTCGACGAACCCGCCTCGGGCGTCGAACAACGGCTTCCACAGATCGAGCAGGGCCTGCGACATGGTCTCGGAGTTAGCCCACCCCGGCCCCCGGGTCGACGCCCGGCCGGGGCGCAGGCGGGGATGGCCGTGGCGACCCTGTGGACAGCCTGTGGACAGCCTGTGAGTGCCTAGCCTTCCCGGTCCCGGGCGCTCAGCAGGCGCCAGCCAGCGGGGCCCAGGGCCTCTATGGGCTGGAAGTTGACCTTGTAGTCCATCTTGGCCGAGCCCCGCACCCAATAGCCCAGATAGACATAGGCCATGCCCGTCCTGCGGGCCTGGGCCAGGTGATCGAGGATCATGAACCGCCCCAGGCTGCGGCGGGGCTGTTCGGGGTCATAGAAGGAATAGACCATCGACAGGCCGTCCGCGAGCAGGTCCACCAGGGTGCAGGCGACCAGTTCCCCCGGCCCCCCATCCTCCGACCGCCGGCGATACTCCACCAGGTGGCTGCGCACCGGGGTGTCCTCGATCATGGCGACGAAGTCGGGCCAGACCATGTCGGTCATGCCGCCGTCCGCATGCCGGGCCCGCAGATACCGGCGCAGCAGGTCGAACTGCTCGATCGTGGCCTCGGCCTCGACAAGCCCGCGCTCCAGGTCGGCATTGCGGTTCAGGGTCTTGCGGTCCGAGCGCCCGGCCACATGGTCCACCACCGGGATCCGTACCGAGACACAGGCCGAGCAGGTCTCGCAGGCCGGCCGGTAGGCGATGTTCTGCGAGCGCCGGAAGCCCCCCTCGGTCAGGCTGTCATTCACCGTCGCCCCGTCGGTCATGGGCAGGTGGGCAAAGATCTTCCGCTCCAGCCGCTGGGGCAGGTAGGGGCAGGGGGCGGGCGCCGTCAGGTAGAACCTAAGCTGGCGGGTGGGAAAATGCTGCGTCACGCCGCAGACTACACCCTGAACCCATGCCCCCGCGCAAGAGGGCCCGCGCTGTCAGGCCTCAGAACGCAGCTTCCGGAGGCAGGACCGGCGCCTCGCGCAACAGTACGATGGCGATCCGCCGGTTCCCCGGCAGGCTGGGGTCATCCAGGTAGAGGGGCTCAGAATTGGCCTTGCCCGAGATCTGATAGACCCGGTCCTTGGCCACCCCCGACGCCTCCAGGATCTTGCGAGAGCCATCGGCCCGGGCCGCCGACAGCCCCCAGTCGCTGTCCACCTCGCCGCCCTTCCAGTCCGCCGAGGTGTGCCCCGAGATCGAGATCCGGTTGGGCAGCTGGTTCAACGTCTTGGTAATCGCCCGCAGCAGCACCCGCGCCCGGTCGTTCGGCACCGCCGAGCCCTCGGCAAACAGCGAGCGCCCGTCCTGGTCCACCAGCTGGATGCGCAGCCCCTCGGGCGTCTTGTCGACGATGATGTTCTTGGACAGCTCGGCCAGCTCGGGCATGGCCTGCAGCGACTGCTTCAGCGACATGGCCGCGGAGTCGAACTCGGCCTCCTCGCGCTTCTGCCGGGCTTCCTGCAGGGCGTCCTTCACCGAGGCCGCCGTATTCGCCCCGTCCGGGGCATCGCGGGTGTCCGGCGCCATCTGCTGCATGACGGCGGTGGAGCCCGCCGACTTGGCGCCATTGTCGTCCAGGGCCGTCCCGCCCAAGATCCCCCCCGCGCCGGAATTCGAATCCGACACCGCCGCCGGGGCAAAGTATTCGGCAATGCCGCGCTTCTGCTCGGGGCTGGTGGTGTTGATCAGCCACATCAAGAGGAAAAAGGCCATCATGGCGGTCACGAAGTCCGCATAGGCCACCTTCCAGGCGCCGCCATGGTGGCCGCCGCCAACAACCTTCTTGACCTTCTTGATCAGAATAGGCCGATCGTCATTCGCCATGAGTCTGTCCGATGCGGGTGAACCCCCCGTCCCAGACCATGCTGAGGGTTAAGATGCGGTTTAGGATGGAGGTTCGCATGCGGGTTGCATTCATCGGTCTGGGCGTGATGGGCGCGCCCATGGCCGGGCACCTGGCCGCAGCGGGCCACACGGTCAGCGTCTACAACCGCAGCCCGGCCAAGGCCCGCCTCTGGGCGGAGCAGCACCCCGGCACCGCCGCCACCACCCCGGGCGAGGCCGCCCAAGGCGCCGAGCTCGTCGCCCTCTGCGTCGGCAACGATGCCGACGTGCGCGGCCTGGTCCCCCAGATCCTGCCCGCCCTGGCCCCCGGCGCCACAATCGTCGACCACACCACCACCTCGGCCGAGCTGGCCCGGGACATGGCCGCCCTGGCCAGCATCGCCGGCCACAGCTTCCTCGACGCCCCGGTCTCCGGCGGCCAGGCGGGGGCGCAGGCCGGCCGGCTCACCGTCATGTGCGGCGGCGACCCCGCCGCCTTCGCCCGGGCCGAGCCGGTCCTGGCGTCTTACGGCCGCGCCATCCGCCTCATGGGAGGCCCCGGCGCCGGCCAGCTGACCAAGATGGTCAACCAGATCGCCATCGCCGGCGTCGTCCAGGGCCTGGCCGAGGCCCTGCACTTCACCCGTCGCGCGGGGCTCGACCCGGCCGACGTCCTGGCCGCCATCTCCCAGGGCGCGGCCCAGTCCTGGCAGATGGACAACCGCTGGCCCACGATGGCGGAGGGCAGGTTCGACTTCGGCTTCGCCGTCGACTGGATGCGCAAGGACCTGGGCCTGGTGCTGGACGAGGCCGTGCGCAACGGCGCCCGCCTCGACCTCACCCGCCAGGTCGACGCCTGGTATGGCGAGGTGCAAGGCCTCGGCGGCGCCCGCTGGGACACCTCCAGCCTCGTCACCCGGCTGGAGCCCCCCCGTTGAGCGTCATCCTCCACACCCAGCGCCTGGTGCTGGACGAGCTGGAAACCGACCGCGACGCCGACTTCATCCTGGCCCTCCTGAACGAGCCCGGCTTCCTGGAGAACATCGGCGACCGGGGCGTGCGCGACCTGGCCGGCGCCCGCGCCTACATCGAAGAGGGCCCCCGCGCGTCCTACGCCGGCTATGGCTATGGCCTGTGGCGCGCCACAGAGCGGGCCGGCGGCCGCCCCGTGGGCCTGTGCGGCCTGGTGAAGCGCGACGGCCTGAAGGACCCAGACCTCGGCTACGCCTTCCTGGCCAGCGTGTGGGGCCGGGGCTACGCCTCCGAAGCCGCCCGCGCCAGCCTCGACCACGCCCGCCGCCACCTGCGCCTGGGCCGCATCGTCGCCATCACCACCCCGGGGAACACCGCCTCGCAGGCGGTGCTGAAGAAGATCGGGCTGAAGGCGGCGGGCGTGGTGCGGCTGCCGGGGAAGGATGAGGACAGCGCGTATTTTGTTTCGGAGGGGTAGGGGGTTAGCCCTCTTCGGCCTCTTCGGAGTCTGGGGCCGACGGCGCGATGCTCTGGGCTGCTTCCCAGTCTGCGAAGGTCTGGCCGCTGGGCAGCTTCCAGGCTGTACGTCCATTGACGCTCATGCCGCTTAGGGCGGCACCTGCTGCCGATGGCGACAAGAATGTGATGTCTGTAGCGATGCGCAGACCCTCAGCCTCAGGGAGCAAGGCTCCGCTTTTCAGGTTGTCTTCCCTCAGTTTCAGCACCCCCTTGGACAGTGAAGGGGCGACGACGTTTCGGGCAATCGACCCCGCCTTCAATGCCATTTTGCCGCTTCCCACCACAACAAGCTGGCCCGAGAAACCTTTGCCGCTGTAGCCGAAGATCGCAGGCGCAGCGCTGCTCCCTAGACCGGAAACCCCTTTGGCGGTCGCCGCCACGATCGGGCCGGTTACAACCTTGAACAGGTCACATCCGAGCACTCCGACCAGGACTTTTAGCTGGTCGATGAACTCGTCCATGATGACCTTGTCGGCAAAGGGAAGTTTGCCCACCTCACTGGCTTTCTGCGTGTTCTCGAGCTGCCAGGCGGGGTTGGCCTTCGCCTCAGAGATGAGACGCGCCTCGATGTAGCGGGCGTGGGATTTCGTCAAGTTCTCGTCCTTGGAGACGATGACGAAGGTGTTGGACCAAAAGCCCATCTTGAGTCCGAACTGGTCTTTACCGGTCGCGTGGTACTGCAACCGCCCTGCGACGCCCTCGGACTCTCCGATGTAGGCGACCCGCTGGTCGGGATTGTTCACGTCCTCGCCGGTCAGGATATAGACCCCCGGGCGTTCTAACTCCGGAAAGGCCGTACGCGCCGCCTTCAGCTGAAGCTTCCGGAACCCGATGGCTAGGATGGTGGACAGGGAAATCTGCGCGCTGCGCAGACCTTCTGGATCACCGTCGTTCAAGAAGATGTTGATGGCGCGAGGCTTGGACATGTCTGCTGGCCCTCAATCTGCTGGCTGCAGCAATGTTGCCGTCTGGCGGTCATACACATAGTCCGCGATGGAGCCGTTGCGGATGCGTTCGACCGCTTCTTCGATGACATGCAGCGGCACTAGGAACCACTCCCTCGGCTGGACGTTCCCGCCGAACCGGTCGGTCAGCGTCAGGTCAAGGCGCGCTGGGGCGAACACCCGGTGGAGGATGTTCTCCAGGCGCGTGCGGTTCAGATTGTAGAGCTGGTAGGTGGCGGCGATCTCCACGTCGGCAAGCAGGAAGGTTGGGTCTCGCGCCGAATTCGCGATGCGCGTTTCCACCGATCCGCCGGTAACCCCGATCTTGTGGATCAGTTCCCGGTGTTCAGCGATGTACGGGTGGTCGGACTTGCTCCGCAGGACATAGATGGTCCCACTCTCCAGATCTTCATCATCAGCCGCCTCGCCAAACAAGGGCCCGGCGGAAGGCTCGGTGATCCAGCGTCCCGCCTCGTCCTTGTATAGGGCTCGCTGCAATGACCGGAGGAGGAGGTTGCTCTCCGTCCCATTGCCGTAGATCACCCGGAGCCGGGCGTCGGTCTCGCCATTGGGCGCGCGGATCGTCTCGCCGACCTCGGCGACATGCGCGATCTGACCGCCCAGGATGAAAGCCTGCCCTGCCTTGATCTCCGCCTTCTGCAGACCGGTTTCGCGGCCAAAAGGGCGGCTCTTGCGGACCCCCGTCCTGAGGTCGCGCTCGATGTCGCTGAACACCTTTCGGAACCGGTCGAAATCCCGGCAGACCTCGCGTTCGGCAATCTCCTCCGCCGCTCGCTTATCCTCGGTCGAGCGCACATGGCGCAGGCGGGTGATGTCGTCTCTGTCGGCCATCCCGGACAACTCGTCTCTCAGACTGTCCAGGTCGGCCTCGTCGTAGGCGACGTCCTCTATCGTGGCCGACAGAAGCCCAAAGCGATCCATCGGCTCCAGTAGCGCCCGGCAGTCCTCAAGGGCGCGGATGCGGTCCAGGCGGACGGCGTACAGCCGCTCAAAGATGTCGCGCTCTTCCCCATGCCGCGGCGGTCGCCCATGCGTCTCGAAGAAGCGCTCAATATCCTCGAACCCGGCGATGATCCGCTCCTGCCGGGGCGTATAGGTCGAGGCCCTGCGCACCGGCTCGGCGAACTCGGCCAGTTCCTCCCGAAGGGCGTCGAGATCAGGGTCACTCATAGCGCCCGGCGTCCTTGAACCGCACGAAGGCGGTGGCACCCTCGGCGAGACGACGCTCCCAGGGATCGGCGGACGTGGCGGCGGGCAGGCGCCCGCGCTCCTTCTTGAACTTCACAGCCCTGGCCGCCAGGTCCCGCGCCTCGTCCGGTGCGATGGCGGTGCGCTTGGCCGTAATCGCCGCCTGGACCTGCTTGAGGGTGTTCTCGTTCATCGACCTCGCCAGAACCGAATAGGCCGACTCGAACGGATTGATGCTGTCGATCAGGTCGATGTCGAGTTCGCGGACGTCCATCGCCAGCTTCCGGACGCCATCGATCAGGGCAGTGTTCGCCCGGGGCTCGGAGCTGTCGTCTTCCACCCCCATGGCCAGGGCCTTGGCCTTCTGGGTCAGGTTCAGCGCTGCTACGGCGTGCTGGCGCACGGCCTCCTGATCCTGCGTGCTGAGTTCCGGGTATCGGTCTCGGACGATCTTTCCCAAGCGCACCTGGGTCAGGTCTTGAGGCACGGTTTCCTCGTCGAACAGGCCACGCTCCAGAGCCGTTCGGTCCTGGACAAAGGCGGTAATGACCTCGTTGAGGTCCTCGCGGCAAATCCGACCAGCCTCGGGGGTGGAGGGCTCCACCAGTCCCTTGATCTCGAAATGAAGTTCGCCGGTGGTCTCATGAACCCCGACATTTGTGCGGTCCTCCTGGTACCCGCCCGGGCCATAGTCGAAGTCGGGCAGGGGGCCAGCGTTCTTCGGGGTAAAGTTGAAACGCGGCGCGAGGACCTGCTCCATCAGCAGGCTGGCGGCGATGGCCTTCAGGGTGTCGTTGATCGCCTCGGCCACTGCGGCCTCGGAGGCATCCGGCTCGGCGATCAGGTTGGTGAAGGTCGCCACCGCCTTGCCCGGAGCATCCCGGGTCGCCCGCCCGATGATCTGGATGATCTCCGTCAGGCTGGACCGGTATCCGACGGTCAGGGCGTGCTCGCACCAGATCCAGTCAAAGCCCTCCTTGGCCATGCCCAGGGCGATGATCATGTCCACGTGATCCCGGTCATTCTTGTGCGCTGGGTTCTTCAGCGCCCCCAGCACCTTGGTACGCCTCGAAGGGTCGGTGTCATCCACCAGGTCGGCGATCTTCAGGACCTTCCCGCTGGCCAACCGCACGCGATGGAACCCGGTCTCGGGGTCGGCACCCTGCCAGTCCCCGAGAGAGTTCATGATGTCCTCGACCTCGCGGATCTTGTCCTTGGTGCTCTCCCGGGCATTGACCGAGGGGATGTGGACAATGGTCTTGCGCGCGGGGTCCAGGCAGTGCTCGATCGCCTCCAGGTACCGGCCCGTGTAAAAAAAGTAGCTGATATTCAGAGCCTTGAGGTGCTCGTATCCGTTGAGCTGCTCGAAATAGGTGAAGGTCACGGTCTCGAACCGAGCCTCGTCTTCGGGGCTCAGGACAGGAACCGCATCCCCCCGGAAATAGCTGCCCGTCATGGCGACGATATGCGTCCGGTCGCGGGCGATAAACTCGGCCAGCTGACTGCCCAACCGGTTGTTCGGGTTGGCAGAGACGTGATGGAATTCGTCCACCGCGATCAGCCGGTCGTCAAAAGCCGCCACCCCCAGGGCCTCGACAGCGAAGCGGAAGGTGGCGTGGGTGCAGACCAGAACCCGGTCTTCGCTACCCAGGAACTGCTCTACCGCGCGCACCTTGGAAGGGTCCACCCGCTCTTCATCCGGCCCGGGTGCATTGCAAAGGTTCCACTGCGGCTTGACGGTCCAGTCCGCCCAGAAACCGAATTGGGTCAGGGGCTCGTCCGCGAAACTGCCGCCGATGGACTTTTCCGGCACGACGATGATGGCCTGCCTGAGGCCCTGATTGTGCAACTTGTCTAGCGCAATGAACATCAGCGCCCGCGACTTGCCAGAGGCGGGCGGTGACTTGATCAGGAGGTATTGCTCGCCCCGCTTGTTGTAGGCCCGTGCCTGCATCGGGCGCATGCCCATCTCGTTCGCCCGTGACGAGGCACCGGTGCGGGCAGTGGTGAATGAGACGGCAGGGATGGGCTTTGCCGTAGTCATGCCGCTTTCCCCTTGCTGGTCATCTTTGTGTAGAGCTCGAACAGCCTTTCCAGCCGCTCAGTGTCGTTGCGGAAACGGCGGCCGATGTAGATGCGCTCCAGTGCCTCGTCATTGCGCTCATGGGCCTCTCGCAGGATGGCGGGCATGGCTTCGGGGTCGTAGAGGTCAGCGATGGTGGCCGGGAAATGCGCCTCACGGGCGAGTAGGATGTCCTCCGCGCAGCGAGTGAGATCGGCCTTGTTTTGCGCTGTGAGCTTAGGCAGCGGGAAGGTGTTCCAGCCGAGGGTGTTGGAATAGGAGAAGTCCGTTCGCATTCGGGCGCAGACGGTACTGATCCAGACCCAGTGCAGGCGTGAGGCGATGACGGCCATGTTCCAGAGGGGTGAGTCGTAAAGGGCGAAGTTTCGGTCTCCGATGATCGCTTTTGCATCCATCACACCAACCGGCAAAAAGGGTCGATTTTCGGAACTTACTCGCGGAGTGACGATGACCTGTGTTTTTGCCGCACGTGGGGTCTTGAACTGATGGGGACGCTCCGCCAAACTGCGAGCATAGGCATCTTTACTGGACAGACGCGCTTTTCGAACTCGTTCGACCTGCTGCTGGATAGGTGCACACGTCTCTAGGGCTGAAACGTCATTTTCGGAAACCCAGATACAATGACGAACCTCGCCATTGATGAACTCTTTGGAACCAAAAAATCGCTTGATAAACCGGTTCCGATCTTCGGGACCGAGATGCATTTCGTCCAGTTGCGCGGATGAAATTGTGAGGTGACCACCGTCATCGGCCTTATTGCCAAAATCCATTGGCGACACTTCAGTTAACGGAGTCATAGCCTTGGCAACGATGACGTTTGGCGCGTCAATTAAATAAGCATTAATGTTCTCGACCACCTTGACGGCAATGCTCCCATCACGAGCTTCCGAATAAAGTACCCTAGTTCTGCCGGCATGGTTCGATATTCCCACAATGCTAACGGTAACACCCGCGTTTTGACTAGCGAGATTGGACCATTTGAAACTCGGGAACGCAAAAGCAATCTCGTGGCCAGTCGCAAAAATCATCGGCCAAAGGAAAGAGACTTGTTGCCCCTGGCAAATGGAATTCGTAGCCACGAAAGCGGCAGACGAGTTTGTGTGGGTTCCGTAATCGGCGGCCTTCATGAACCAGCCTGCAACGTAATCGAGTGCTTTCCAGGTGCTGGTTCTGTTCCCGAAAATCAGCTCAAGGTCTGCCTTTTGCTCGCCATTCTGCCACGTAGAACCTAAATACGGTGGATTTCCGCAGATGTACGTTTCCCCGCCCTCGTTCTCGAAATCGATTTCGGCCTGATCAAGGGGCGTACTGAATAGGTCGTCCCCGCGCACCCTCACGCCAATACCAGTGGGACGGCAAAGGCTGATCCAATCCAGCCGCAGCGCATTACCGCACGTGATCCAGTTCTGGTTGTTGAGGGGGAGAAACTCGGCCAACGCCTCCTGCTGTCCACGATAGGTCACGTCACATTGGTACTCGGCGATGATCAGCGCCAACCGGGCGATCTCGGCAGGGAAGTCCCGCAACTCGATGCCGCGAAAATTGGTAAGCGGAATGTTGCTGCGCAGGTCTGCCTCGCCCCTCCGCTGATTAATCTCCGCCTCGATCGCCCGCATTTCCTTGTACGCGATCACCAGGAAATTGCCCGACCCGCAGGCCGGATCAAACACCCGGATGCGGGCCATCCGATTCCTGAGGTTGAGGAGCTTGCGGCCATTGTCTTCGGCCTCTTCCAGCTTCGCCCTCAGGTCATCCAGGAACAGCGGGTTCAGCACCTTCAGGATATTGGGCACGCTGGTGTAGTGCATGCCAAGGGCTCCGCGCTCCTCGTCGTCAGCGATGGCCTGGATCATCGAGCCGAAAATGTCGGGATTGATCTTGCGCCAGTCGAGGGCCCCGATCCGCAGGAGATAGGACCGGGTGATCCGGCTGAAGGCCGGGACCCCTCCCTCACCCCCGAAGAGTTGGCCGCCCACATGGGGGAAACGCGCCCAGCGGGGCAGGTTGGCGGCGTCGAAATCTTCGGGGCGGGTGTTCATGGCCCGGAAGATTTCGGTGATCACGTGCCGGGTGTTGTCCGGGTCGCCTGCCGTCATCTGTTCCACCGTGGAGGTAAACATTCCCTCCGAGGGGAAGATGTCGGTATCCTCGGCGAAGAAGCAGAAGATCAGCCTCGCCATGAAATGATTCATGTCGGGCTGCCGGGCGGCCGTGGCCCAGTCGGGGTTTTCTTTCAGGAGTTGGAGGTAGAGCTGGTTCAGCCGGCCTGTCGCCTTGGTGTCAAAGGGGTTCTCGCGAATTTCGCGGAGGGTGCTGAAGCCCGCCAAAGGTAGGAAGAGACCGAAGTGATCCGGAAAGCCCTCGAACTCGCAGGCCACGCCATCGCCACTGGCGAGCTCCTCGGCCCGGAAGAGATCGCCATCGGTCGCCAGGATGAACTTGGCCTTGGCCGATGCGGTCTTTGTGCTGTCGCGCAGGGCCTTCAGCGTGGCCTCGACCTCGCCGGGGGCGC
>NZ_JBAXIM010000006.1:0-31186 GCF_037138395.1 Phenylobacterium sp.
ACGTCGGCGGCTTCTACCGCCTGCCCGCCATCGTCGGCCCGGCCAAGGCCGCCGAGCTGCTGTTCACCGGCGACGTCATCGATGCCGAGGAGGCCCTGCGCATCGGCCTGGTCCGCGAGGTGACCCCCCACGCCGAACTGATGGACCGCGCCCGCGCCCTGGCCGCCCGCATCGCCTGCAACCCGCCGCTGGCCCTGCGCTACATGAAGGAGGGCCTGCGCCGGGCCGCTTACGGTGACCCGCGCGAGCTGGGCGGCTGGGCCATCGAGACCATCCGTACCCTCATGAAGACCGAGGACCACCGCGAGGGCGTCGCCAGCTTCTTGGAAAAGCGCCCTCCGGTGTTCACGGGGCGGTAGGCGACGGCGAGGGAGGCGGGGGTCAGGATCGCCCTGCCCACTGGCCTCTGCAGGCCCCGCGTGAGATTGCAACCCCATCCGCCAGCGTGCCACACTTCCAACGTCGCAGTCAGGGAGGCCTTCTAATGACGCTCACCGTGCAGAGGCGGTTCGTGACACCGGAGGCGGACGAGACCCTGGACGCGCTCGCGGCGCGGTCCCTGCCGGACCTGCCGCTCGAGGCGGCCATGGACCGGATCCGGGGCTGGAACCTGCACATCTTCGCCATGCGCAAGCCCCGCGGCCTGCTGCTGGGCGGGGACGTGGTCTTCATCGAGCCGCCGCAGTCTTGAGCCAGGCGTTGCCCGACAGCGGCGAAGGCGTGGCCGTGGTGGTGGCGGCCGAGGTCTCAGCCGGGCATGACGGCGAGGCCGAACTGACCCTCAGCGTGCGGTTTGAGAACGGCGTCGTGGCCCCCGTGGTGCTGGACGCCGAGGCTGGCTTCGATGTCCTGGCCGGCTGCGGGGCGGCGGGGGCAGGCGACCTGGTGGGCCGGCCCTGGCGGCAGGTGATCGCAGGGCTGTCGCGCTGACCCTGAATTGCTCCCCCAAGGGGGAGCTCCCGGCGAAGCCGGGTGAGGGGGTCAACGGCATCTCAGCTGACCCCCTCCGGCCCGCATTCGCGGTCCACCTCCCCCTGGGGGGAGGAATTAGGCAGCGCCTGAACAGGCCGAGAGGAAGGGCTTGCCCGGGCGGGGGTTCGCGGTCGAGTATGCTGGCAGATTTGGGAGAGCGAGATGCATGACCTGGTAATCCGCAATGCGCGGGTCGTGGATGGCACGGGCGCGCCAGCCTACGCGGGAGAAGTGGCCGTCAAGGACGGGCGCATCGTGGCCGTTGGGCCCAGGGTGGAGGGCTCGGCCCTGGCCGAGATGGACGCCGGCGGCAAGGCCGTGGCGCCCGGCTTCATCGACCCGCACACGCATTTCGACGTGCAGCTCCTGTGGGACGGGGCGGCCAAGCCCAGCCTGGAGCATGGCGTCACCTCGATCATCCCGGGCAACTGCTCCCTGTCCCTGGCGCCCCTGAGGGCGGCGGACCGCAAGGCGGTGGTCGGCATGTTCCAACAGATCGAGGAACTGCCGCCCGAAGCCTTCACCATCGCCTTCGACTGGACCTGGGAGGACTGGGAGGGCTATCGCCGGGCCCTGGAAAAGGGGCTGGCCATCAACGTGGCGCCCCTGGTGGGCCATAGCGTCATCCGGGTCTGGGTGATGGGGGCCGATGCCAACCAGCGCGCGGCGCGGCCCGACGAGATTGCCGCCATGCAGGACGTGCTGCGCCAGTGCCTGGCGGCCGGAGCCATCGGCCTGTCCACCAGCTTTGTCGACGTGGACGAGAACGCCCGCCCCGTGCCCAGCCGCTTTGCCCAGTTCGCTGAGCTGGACGCCCTGTGCGCCGTGCTGGGCGAGTTCGGCCGGATGCTGCAGATCGTGCCGGAGTTCTACGACGCCGACATCACCATCGCCCGGATCGACCAGCTGGCCGAGCTGAGCCTGAAGCACGGCATCCCCACCACCTACTCGCCGGTGTTCGACAACCGCCAGACGCCGGCCAGCGTGGACCGGATCCTGGGCCGCTCGGCCGAGCAGTTCGCCCGCGGCGCCCGGGTCTGGCCGCAGATGCAGACCCGGCCCATCGACATCAGCTTCTCCCTCCTGCGGCCCAGCCTGTTCTTCGCCCGCCTCCCCCGCTGGGTGCGGGTGCTGCGCCAGCCCCTGGAGGCGCGGATCGCCTCCCTAACCGACCCGGAGACGGTGGCGCGCATGGTGGAGGACACCGGCCCCGACGGCGGCGAGCGCCTGATGGGACGGCTGGTGGTGCGCGGCGGCGGCGAGGCCCCGGCCCACCTGGCGGGCAAGACACTGAAGGCGATCGCCGACGCCCGTGGCCAGTCCTGCGCCCTGGCCCTGATCGAGGTCTCGCTGGAGCACGGCCTGGACGTGGCCTTCCTTTCGGCCAATGGCGGTCACGACAATAGCGCCCGCATCGGCCCCCTGCTGGCCCGGCCCGACGTGCACATCGGCGCCGGCGATGGCGGTGCACACCTGGCCTCCTTCGCCACCTACGGCGACACAGGCTATCTGTTCAGCGAGTTCGTGCGCCGCACGGGAGCCCTGACCCTGGAGCAGGCGGTGGCCAAGATCACCGGCGAGACGGCGGCCATCTGGGGCCTGAAGGACCGCGGCCTGCTCAAGCCCGGCCAGGCCGCCGACATCGTGATGTTCGACCCTGACCGGATCGGCCGGGGCGAGGAACGCCCGATCTTCGACATGCCCGGCGACGGCATGCGCTACACCCGCGACTCGGTGGGCGTAGAGGCCGTTCTGGTGAACGGCGAACTCGCCTGGACCCCCGCCGGATACACTGACGCCAAGGCGGGGCGGATCTGCGAGATCGCGGGGTAGGGTGGCTGGCGGCCTTCCGCTCACTTCATCTTCACGGTTTCGGGTGGAAGAGATCCCGCGCGCAGCCTCCTCCGTAGGAAGGTGCCCATTGATCTGCGTTACGGCGCGGGGGCGGGCTTCCCGGTGACAGGCTGGCGACCAACGCCCTCTAGGGTGCCGGAGCGGAGGGGGACATGAGCGTGACGACCTCGCGGCTTGGCCGGGATGCGCTGATTGAAAAGTACGATGGCCGGGCGCCGCGCTACACCAGCTATCCCACGGTGGCGCAGTTCACGCCGGAGGTGACGCCCGAGATCTACGCCGGCTGGCTGAACGGCCTGCCTGACGACGAGCCGGTCTCGCTCTACATCCACGTGCCCTTCTGCTCGCGCCTCTGCTGGAACTGCGCCCGGAATGCCCGGCCGGCCATCAGCCGGGGGACGGTGGCGGCCTACGTCCTTTACCTGGAGAAAGAACTTCTGGCGGTGCACCGGGCCTTGGGTCGGCGCCGGCCGAGGGTCTCGTCCATCCACTTCGGCGGCGGTACGCCCAATATCCTGAAGCCCCTCGAGCTGCGCTCGGTCATGGCGACCCTGTCGGCGGCCTTCCGTTTCGTCGGTTCCCTGGAGGTGGGCGCCGAGCTGGACCCAGAGACCCTGACCAAGGACTGGGTGACCATCGCCTCGGTCAACGGCCTGTCCCGCGCCAGCCTGGGGGTGCAGAACCTCGACCGCGAGGTACAGGCTGCTGTGCACCGCCCCGAGGCCTTCGACCACATCGCCGACTGCATGCGCTGGCTGCGCGACGGCGGGGTGACCTCGATCAACATGGACCTGATGTACGGCCTGCCACACCAGACACGGGCGAATACCCTGGCGACGCTGGACAGCATGATGACCCTGAGGCCCGAGCGGGTCTCCCTGCTGGGCTACGCCCTGGCGCCCGGGATGACGGCCAGTCGGACGCTGATCGAGGCGGCGGCCCTGCCAGGCACCTCGGAGCGGCTGGACCAGAGTGACGCAGCGGCGGAGCGACTGACCTCGGAGGGCTATGTCCACATCGGCATGGACCACTTCGCCCTGCCCGAGGATGACATGTGCCGGGCCCAGGCGGAGGGGCGTCTGCACCGCAACTTCCAGGGCTACACCACAGATTCGACCCAGGTCGTGATCGGCATGGGTCCCTCGGCGGTCGGCAGCCTGCCGCAAGGCTTCGCTCAGAACGCCTTGCAGGTGGGGGACTGGCGCAAGGCCCTCGACCACGACCAGCTACCCGTCGCCCTCGGCGCGATGCTGAGCGCCGACGACCGCTTTCGCGGCGAGATCATTGAGCGGCTCCTGTGCGATTTCGCCGTCGACCTGGGCGAGATCGCCTCACGCTATGGCCGCAAACCCCGGGACCTGGTGCACGAACTGTCCCGCCTCGAGTCCTTCGCCGCCGACGGCCTGGTCGAGTCCGAGGGCGCCCACCTGAAGGTCACCGAGGCTGGCCGCCGGGTGGTGCGCAACATCTGCGCGGTCTTCGACGTCAGTTTCCGCGAGGCCTAGGGAAGCCAGTCCCGGGCGCCATAGGCCTCAGCCTCCACCGTTGATGTTGATCTTCTGGCCATTGGCATAGGGGTTGGCGGATGAGACCAGCCAGGTCACGGCGGCGGCCACGTCCTCGGGGGTCGAGACCCGGCCGAAGGGGGATCTGGCGTCCAGCTCGTGGATGTCAGCCAGACCGGTGGTGGCCTTGGTCAGGCGCTTGCCCATCTCGGTGACCGTCAGGGACGGGGCGACGATGTTACAGCGGATTCCGTGGACGCGCTCTTCCTTTGCGATGGTCAGGGCCAGGGCCTCCATGGCCGCCTTGCCCATGTTGTAGGGCCCGCCGCGGGCCGACATGCCCATCGTGGCGACGGACGAGATCATGATGATGTCGCCCCGGCCCCGGGTGCGCATCTGCGGGATCAGGAGCTTGGAGAGGTAGTGCGGGCCGAAGGCGTGGACCCGGACCACCCGCTCCATCTCGGCCGGGTCGGTGTCGGCCACCGACTGGCCACGGCTGGCGATACCGGCGTTGTTGACGAGGATGTCGACGCCCCCGAAGTCGCGCACCACGGCCTCGGCCATGGCGGCGTCCTGGTCGAAATCCTCTACCGCAGCGGCGTAGATGCGGGCGGTGCGGCCCAGGGCGCGGATCTCGGCGGCGGTCTCCTCGGCGGAGTCGGCATCGGAGCGGTAGTTGACGGCGATGTCAGCTCCGGCCTGCGCCAGGAAGAGGGAGATGGCCCGGCCTATGCCCCGGCCTCCGCCGGTGACAAGGGCAACGCGCCCGGAAAGATCGATCTGCATGGCCCCGAGTCTCCTCCACCGATGGTTTTCCTATTCCTAGCCGAGGCGGCCGGGCCGGTCAGGAGGTTTCTTGCACGCCGTTAACTTGACAGCGACGCGCAACATGCGACGAAAACGCTCGAAATCGTCGGGGAGATTCCAGGAATGACGTCTTGGCGCGTGGGGCGGTTTTCGGGCCTGAAGGCCTGGGCAGCGGTGATCACTGCGGTCGGGCTGTCCGCCCTGGCGGCGGGTCTTGCCAGCCCCGGGGGGGAAGCGGTGGCCAAGCCGCCCGCCTCGATGGAATTCTGCAAGATCTACCCGACGGCTCACGCCTGCGCCGCCTCGCCAGTGGTGAACTGCACGACCTGCCACACCGTCCCGCCGGCCCGGAACCTGTTCGGTGCCCAGGTGGCCGAGCACCTCGCGCCTGGCGCTGCACGCCCGCTGTCGGACGCCGACTACATCGCCGCCCTGCCGGCGGCCCTCAAGGCCGTGGAGGCCCTGGACGCCGACGGCGACGGGATCTCCAACCTCGACGAAATCCTGAAGGGGTCGGCACCCGAGAACGGCGATAGCCGACCGACTGCCGTGAGCTGCACTCCGGGCCAGACCCGCAGCGCCGCCGCCGGGCGCTGGAATACCTGCGGCTACGATCCCGTCCACGCCTGGCGCAAGGTCGTGCTCGACGTCTGCGGCCGCTCGCCGACGCGGGCCGAGACCGACGCCTTCCGGCGACGCCTGCCCAGTGAATCGTCCTGGCGCGAAGGCATTTCGGGCCAGCTCGATACCTGCCTGCGCTCGCCCTATTGGCTGGGCGTCAACGGCGTCCTCTGGAACCTGGCCAACGCCAAGATCAATCCGCAGGACAGCATCAAGGCCGGCCCACGGGCGGGGTCGATCCCCCTGGCTGACTATGAGTGGGACTACAACCTGTTCGCCTGGATGAACACCGGCGACCGCGACGTCCGCGGCCTGCTGACCAGCCAGGACTTCGTGAAGCGCGTGAGCGACGACCCGCCGACCTTTGCGGCGGTTCCCGATGCTGACTTAAAGGGCATGCGCCAGGCCGGCCAGACCGTGCCCCGGGAAAAGCGCGCGGGCATGATCACCACGCGCTGGTTCACCACTGTGAACACTATGTTCACGCCCATCCCGCGGACCACGGCGGCGGCGGCCTACCGGCAGTACCTGGGCCTTGACCTGGCGCGGATGCAGGGCCTGCACCCGGCTGTGGCCGAGCCCATCGACTATGACGCCAAGGGCGTTGCGGCCCCGGCCTGCGCGGTCTGCCACTCGACCCTTGATCCCCTGACCTATCCCTTCACCCGCTACGACGGGATCATCCGCAACAACTACAATCCCAACCGCCTGAAGAACTTCGTCCGCACCGACGGGGCGCGGGTGGTCGAGGCCCCGGAGGCCGGGGAGATCTTCGGCCAGAAGGTGGCCAACCTTCTTGAGTGGAGCCAGGTGGCCGCGAATTCCGACGCCTTCGCCCAGAAGGTGACCTGGGACTACTGGAAAATGATGGTCGGTCGCGAGCCCAGCCCGGCGGACCAGACCGAATTCGCCCTGATGTGGAAGAGCCTCAAGGCCCCAGACAAGTTCAACTACCGGGTCGAGCGCATGCTGCACGCCCTGGTCCTGACCGAAGCCTACGGAAGGCCCTGACATGCGCATGCCCGGACTTTTCGCCGCCCTGACCCTGGCCGTGATGGCTGCCGTAGCCGTCGCCCCGGCGGTGGTCAGCGCCCAGGAAGCCGCTCCAGCCTCGACCGATCCCCGGATCAAGTTCAAGGATGGGGAGCGCTATCTTCGCGACCTGTCCGAGACCTTCGAGATTCCCCGTGACGAGATCTGCCGTGAGCTGTCCCGCTATGACTGCTCGAACAAGGCGTTCCGTATCGTCCTCGGCGGGGTCGACCCCTACGACGCCCGGGTCATGCAGCCCCTCGACCAGGCCACCCTGGCCAGCCCGATCGCCTTTGACCGGGTGGCCCTTCAGGTCTGCGCCAACCGCGTAGCGAGGGACAGGGCGGACCCGGCCAAGGCCCTTCTCTTCAAGTCCGCGGCGGGCCGCCCCGACCGCGCCTGGCGCGACGCCCTCACCGACCGCCTTTACGACCGCATTCTGAGGCGCGACGCCTCCGTCGCCGAACGCGACCGGATGGCGGCCTTCCTCCAGGGCGTTGAGGGCCGTACCGGCCGCTCGGCCCGGGGTCAGTCCGAACAGACCCTTCTTGCCTGCTTCGCCCTGGCCTCATCGGCCGAGGCAGCCTTCTACTGACCCGGAAGCGACCCCATGAACCTGACCCCTTCCCGTCGCGGCCTTCTCGCCGGAGCCGCCGCCAGCCTGGCGGGTCCCGGCCTTGCCCGCGCCGCCCGCACCCCCGGCGGCGCAGATCCCCGATTCTTGATCGTCCTGTGCGGTACCGGGGGATGCTCGATCGTCGACTCCTTCCTGGCCGTCCGGGAGTCCGAGAGCGCCAACGGCTCGACCCTTAACGCTTGGCCTGACCAACTCGTGCAGTCGCCCGGCGGGGGTCCCTTCAGGGCCATCGACTTCGCTAGCAAGACGATCGGCGCCATCCCGGTCCCCTTCACCGCCAACCAGTCCGACTTCGTGAAGCGCCACGGCCAGGACATGATGGTGGCGACCTACACCGGCACCAGCGTCAACCACGGGGTCGCGGAGCACCGATCGGTGACTGGCAACGCCGCCTGGAGGGGCCGCACCCTCCAGGAGGCTGTCGCCCTGACCTACGGGGCCGGCAAGCCCATTCCCAACGTCCACCTGGTGAACGGCGTCTCCTTCACCGACCGGGGCACTGACGATTCCCTGCCATCCTCTGCCTATGGCGAGCGGGCACCTTCGCCAAACCTCTGGCCCCTGTCCCTCGATGGCCGAAAGGGCGTGCCGGGGGCTCCCGACGCCAAGCTCTTCGAAGCGGCCCGCGCCTTCCGGAACGGGACCCTCGACCCTGAGTCCGACTTTGTCCGCACCTTCGGCGACTCCGTCCGCCTGAAGCGCTGGCTGGAGCTGCGCGGTGCGCCACTGAAGGACATCGAGGGCGCGGACCTCATCACCCAGCTGATGGTGCATTCCGACTCCGAGGACATGCCCCTGAAGGCCAGCGGCCTGAAGTCGTCGCCCTTGGCCAAGAAGGTCCGCGAAGCCTTCCCCGCCTATGGTTTTGACCCGCTGGAGAGCCAGGCGGCCCTGGCTTTCCTGCTCATCCGCTGCGGCGTGGCCTCGACCGTCACACTGGGGCCGGAGACGTCGGCGGTGTTCAACAAGGGCGCGGCCCTTGGGCGGGGCGGCCTCTCCGCGGGGGACATGCGCAATACGCCCATCGCCTTCGACTTCTCGCACCAGGCCCACCGGGAGGTGCAGTCCCTGATGTGGAGCCGGGTCCTGAGCGTCGCCGACCGGTTGATCACCCTCCTGAAGAGCGAGGAGCTGGCGGGGGGCAAGAGCTACTGGGACCACAGCCTTGTCTATGTGGCCACCGAGTTCGGTCGCAGCCGGAACCGCCCGGCCGGTGCCATGACCTTCGGGTCGGGCCACGACCTGAACAACGGTGCCCTGATCGTCTCGCCCCTGGTGAACGGCGGCAAGATGCTGGGCGGCGTCGATCCAGAGACCCTGATGACCTACGGCTTCGATCCGCTGTCGGGACGTCCGGAACCTGGACGGCACATGACCGAGCCCGAGATCTACTCCGGCATCATCCAGGCCCTGGGCATCGAGACCCCGGGTGCGGGCCTGCCCGACATGCGCGTCATGCGGCGCAAGGCCTGAGGCGTCTCCGCCTTACGCCACTGCAGGGGATTTGACGTCGGCCGGCCGAAGGGATCAGCTAGAGTCCTGAGCTTCGCCGGAGAGACGACGACCATGACCGTGCCTGCCAACACAGAATTCGACATCCGCGGCGTCAACCACATCGCCCTGGTCTGCCAGGACATGGCCCGCACGGTGGCCTTCTATCGCGACGTGCTGGGCATGCCCCTGGTCAAGACCATCGAGCTGCCCATGAAGTCGGGTCAGCACTTCTTCTTCGACATCGGCAACGGCGACTCCCTCGCCTTCTTCTGGTTCCCCGACGCCCCGGCCCAGACCCCGGGCGTGTCCTCGCCCCGGACCCTGCCGCATGAGGGCGGGCTGGTCACCGCCCACGGCTCCATGAACCACCTGGCCTTCAACGTGCCGGTGGAGAAGTTCGACGCCTATGTGGAGCGGCTCAAGGCCAAGGGGATCGAGGTCTCGCCGGTCTTCAACCACGATAACTCCGCCTTCCAGATCAGCGCCGAAGTGACCGACGAGGTCTTCGTGCGCTCGGTCTATTTCTTCGATCCAGATGGGGTCTGCCTGGAGTTCGCCGCCTGGACCCGGCCCATGGGTCCGGCGGACGTCGAGCATGAGGCGGCCACGGCGGACGGCGGCCGCAGCCAGGGCCTGGTGCTGGACGGCTTTGGCGCCCCCATCCAGACCGCCCGGACGGGGGGCTGAGCCATGCCTGTCCTGCGCCAGGTTCCCCGGGCCGAGGTCGGCTCGGACCTCATCCATCGCTATTACGACCTGCTGTTCGGCCCCGGCCGGGACCCGGTGGCCGAGCCGGGTACCGCTACCGGCACGCCAGGCGACTGGTGGACCGTCTTCGCCCTGGCCCCCGATATCTTCCGCCATGCGGTAGAGGGCTTCGGCGTCTACCGGCATCCTGACCGGAAGATCGATCCGGTGCTGCGCGAGCTGGGCCAGACCCGGGCCGGCTGGGCGCATGGCAGCCAGTTCGTCTTCTCCCAGCACTGCAAGTCCCTGCGTGGCCTGGGCGTGTCGGAAGAGAAGATCGCGGCGATTCCCGGCTGGGCAGTCTCGGACGCCTTCGATGCGCGCGAGCGGGCGGTGCTGGCCTATGCCGACTGCCTGACGACGGGCTCGGGGCGCACGCCGCCGGAGGTCTTCGACGCCTTGCGCGCCTTCTGGGGCGACGAGGAGATCCTGGAGTTCACCTACATCACCGCCCTCTATGGCATGCACGCCATCATGACCCGGGCCCTCAGGCTGGAATTTGACGACCGGGACGACCCGATCGCAGAGGTGGCGGCACCTGAGGGGTTCAGCGCTTCGGACTTCCTCAGCGCCCGGCCGGAAAGACGCTGAAGCGGCGCCTCCCGCGCTTGCGGCGGATTGCCCCCGGGAGCCGGCGGCTCTAGACTTGCCCCAAGGTCGCCCCAGCCGGCCAGTTCCCCCGGAGGATGCATGTCCAAGCCCGTCCTGATCGCGCTCGTCCTGGCCCTTGGTGCCGCGCCCGCCCTTGCCGCACCGCCCTTCAAGGCACCGCGCAACATATACGGCCAGCCCGACCTCTCCGGAAACTGGAGCAACGCCACCCTGACGCCGGAGACCCGCCCGCCAGGCCTGGGGACCCGCGCCACCTTTACCGAAGCCGAGGTGAAGAAGTTTGAAACCCAGGCCTCCAGCGAGGTCGAACAGGGCAATGTGAGCATCGATCCCACCCTGGGTGCGCCCAAGGTCGGCGGCGAGGTCAAGGCCGGTATCCGTCCGGAATACGCGGCTGCCGGCGGTGCTGTTGGCGGCTATGACCGGGGCTGGCTGGAGCCGGGCTCCACGGTCATGCGGGTCCGGGGCGAGCCGCGGACCTCCTTCCTGACCACGCCGGATGGCCAAGTGCCCAAGCGCAAGGCCGGTGCCCCGGCCCCGGCGGGCTTCAATATGGCCATGTACCGCAACTCCGCCGACAATCCCGAGACCCGGGCCCTGGGGGAGCGCTGCATCATGTCGTTCGGCCGGAACGCCGGACCGCCCATGTTCCCCAACGGTTTCTACAACAACAACTACAAGTTCGTTCAGGGCCCCGACACCGTGGCCATCCTGGTGGAGATGGTGCACGACTTGCGCATGATCCGCCTGAACGGGACCCACCGCACAGACGGTATCCGTCCCTGGATGGGGGATTCCATCGGTCGCTGGGAGGGCGAGACCCTGGTGGTTGAGACCACCAACATCCCCATGCGCCAGGCCTATCGCGGGTCCTGGGAGAACCTGAAGGTCACCGAGCGTTTCACCCGTGTCGCCAAGGACCGGATCCACTACGGCTTCCAGATCGATGACCCCACCCTGTGGGACGCCCCCTGGGGTGGTGAGTACGAGTTCTCATCCCTGAATGGCGAAATCTACGAATACGCCTGCCATGAGGGGAACTACGCCCTTCCCGGCATCTTGGCGGGCGCGCGGGCGGAAGAGGCCGAGGCTGCAGCCAAGGCCGCCGAGGCCGCAAAGGCAGCGGACGTGGCCAAGACGCCGGCCAAACCCACCAAGCCGTCCTGATCCACCCGGGCTGGGCGGGGAGGGCTTCTGAAGCGCCTACCCTTTGATCGTATGGCCCTGCCGGGCCACCCTGACAGGAGAACCAGGATGACGGACAGTAAAGCGGTCGTGGCGGGCAAGGCGCCGATGCCGGTCGAGGTCGTGGCCGGCAAGGCCTATTTCTGGTGCACCTGCGGCCGGTCCAAGAACCAGCCCTTCTGCGATGGCGCCCACCTGCGCGAAGGCACGGACTTCATGCCCCTGAAGTGGGAAGCCCCGGAGAGCCGCACCGTCTATTTCTGCGCCTGCAAGCAGACCGCCGGCGCACCGCTCTGCGACGGGACGCACAACCGGCTCTGACCGGCATCGGACTCAGGCCTTCCGGCCGAACCCGAAGATCTGGCCGAGGCTGGCGAAGAGACCGGGCCGGGCCGGCCGGGCCGGCGGCTCCAGGAGCTCAAAGCCCTCGCCCAGGGCGGGGTCGTGGGTGTCCGCCAGGCCCCGGAAGCCGGTGACCAGGCCCGCGGCCTCGATCGGCGCGTCGAAGATGTAGTCCGTTCCGGGGTCGTCCGGGTCCTGTTCATCCTGCTGCCGCCTCAGGTCTGCCAGGATCTCGGCCAGGCCCCCGGGCGGCTGGCCCTCCTCGGAATACCCCTCGTCGGCGTCTGACGTGACCCGCCAGACGACCTTGCCGTCCTTCATCAGGACAGCCGAGCTGTGCATGACCACGTCATCCACAGAAAGGTGCAAAATCTCTCTGCCCGAGGCCAGGGGGGCGAGATCCTGGTCTGGATCAAATCGTCGTCCCTGGATGACCAGCACGTACCAGCCGCTTCCGAAGGTCTTGCCGGCATAGACCGCCTCGCTCCAGTCCCCGGTCTGGCCGGTGCGGCCGGCGCCGACCTGCTCCAGAAGCGTGTCGCCCTCCGAAGCCCGGACGGCCAGGCAATTCGCTACGATACCCATGCGTTAATTCCTCTTCCCCTTGGTTTTCGTCGCTGACCCTTCCTTCTTCACCACAGGTCGTGGCGCCGTCATGACGTAATTGGACGCCATTGTGGCCGCCGCAGCGCCCACGTCCTGAGGCAGGAAATGATCCAGCCGAAATCCGTCCGGGTCCATCGAAAATGCCTTCTTCTGGTTTTTGGAGAGGTCGGCACTGGGTCCGAACTTGGCCTCGACGTAGAGACCAGACTGGGTCTGGTGATCGGGAATGGCCACCCTCCCACCGCCGACGGGGACCCGAGGTTTGCCGCCCTCCCGGGGGGCGTCGCCGCGCAGTTGCGAACGTCCTTCAGACAGCCTCTCGCCCAGTTTTCCTTTCTCGGAGGGCCGCAGGCGGTTGACGCGCCTAGCTACCACGGGGCTGACAAGGCCGCTGGTCGCTCCGCTGAGCGCCGCCGACTGTAGGGCCTCGTCGACCGATAAGGGCCGCCCGCCGAAGAGATCCTGGGCCAAGGATGTGGTCGCGCCCCCCAGGGCGGCCGACGCCTGCGGGCGACGGGTGGCGAGCAGGGCCGCGGTCGTCGTCCCGCCCCCCAAAGCAGCGCCGGCATAATCGGAGAGAGGACTGGTCCGGCCCAGGACATGATCCGTCACGGCCTGACCGGCCGCGCCATTCAAGGCACCGAGTCCGGTCAGCCCAGCGACCTCTTGGCCCACCAGGCCCGCCGTCGCCTTCAGTCGAGTGACATCTGCCAATGCCGCCATTCGGGCGCCTCCGGCTGCGGCCCGGCCCAGGGCCAGGGGCGAGGCGACCAGCAGGCTGGCGCCGGTCCCTGCAACCCCGCCGGCGACGCGGGCATAGGGATGCAGCCTCCAGTCCTCCGCATCCTGAGCTCGGGCCGTCGCCATCCCGTCCTGGTAACCGCTCACGAAGTCACGCCCTTGGATCATCCCCCCGGCGGCGGAGAGCCCCGCCCCCAGATGATCTCCCAGGCCGAAGGTGAAGGCGTCGCTGGCCCCCCTGGCCCCGGCGGCCAGGCTGGAGACCAGGGGCTCGGCGGGTTGTCGGGGGTCCGTCGCCGTCGCCGGTTTGCGCTGCGGCGGCGCTGCGCGCCGCAGGGGAGCTGCGGCCTTCTGGGGACGGGCTGCGGGAGAGGAAGCCTGTCGACGGTCCCGCATCAAGGTCTGGGCGCCCGCCAGGGCAACCGCCATGGGTGTGGCCAAGGGAATTGCGGCGCCGGTCCGGATCGCGACCCGGAAGAGTTCATGCGCCATGGCGCGGGCCTGGGGTGTCATCCTGGCGGCGACCGCCTCACCGCGTTGGCGCATCCAGTCGGCGATGTCGTCCCGGGTGTCGGAACGGCTGTGAGAAGATCTGTTTGGCATCGGGGTCCTCTATGTCAAAGCAACGCACTCTTCACCGGATTGCCCGGATCGACCAAAACAAAACAAGAACATTTTGCATCCGACCCCGGCCCTGCCGCGTTTCCCTTGCCGGCACCCTGACCGGGCGATAGCCCTGCGTTAGATCCCGACCTTTCGGAGCCCTTGATGCGCAGCCTCCTTTTCGCCGCTGGCCTGGCCCTCGTGGGCCTTCCGTCCTTCGCCGTCGCCGCCGACAAGCCACCACCGGCCGCGTCCGTCCTCTTCTGGTCCCAGGCCGAGAAGGAGGCGGGCTTCCCGAAGATGGAGGCCCATTTCCCGGTCAGCACCGCAACGCGGGGCGAGCGCGTCCATGCCCTCCAGGCCGGCGCGCCCCTGAAGCTGGTGCAGGTCGGCGGCCAGCCCTTCGACCTTTCCGCCTTCATGGCCTCGGAAAAGACTGCGGGCATCCTCGTCCTCCAGGACGGCCGGGTGCGGCTGGAAAGCTATGGCCTTGGCTATGGCCCGAACGGTCGCTGGACCTCCTTCTCGGTGGCCAAGTCGGTCACCTCCACCCTGGTTGGCGCGGCAGTGAAGGATGGGGCTATCAAGAGCCTGGACGATGCGGTCACCCGCTACATCCCCGGCCTGCGCGGCAGTGCCTACGACCAGGTCAGCGTTCGCCAGCTCCTGACCATGACCTCGGGGGTGAAGTGGAACGAGGACTATACCGACCCCAATAGTGACGTGGCCCTGTTGTTCTCGACCCCGGCCGACCCGGGCCTCGATTCCACGGTCAGCTACATGCGCAAGCTGCCGCGGGAGTCCGCCCCGGGGGCCAAGTGGGTCTACAAGACCGGCGAGACCAACCTGATCGGGGTGCTGGTCACCTCCGCCACCGGCAAGTCGCTCTCGTCCTATCTCTCCGAGAAGATCTGGAAGCCCTATGGCATGGAGCAGGACGCCCTCTGGATGATCGATGAGCGCGGCCAGGAGGCCGGCGGCTGCTGCCTGTCCATGACCCTGCGCGACTACGGCCGGGTGGGCGAATTCCTGCGCACGGGCGGCATCGGCTCCGCCGGAGCTGTCCTGCCCAAGGGCTGGATCGCCGAGGCCACCCGCCAGCAGGCCGCCACGGACGACCGCTTCGGCTATGGCTACCAGTGGTGGACAGAGCCGGGCGGCGTGTTCAACGGCCTGGGTATCTTCGGTCAGAGACTGCACGTGGACCCGGCGCGGAAGCTGGTGGTCGTGGTCTCCAGCGCCTGGCCCGAGGCCACCAACCCGGCACGCTCTGCCCGGCAGGACGCCCTGATCGCCGCCATCGCCGCCCAGCTGGACGCCGAGGCGAAGCCGTGACGGCGCTGCGACGCCATTGACCCCCTCAGTCGGCTTTGCCGACAGCTCCCCCTGATGGGGAGCAATTGGCTCTGTAATTCCTCCCCATCAGGGGGAGGTGGCCCGCGCAGCGGGACGGAGGGGGTCTGCTGACTTCCGGTGACTCCCCCTGGGTCGGACCGACCCTCAGCCTCGCCGTTGCCCCGCTAGAGGGATGTGATCTTGCTGACGGCGGCGGCGTAGCTCTCCGCCCGGGCAGGTTCGTTCTCACGCTGGATGCGGGCCAGGCCCAGGCCGATGACGTCGGCGGCGGTGGACTGGCCCCGGGAAAGCTCCGCCATCCAGGTGTATTCACCCCGGTCCATGGCCTGGCGCGCGTGGACGATGGCCCCGTTCGGGTCTCCCGCCCGGCCGCTGCCGAAATAGCCGTAGCCCTCGACCATGCTGTTGCTGGAATGGGCCGAATAGCCCAGCCGGTAGAGCAGCTTGTCCGAGGCTTTTGCCAGCACCTCGGGTCGGACGCTGAGCAGGAAGGCCTCCTGCTGGCGCACCCAGGGGCGGACCACCGAGTTGGTCAGGATATACCGCAACCGGTCGGAGCGATTGACGGCACCGGCGTGCAGGGTGCGCCCGTCCATCAGCATGATCGTGCCGGCGGGCGCCTCCAGGTTCACGGGCCGGGGCAGGGCACCATAGGTCTCGCCGCCCGTCCCGTTGCTGCGGTGGGAACCTGGAATCACCAGGGTGCCGCCATTCACCTCGTCCACGTCCTGCAGGTAGTAGACGATGTTCACCAGGGCCGGTGCGCCGCCAAGGTCGTAGGGGGCGGGGAAGGACTGGTCCCGGTGCAGACCCTGCGGATAGCATCCCGGATAGGAGATGTTCGACAGGAAGCTGTAGTGCTGCCAGCCGGGTCCTGTGAATTCGTCGATCAGGCGCTCGACCATCTGCCCGCCCTGGACGGCCTCCGGGTCGAGCTCGAGGCAGAGCCGAAAGACCTCCCCCTTGTTGATCAGCGACCAGACGTGCTGCTGGGCCGGGCTCAGATAGGCCACGCCCAGGTCGCGTTCAGCGGCGGCCTGGTCCACCACCCGCTCACGCAGACGGGCGCACTGCTCGACGGAGAGGGCGTCGGCGATCAGGCAGAAACCCCAGGCGTAGAGGTCGCGCCGGAGCTGTTCCATGTCCCGGGTCGGCCGGGGCGGGGACAGGTCGCGCCAGTCCGGGTGCTTCCGCGCCACGGTGGTGTCGTAGTACCAGCCCTTGCCCCACTCCAGCTCCGACCGGGCCGAAGGCACCTTCGTCCAGGGATTGTGCCTTGCGATCGAGGCGTAGGGCTCGCCTGATCGGAGAAAGTCCCGATAGGGGAGGACGGCGTCCTGTGAGGCTGCCTCGATGGCCTCAGGCGTGAATTCAACGGGGGTCATGACAATTCCTCCAGGCCCTGAGGGCTTCGTGGAGTGAATTTGAACAACCGGTTGGCCAGCCTGTAAAGGGTGGACGTCACTTTCGGACGGTTGAGATAGCCAGGGCGACCAGGTCGCCGGGTTCGGTCCAGTCCCCGGGGCGCGGTCCGAGGTGGGACAAGACGATACCTTGCAGGGCGCAGAGCAGCAGGTCGGCACGCGCCCCGTCTTCCGTCCCGTCGAGCCCCTCCGTGAAATAGATGGCGAGTGGTGCCAGAGCGTCCCGGGGCCCGGTCCGCGGCGGTGCCGCGCCGTCGGGGAAGGCCACCCGGAACAGGGCCGGACGGTCCAGCCAGTGGGCGACCCACAGGCGGCAGAGGGTCTCCAGGGCCTGGGGCCGGAGCGGGGACATGCCGCCCAGGGCGTCCACCAGCGACTCGGCGGCCTCGCCCAGGATGTCGGCCTGGAGGGCCGCCAGCAGGTCGGCGCGGGTGCGGAACCGCTTTTCCACCGCCACCCGGGAGACCCCGGCGTCCCGGGCGAGCCGGAGGGTGGAGACGGCACCGAGACCCTCTTCCAGGGCGGTGCGGCAGGCAATGGATAGGAGGCGGCCAACGAAGCTGGTCTCGTCCTCATCGGTCAGCAGAGAGCGTCCTTGCGGCGGCGTCATGCGGTCCTCTCCATCGCCTTCAAAGCCTAGCCTAGTCTCCTGGGACGGGCCGGATCAATTTCCTGAGACGGCCTGACGCTGCGGCAGGTCTTGCCCCCTCTGGCTGGCAGGGTAAGCTTAGGCCCAATGCGCGCCGTATTCCCGGTGCCGACGGAGACAGGACCATGGCGGATTTCGGCGGCGACGTTGAACTCGAGGCCTTCCGGAAGGAAGCCCGCAGCTGGCTTGAGGCGAACTTTCCCGAGTCCCTGAAGGGGCAGGCCGGTGCGGCCCTCGCCTCGATGGAGGGCCCCGGGCCTGAAGGCGACATGAGGCTCTGGAAGGAGCGGATGGCCGACAAGCGCTGGGCCGCCCCGACCTGGCCGGCGGAATACGGCGGCGGCGGGCTCACCCCTCACCAGGGCCGCGTCCTGTCGCAGGAGATGGCCAGGATCGGTGCCTACAATCCGATGGTCTTCGGCATGGGGATCACCATGATCGGACCGACCATCCTGGACTACGGCACCGAAGAGCAGAAGAAGACCCACATCCCGCCCATCGTGCGCGGCGAGGTTCAATGGTGCGTGGGCTATTCCGAACCCAATGCCGGCTCGGACCTGGCCTCCCTGCAGACCCGCTGCGAGGACAAGGGCGACCACTGGTTGATCAACGGCCAGAAGATCTGGACCTCCGGCGCTCAGTACTCCGCCTGGTGCGGGGCCCTGGTCCGTACTGATCCCACCGCCAAGAAGCATGACGGCATCAGCTTCCTGCTGATCAACATGCGCCAACCCGCCATCGAGACCCGTCCGATCAAGCTGATCGCCGGCGCCTCGCCCTTCTGCGAGACCTTCTTCACCGACGCTGTCGCCCCCAAGGACGCCCTGCTGGGCAAGCTCAACGAAGGCTGGTCGGTGGGCAAGCGCCTGCTGCAGCACGAGCGCGCCAGCCAGACCGGCGTCTCCATGGGCGGCCGCGCCACCCCGCTTGAGGAGATCGCCCGCAAGTACGTGGGCGAGGATAGCCGGGGCCGGATCGCCGACGGCGACCTGCGCACCCGCATGATCCGCCACATCATGGACGCCCGGGTCCACAGCCTGACCCTGGCCCGCGCCGCGGCCGAGGCCAGGGGCGCTTCGGGTGCCACCAACGCCGCCTCCGTGCTCAAGAACTCGGCCACCAACGTGGCCCAGATCCGGCAGGAGATGGTGCTGGAGATCATGGGCCACCAGGGCCTGGGCTGGGATGGCGAGGCCTTCACAGGCCAGGAGATCGAGGCTGTACGCGGCTGGCTTTCGGGACGGGCCATGTCGATCTATGGCGGCTCCTCGGAGGTGCAGAACAACATCATCTCCAAGCGCATACTGGGCCTGCCCGATACCACCCAGTCTGCGTGATCCGGGGCCGCACGGGCCTGCTGGCTGCGTCTTGACGGTGAGCGGGGCGACCCTTCCCGGGCCCGCCCCTCTCCTGTCCTGAACGGGCGGCTTTCGCTTGCAGTCGGCGGCGGGGCCGTCCATCCAGAGCGCCATGGATATCGCCCAAGCCCCCATCCGTGATCCCCGCTACGCCCCCGCCCGGCTTGAGGTGGAGGTGCGGCCCGACGGGACCCGGATCCTGTTCAACCCCACCCCGCTTGACGGGGACTTCGGCACCGTTGCCGAGCCTCTGCTGCACTGGGCGGGGCGGGCACCTTCGCGGACCTGGCTGGCCGAGCGGTCCGCAGAGGGCTGGCGCGAGGTCAGCTACAGCGAGGCCGCCGGGCGCGTCGCCGTCCTGGCAGGCGGCCTGCGCGACCGGGGGATCGGGGGGGCCCGGCCCCTGCTGATCCTGGCCCGCAACGGGATCGACCACGCCCTCATCATGTACGCGGCCATGAGCCAGGGCATGCCCGTCGCTCCGGTCTCGCCCCAGTACGGGCTGCCCGGCGCCAATCTCTCCCGGCTGGCCCAGGCGGTGGAGACCCTCAACCCCTCAGCCATCTACACCGAGGACGCCGCCCTGTTCGGCGAGGCCCTGGCGGCACCCTTCCTGGCCGGCCTGCCGGTGATCGCCGGCCGCAACGCCCGGCCCGGGGACGTGTCCCTGGCGGAACTGGAGCGCGCCTCGGCCACAACGCCTTCGGCCCGGCCCGAGGACCACGCCAAATACCTCCTGACCTCCGGCTCGACCGGCCGTCCCAAGGCGGTGATCAACCTCCAGGCGCGGATGGCCGCCAACGCCGCCCAGGTGGCCGCCTGCTTTGCCGACCCGGACCCGCCGGTGGTGGTCAATGCCGCGCCCTGGAGCCACAGCCTGGGCGCCAACGCCATCCTGCACATGGTCCTGCACCGGGGCGGGACCCTCTACATCGACGCTGGCCAGCCCGTGGAGGGCCGGTTCGGCGACACGGTGCGAAACCTTCGCGAGGTGGCACCGACCTACCAAAACATGGTCCCGGCGGGCTGGATGATGTTCGCGGGTGAGCTCGAGGCCGATGCGGACCTGGCCCGCAACTTCTTCTCCCGGGTCCGCCTGATGCAGTACGGCGGCGCCAACCTGGGCCAGGAAATCTGTGACCGCATCCAGGCGGTTGCGGTGCGCACGGTGGGCGAGAGGATCAGCTTCTCCTCGGGCTACGGGGCCACCGAGACCGGCCCGACGGCCTCCAATGTCCACTGGCCCAACACCCGCATGGGGATGATGGGCCTGCCCCTGCCGGGCACGACGGTCAAGCTGGCGCCCATGGCTGGCAAGCTGGAGTTCCGGGTCAAGGGACCCCAGGTCACGTCCGGCTATCTGGGCCAGCCCGAGCTGTCGGCGGCCAGCTTCGACGAGGAGGGCTTCTACCGCCTGGGCGACGCCGCCCGGCTGGTGGACCCCGACGACATCCGGAAAGGCCTGGCCTTCGACGGGCGTCTTTCCGAGAACTTCAAGCTCACCAGCGGCACCTTCGTCAACGTGGGCGAGTTGCGCATCGCCGTGATCGGTGCCGTGGGCGACGCCGTTACCGACGCCATCGTCTGCGGCGAGGGTGAGGCCGGCGTGGGCCTGCTCTTCTATCCCCGGCCCGGCCACCCCCCAGAGGCGGTGGCAGAGGCCGTGCGTGCCGCCCTCAGCGCTCACAACGCCCGGGGTGGGGGCGGCGCCGGGCGGGTGGCCCGGGCCCTGGTCCTGCCGGACGGCCCCGACGCCAACGCTGGCGAGATCACCGACAAGGGCTACATCGCCCAGCCGGTGGCGCGGGCCTTGCGGGCGGCCTTCATCGGGCGGATGTTTGCGAAAGCGCCGGACCCCGGCGTCATGGTTTTCGAGACGGCCTGACCCGAAGGGCTGGCCCGGGCGGGGAGGCCCAGACCACATGAACGGCGCCGACGCCCTGATGCGCACCCTGGTGGAAAACGGCGTGACCGCCTGCTTCGCCAATCCCGGTACCAGCGAGATGCAGTTCGTCAGCGCCCTGGACGGACAGCCGGCCATGCGTCCGGTCCTGTGCCTGTTCGAAGGCGTGGCCACGGGAGCCGCCGACGGCTATGGCCGGATGACGGGGACCCCCGCCTGCACCCTGCTGCACCTGGGTCCCGGCTACGGCAATGGCCTGGCCAACCTGCATAACGCCCGCCGGGCCTACACGCCCCTCGTCAACGTGGTGGGCGACCACGCCACCTACCACCGCCAGTTCGACGCCCCATTGAACTCTGACATCCCGTCCATCGTTGCGGCCAATTCCCTCTGGGTGAAGTCGGCTGACAGCGCCGACACGGTGGCCGCCGTCACCGCAGAGGCCATCACCGCCAGCCACGGCCCGCCTGCCGGGCCGGTCAGCCTTATCCTGCCGGCGGACTCCGCCTGGACAGAGACAGACACCACCTTCGCCCCGGCCTCGCGACCCAGGCTGCGCGCGCCGGACGGGGAGGCCGTGGAGGCTGCCGCCCGGGCGATCCGCGCTGCCTCGGCGCCGGTCGTGCTGATCGGCGGCGGTGCCTGCCTGGCCGGTGGGCTGGTCCAGGCCGCCCGGCTGCAGGCGGCCGGCGTGCGGGTCCTGTCCGATACCTTCGTGGCCCGCCAGCCCCGGGGCGCGGGCGTCTTCGCCCCGGCCCGGATGCAGTACTTCGGCGAGGCCGCCCTGGAGGAGTTGGCCGGGACGGATCTGATGGTCTTTGCCGGCACCAACCAGCCTGTTGCCTTCTTTGCCTATCCCGGACGGCCAAGCCTGCTTGTGCCCGAGGGTTGCTCCACCCTCTCCCTCGCCGACCGGGCCACGGACGCTGCCGCAGCCCTGGAGGCCTTGGCGGACGCCCTCGGCGCCCCGGCCTCGGGTCCGTCCCAACCCCTGAAGCGTCCGGCCAGCCCGGCGTCCGGAGCCCTGACACCCCAGGCCTGCGGAGTGGCGGTGGCCCGCCACCTCCCGGAGGGCGCCATCCTGTGCGACGACTCGGTGACCTCAGGGGGCGGGGTCGCCGCGCCCTGCCTGACGACGGTTCCCCACGAGGTCCTGGCCCTGACCGGCGGCGCCATCGGCATTGGCGGGCCCCTGGCCATCGGAGCGGCGGTGGCCTGTCCGGACCGCAAGGTGGTGTCCCTGAACGGCGACGGTTCGGCCATGTACACGGTGCAGAGCCTGTGGACGATGGCCCGCGAGAAGCTGGACGTCACCGTGGTGGTCTTCGCCAACCACAGCTACCGCATCCTGAACATCGAGATGAACCGGACCGGCGCCGGCCAGCCGGGCCCCTCGGCGCGCAAGCTGCTGGACCTGGGCGATCCCAACATCGACTGGGTGTCCCTGGCCCGGGGCCTGGGGGTCGAGGCGGTGCGCTGCGAGACCGGCGAGGCCTTCGAGGCCGCCTTCGCCAGCGCCATGTCCCAGCGGGGCCCGCGCTTCATCGAGGCGGCCATCTGAGCTTCCGACCCCGGGGACAACGAAAATGGCCCGCGGGAGCGATCCCGCGGGCCCTCGTCGTTCGGGATTGAATCCGCCCTACTTGTTGCCAGGCAGGGAACAATCCCTGGAGAAGGCGCAGCCCACGGCGTTGATCGGTGTCAGGGGCTCGCTCTTGTACTCCAGGATGTAGCCCTTGAGGCCGTCGGCGCAGGCGGTCTCGAGGTAGGTTGTGCCCGCCGCAGTCTTGCCGAGAAGGCGCACCGCCGAGACGTCGCACTCCGTCTTGCCCATCTTCTTGAGGTCGCCCGTCACCGCCTTGAGGGAGGCTTCGGGCTTGGAGAAGGAGCAGCGGTATCCGACGACCGGTGCCCGGGCGCAGTCCACGACCTGGGTGGTCTCAGCCTTGGACGTGAAGACGCCGACGGCGCCGTCCGGACGGTTGGCGCAGGCCATCTCCACGACGTCCTTGCCGGGCGGCGAGGGGAAGGGCGCATACTTGGAGACCTGGCAGTCGAAGCCGGCCTTCTTCGACAGGGTGGAATAGAGGCCGGCCTGGGCAGTCTGGGCGTCCTTGGCGTCGGTCAGGGTGCAGCCGCCGAGCAGGGCCATGGCCTTCTCGCAGGACGTGGTCTGGGTGACCTGGCCCTTTTCGACCTTGTAGATGTAGCCCTTGCCGTCCTGGCAGGAGGTTTCGTAGTAGCTCGACCCGCCCTGGGACATGCCGATGTAGCGGCGATCCTTCACGGCGCAGCCGTTGTTGGCGGCGGCGGCGTAGCGGTCGACAACGGCCAATCGGTAGGCGGCGTCATGCAGGCTGCACTTGATGTTACCGTCGGTCACGTCGAAGGTCAGGCAGTCGTTGGCGACCGAGGAGCCATCGGGATTGGCCGGGGCATCAACCTGCAGGACATAGCCGGAGCCGCCCTGGCAGGAGACTTCAAGGAAGGTGTTTTTGGCCGTCTGGCCTATGCCCCGGGCCGCGTCCGGAGTGCAGGACACGCCCGCCTTGGTCAGGAGAGGCGCAAGGTCAGCAAGCGGATTGGCGTTGCCGGGCAGCTTGCAGGGCAGGGACGGCGGCTTGCCGTCCGGCTGGGTGGAATTGGCCTCGATGCAGCTGAAGGCGCTAGGCTTCACGCCCGGGGGGGCCTGAAGGACGAAGCCGACGCCGCGGTCGCAGTCGATCTCGTAGAAGTTGGTGTTGGCCTTGGTCTTGGGATCCGCCATCTTACCGACGAAGCGCGCATCGGTGACTTGGCAGGCGATGCCAGCCGCCTGGGCAATGGCGGGGGCCTCGGCCATCCCCGCGGTGCGCGCTGCCGCCAGGGCGGCTTCTTCCTTCTTGGAGGCTGAGACGGCGACCGCCGTTCCCAGCACGAGGGCCAGGCCCGCCGTGGCCAGGCCGAGTACAAGGCGTTTCATGGTGAGGCTCCCTCCGGGGATGTCTGTTACTTTGGCTCTTAATCCCATGGCGGCGCCGACGGCAAGTCGCCTTGGCGACGATTGCACGGCTTCGGCGACCTGTGAACGTTTCTCGACGCCTCTCCCGGGATTTGGATTTGATCCCCGCCCCCGGACAGCCGACACTGCACCGGTAAGGAGTCCCTGCATGCGCGATGGTTTCGAAGATCCGGTTCTGGAGGCCCACAAGGCCAAGATCAGCTATCCCTTCCCGGGTGGGCCGGACCAGGGAGAGGCGGTGGACGTCGCCCCCGGGGTGAAGTGGCTGCGCATGCCCCTGGGCGGCTCGCTGGCATGGATCAATGTCTGGGCGATCCGCGAAGCAGGCGGCTGGGCGATCGTCGATACCGGCCTCGGCGGACAGGCGACCCGGGAGTCCTGGCGCAAGGCCCTTGCGGGTCCCCTCGGTGGCTTGCCCGTCACACGTGTCTTTGTAACCCACATGCACCCCGACCACATCGGCATGTCCGGGTGGATGACCCGCAAGTTCGGCGTTCGCCTCTGGATCACCCGCCTGGAATTCCTGATGTGCCGGTCCCTGTCGGCCGACACTGGCCGCGAGGCCCCTGAGGACGCCTTGGTTTTCTATCGCGCCGCGGGCTGGGATGAGGAGGCGCTGGAGGACTACCGCGCCCGGTTCGGAGGCTTCGGCAAGAGTGTTCACGCCCTGCCGGACAGCTTCCAGCGCCTGTCCGACGGCGACGTGGTGCGAATCGGCGATTACGACTGGAAGGTGGTGGTGGGCTCGGGCCATTCCCCGGAGCACGCCTGCCTCTGGTGCCCCGACCTGAAGGTGATGATCAGCGGCGACCAGGTCCTGCCGAAGATCACCTCGAACGTCTCGGTCTTCCCGACGGAGCCCGCGGGTGATCCCCTGACAGACTGGCTGACCTCCCTGGCACGGATCCGAGGGGTCGTGCCGGACGATGTCCTGGTCCTGCCGGCCCACAACGAGCCCTTCCACGGCCTGCATGCGCGAATCGACCACCTGATCGGTGGTCACGAACGGAGTCTGATCCGGCTGCACAAGCTGCTGGAGGAGCCCAAGCGGGCCATCGACACCTTCCACATCCTTTTCCGCCGCACGATCGATCGTTGGACCCTGGGCATGGCCACCGGCGAGAGCCTGGCCCATCTCAACTGCCTGATGACCCGGGGCCTCGTCGTGCGCACCCAGGACGAGGCCGGGGTGGACTGGTACCGTGCCGTCTGAGGCGGTGCAGGTCCGGCCCGCCGGACCGGACGATCTGGCGATCATCCACCGGTTCATCCTGGACCTGGCCGACTACGAGCGGCTGGCGCATGAGGTGGACGCGACCCGCGAGGGCCTGGCCCGCGACCTCTTCGGGCCTTCGCCGCGGGTCTTTTGCGACATTGCAGAGATCGGTGCCGCTCCGGTCGGCTTCGCCCTCTGGTTCTATTCCTACTCCACCTTCCGGGGCCGCCATGGGATCTGGCTCGAGGATCTTTTCGTCCGGCCGGAGCATCGTGGCGTAGGCGCGGGCCTGGCCCTGCTCGGGACCCTGGCGCAGCGCTGCCGGGACGAGGGCCTCGCCCGGCTGGAATGGTCGGTGCTGGACTGGAACGCGCCCGCCATCGGCTTCTACGACCACCTTGGGGCCTTGGCGATGGACGACTGGACGACCCGGCGCCTGACCGGCGAGGCGCTGGAGGCCCTCGCGCAATGAGCGATCCGCCAATCACAGTGATCCGGGCATCCCCCGGGGAAGAGGCCGATATCCGCCGGCGCGTCCGTGAGGTGGACCCCACCAGTCTAGGCTCCGACCGGGTCATCGCCGTCCCCGGACATGCGGCCTCCCTGGCCCGGATGCTGGCCGATCCCCGGGTCTCGGACCCGATCTATGACCTGCCCCGGCCGATCACTGAGGAGACCGTCCGAGCCTGGATCGAGGCGACGGCGGTCCAGCAGGGGAGGGGAGAGGCAGTCCTGGTCCTGTCCCTGGACGAGGATGGCGAAGTCGCCGGCTATTCCCGCTTCAGCGTCTGGCCAGACAGGTCGTCCGCCGAGATCGCCGGGGCGACCCGGGCCGACCGCCAGAATCGCGGGCAGGGGACGACGGGCGCGGCCCGGTCCTTCGGATGGATGTTCGAGGTCCTGGGCGTGCGCCTGGTCGGCCTGACGGCGGCCCTGGACAATGTGCGCTCGGCCCGGGTGATCGAGGCCGCAGGCTTCCGCCCCATGGGCGAACGCGACAGCCGCCGCCCCGACGGTACCCTCCGGCGGTCGCTCTATTGGGAGATGACCGCCGAGGAATGGCGCCGGGTCCGCGACGCCGGGGACGCGCCTTCATGAGCCAGAAGCCAGGCCTTGCGCTCCAGCCCACCCGCATAGCCGGTCAGGGCGCCTGACTGGCCGATGACCCGATGGCAAGGGATGAGCAGGGACACGGGGTTCGATCCGTTCGCCAGGCCCACCGCCCGGACGGCCTGCGGCGAGGCCACCTGCAGGGCGATATCGAGATAGCTCCGGGTCACGCCGGGTGGAATGTCGCACAGGGCTGTCCAGACGTGCTCCTGGAAGCGTGTCCCCGCGGTGGCACAGTCGAGCCGGGCCAAGGCACCCGTATCGCCCTCAAAGTATCCCACCAGGGCCTGCGACACCCGAGCGGGCGCTGCACCGGCCTTTAGGAGGAGTCCGGGATACAGGCGCTCCATCCGGCGCCGGATCCGCGGGAGTCCAGAGCCGAAGTCGAGGCCCCGGATAATTCCAGCCTCGTCGAGGATCACCTCGATCCGGCCGAGGGGCGAAGGAAGGTCCGAGACTGTCAGCCGAAGGGGCGCAGGGGCGTCGATCTTCATTCCGGATGTCCTTTGCGGTGGGATGCGGCGTCAGCGTCCTTCGCCCAGAGGTGGGCGGCGGCATAGGCCCGCCAGGGACGCCAGGCCTCTGCCCGCGCCAGCAGGGCTTCGGGGGAGGGGCGGCGACCTTCCGGGTCCGCCGCCGCCCTCAGGAGGGCCAGATCCGAATGCGGAAAGGCGTCGGGCTCGCGCAGGGCGCGCATGGCGATGTACTGGGCGGTCCAGGCCCCGATACCCGGAAGGGCGGTGAGTCTGCGGACAGCGCTTTCGAGGTCCTGGCCGGGACCGAACAGCTGGCCGTCTTCCAGGGCCACTTGGGCGATGGCCGCCAGGGCCCGGCCGCGGGCCCGGGGCATGGGCAGGGACTCCGGGTCGATGCCGGCGAGGCGCTCCGGTCCCGGGAACAGCCGGTCCAGGCCGAACCGGCGTGCCGGCTCGAAGTCGAGGCGAACGCCGTGGCGCTCCGCGAGACGACCCGCCAGGCCCCGGGCGGCTGTGACCGACACCTGCTGGCCGAGAATGGCCCTGACCGCCAGCTCGAAGCCGTCCCAGGCGCCGGGCGCCCGAAGACCCGGCCGCTGGGCAAGGAGGGGCCCGAGATCCGGATCCTCGCCCAGATGCGCCAGAACCGGTTCAGGGTCCAGGGCGAGGTCGAACACCCGCCGTACCTGGGCCAGGACCCGGGGAAGGACGCGGAGATCAGGAAACCAGAGGCTGGCGGACAGGCTGTCGCCCCGACCTGGCTCGACCCGGACCACTCCGGCGAAGCCGCCGACCGCTAGGGTCCGCACATAGGCCTGGCCGTCGATGCTTTCGACACCTGCCACCTGCCGCTGGGCGAAGAAGTCTAGCATGCGGGGCCAGTCGTAGGGCGGTCGGTAGGTGAGCCTTAGGGTGACGCCGTCCTCCAGCCTCGCCTTGGCCCCGGACCGTTCGCGCAGGCTCGAGGGCGCACTGCCGCCGGCGGCCTGGAAAGCCTCGTTGAAGCGCCGGATGCTGCCGAAGCCGGAGGCCAGGGCCACCTCAGACATGGAGAGCCCGGTCTCAAGGATCAGGCGGCGGGCCATGAGCAGCCGCCGCGTCTGGGCCACCGAGACAGGCGAGGCCCCTAGGTGTTCCTGGAAGAGGCGCCTGAGATGCCGTTCTCCGACGCCCAGACGTCGGGTCAGGTCCTGGAGGTCGCCGGTGTCCAGGGCCCCGAGGTCGATCAGGGCCAGGGCCCGGGAGACCGTGTTGGCGGTCCCGTTCCAGGCGCCGAGTTCCGGGGCGGTCTCCGGGCGGCACCTCAGGCAGGGCCGGAAACCCGCATGCTGAGCTGCCGCTGCCGAGCTGAAGAACCGGACGTTCTCAGGCTTCGGCTTTCGGGCCGGACAGACCGGCCGACAGTAGATCCCGGTGGTGATGACGCCCCCGAACAGCCGTCCGTCGAGCCGCCCGTCCCGGGTGGCGAAGGCGCGAAAGCTGGCGGCGGTGTCTAGGTCCATGGCCTCAGGTTGGTCTCGTCCGAGGCGGATGTCTGGCGGTTTTCGGACGCCGATTCCGGATAGGCGTCCCGGCCAGGTCAGGACCGGGCCGGGACGCCAAACTCAGGACGCCGGCTTGGCGGCCGCAGGCTGCTGGGCGTTGTTGCTGCCGGGCATGGGGCCGCGGTTCAGGTCGAAGAACTTCGGTGCCATCTTCGGCACGGCCTCGTCCAGGATGGATTGGACGGTCCAGCCCTCTTCCTTGGTCACCGTCTCGACCGGACGGGGCTGGGAGTAGAGGATGATGTTCTCACCCGAGGCGCCGAAGATCTGGCCCGAGACGTGGGCGGCGGCCGGGGCCACCATGGCCACGGAGAAGCGGGCCGGCTGGTCGGCGCGGACCTTCTCGGCCATCACCGCCCGGCGGGCGGCGGCGGCTTCGTCCTTGACCGGCACGGACTGGGTCATGCGGGTCCAGGCCACAGGCGCCAGGCAGTTGGAGCGCACGTTGTTACGGGCCCCTTCCATGGCGATAATCCGCGACAGGCCAGCAATGCCCATCTTAGCCGCACCATAGTTGGCCTGGCCGACGTTGCCGAACAGGCCCGAGGTCGAGGTGAAGAACATGTAGGCGCCGTCGTTCTGCTCGCGGAACAGCTCGATGGTGGCCCGGGCGACGTTGAACGAGCCGCGCATGTGCACGTCGATCACCCGGTCCCAGTCGTCCTCGCTCATCTTGTGGAACATGACGTCGCGCAGGATGCCGGCCGGATTGATCACGGCGTGAAGGCCTCCGAAGCTATCCCGGGCCTGCTCGACCATGCCCTGTACGGACTTGTAGCTGGTCACGCTCTCGGAGTTGGAGACCGCCTCGCCGCCGGCCGCGCGGATTTCCCGGGCCACGGCCTCGGCAGGACCTGCGTCGCCCTCATCGCCGCCCTTCAGGCCGCCGCCAAGGTCGTTGACGACCACCTTGGCGCCCTCCTGGGCCGCAATTAGCGCGCAATCGCGCCCGATGCCGTTACCGCCTCCGGTGACCAGGACAACTTTCCCGTCAAGTGCGCCCATTAAAATATCTCCCGATGAAAATGATTAGGCCACCAGTTATTCGAGGCGGTTGGCCTTGCGCAAGTCAGGAAACAGCCGGGCCCAGAGGCCGGTGGCCAGGACGGCACCGACCCCGCCGGCGACCGCCGCCGTCACCGGCCCCAGGAACCGGGCGACAACGCCGCTCTCGAACTCGCCGAGTTCATTGGATGCGCCGATGAAGAGGCCTGAAACGGCCGCGACCCGGCCGCGCATGGCGTCGGGCGTGACGATCTGCACGAGGGTCTGGCGGACATAGACACTCAGCATGTCCGCGCCTCCCAGAACCGCCAGGGCCAGGACCGAGAGGGGCAGGGAGGTCGACAGGCCGAAGACGATGGTGGCCAGGCCAAAGACCGCCACCCCGGCGAACATGACCGGACCAGCGCGCCTGCGGATGGGATGCCGGGCGAGGATAACCGCCACCAGCGTGGCCCCGATGGCCGGCCCGGCCCTGAGCAGGCCGAAGCCCTCGGGCCCGACGTGCAGGACGTCCCGGGCGAACACCGGCAGGAGGGCTGTGGCCCCGCCCAGGAGCACGGCCACCAGGTCGAGGGAGATGGCCCCGAAGACGATCCTGTTGCTCCAGACATAGCCCAGGCCCTCCTTGATCAGGGCGAGGCGCGATCCGGGATTGACCTCGGGCTGGGTGTTTCCGCTCAGGCCCGACACGCAGGCCAGGGCGAAGAGGTAGAGGCCCGCTGCGGCGGCGTAGGAGAGGCCCGGGGAAATGGCGACCAGTATGCCCCCTATGGCTGGACCGAGGATGGAGGCGCTCTGCCAGGCGAGGGAGTTCAGGGCGATGGCGCGGGGCAGGAGGCTGCGGGGGACCAGCATGGGGCCCAGGGCCGTCCCGGCCGGGCCCATGAAGGCCCGGCTTGTCCCGAAGGCGACGGCGACGCCCAGGAGCAGGGGCAGGGTGGCGAAGCCGAACTGGGCGGCGGCGACAAGCACCAGGGCGGTCAGGATCTCGCCCATATAGCAGAACCGCAGGATGGTCTTCCGGTCATGCCGGTCTGCCGTTTCCCCCGCCGGCAGGGCGAGCAGGAAAACGGGGATGAAGGCCGCCAGGCCGATCATGCCCACGTAGAAGGCCGACCGGGCAACATCCATGGTTTCCCGCGCCACGGCGTAGACCTGCCAGCCAAGAGCGACGCTCTGAATCTGCACGCCAAGGGTCGAGGCGACGCGGGACAGCCAGAACCGGATGTAGTCCGGCCGCCCCATCAGGGCGCGGAGGGACAGGTCATCTTCTGCGGGAGACTCGCTCATGGTCGATGCACCTTGGCCTGAAGCCCGACGCACGGCAACGTGCCGACCCGCAGCCATCCTGGAGAGGTCCATGCCCGGTTGGGTCATCGCCGTCCTGACCGAACCCGCCGGTGAGCCCCGGAGGCTCTTCTTCGCCGTGGGGTTCGCCGACCAGGGACAGGCGGAGTGGAAGGCTGTGGACGCGGCGGGGGTCGAGGCCCCCGTGGCCCCCGGGCCCCGGTCAGGTATTGAACCGGTGCAGGCCCTGTCCCCCCTGACCGACGCCGCCATGCGCCGGAGGGGCCTGCTGCCGGGCGAGGTCCGCCCCCTGGGCGAGGCCTGGCCCCGGAACTGGCTCTGAACCTGCGGTTGACGCGGGGGACGGCGGGTCCTAAACGCCCGGCCCTCGCGCCGGGGACTGGCGCCGGGGGGAACGCCTTGCTCCAGGCCGCACAATCCGAAGTCAGCCTGCGTCCCGAGACGCCGGGCGACGCCGCAAGCATCGAGGGCCTGCTCGACCATGCCTTCGGGCCCGGCCGGTTCGTCAAGGTCTCTGAGCGCGTCCGCGAATTCGCCCGCTATCGCCCCGACCTTTCCTTCTGCGCAGTGTACGCCGGCCAGGTCGTCGGGGTTGTCCGACTCTGGGATATCCGGATCGGTACGACCCCGGCCCTCTTCCTGGGGCCGCTGGCGGTCCATTCTGGCCGCCGGCTGGATGGACTGGGCGGAAGGCTGGTCCAGCATGCCGGCGAGGCGGCGGATACCCATGGCGAGGGGCCGATCCTGCTGGTGGGGGATTCCCCCTATTTCGAGCGGTTGGGGTACTCGGCCGCCGCGACGCAGGGCGTACGCCTACCGGGCCCGGTGGATCCGCGCCGTGTCCTGGCGCGGGGCGCTTCCGGCCCGCTGGAAGGCCAGGTCCGGGCCTGACGCTCCGAAGTCCGCGGGCCACACAAGGTTGAGCCCGGCGGCGCTCGGGCCTACCTTCAGTGCATGTCCGAGACTCAGCCATCTTCCGGCCTGGAGGGGGTCGCCACCGCTGCGCGGCAGGCGCCCGGGCGGGGCCTGCCACCCGTGCACCTCTGGAACCCGGCCCATTGCGGCGAAATCGACA
>NZ_JBAXIM010000007.1:0-30106 GCF_037138395.1 Phenylobacterium sp.
GGCGAAGCGGGGGGCAAGCGGCCCCTGCTCATCACCCACGGATGGCCGGGCTCGCACTTCGAGTTCTGGGGCGCCATTGAGAAGCTCGCCTTCCCCAGCCGCTTCGGCGGGGACCCGGCAGACGCCTTTGACCTGGTCATCCCGTCCCTGCCCGGCTTCGGATTCTCGTCGAAGCCAAAGCGGCCGGTCGGGCAGAAGGCCACGGCGGCCCTGTTCAACCAGCTGATGACCGAGGTCCTGGGCTATCGCACCTATCTCGCCCAGGGCGGCGACTGGGGCGGCCTCGTCACCTCCTGGCTGGGTCGTAACCATGGCGACAGCGCCCGGGCCATCCACCTCAACATGATCGGCTTCCGGCCCAATGGCGGTCCGACCTCGGAGGCCGAGATCGCCTGGATCACCCGCCAGGGGCAGATGATGGAACTGATGGGCGCCTATTTCCGCCTTCAGTCTTCCAGGCCCCAGTCCATCGCCTGGATGGCGGCGGGCAATCCCGTGGGCCAGGCGGCCTGGATCGCCGAGCGTTTCCATGACTGGTCGGACCTGTCGGTGAAGACCCTGGACCAAGCCTACTCCCGGGACCAGCTGCTGACCAACATCATGATCTACGTGATGACCGGCAGCTTCACGACCGGTGCCTGGTACTATCGCGGCCTGATCGAGGAAGGGGGCGTCGCCTTCAAGCCGGGCGAAAAGTGCGAGACCCCGACGGCCTTCGCCAACTTCCCGGGCGAGCCCCTCTATTCTGCGCCGCCGCGCAGTTGGGCGGAGCGGGCCTACAACATCGTCCGGTGGAGCCAGATGCCCCGGGGCGGACACTTCGCCGCCATGGAAGAGCCCGACCTCTACGTGGACGAAGTCCGGGCCTGGGCCCGCGAAGCGAGCTGAGGCCAGCCATGGCGCGCTACGACTTCGCCTCGGACAATACGGCGCCCGCCGCGCCGGAGGCGATGGAGGCCCTGGTCCGGGCCAATGGAGCCGGTTTCACGCCCGGCTACGGGGCCGACCCGGTCACGGCGGCGGCCGCGGATGCGGTGCGCGCCCTGCTGGACTCCGACGTCGAAGTCCGTTTCGTCGCCTCGGGCACGGCGGCCAACGCCATCTGCCTGGCGGCCCTGGCGCGTCCATTTGAGTCTGTGCTGGCGCATCGCCACGCTCATATTCTGACCGACGAGACTGGCGCACCAGGCCTGTTCGGACAGGGCGTTGGGCTGACCGGACTGGAGGGGGCCTCGGGCCGGATCGACCTGGCGGGGCTTGAGGCGTCCCTGGCGGAGCCGGAGGTTTCGCACCGACAGCCCCCCGCCGCCCTGTCCCTGACCCAGGCTACGGAATACGGGGCGGTCTATCCGGGAGCCGACCTGGAGGCCCTCTGCGCCCAGGCCAAGGCCGCTGGGCTCGGCGTCCACCTGGACGGTGCCCGGCTGGCCAACGCTGCCGCTGCTGGCTTCGATGTCCGGGCGATCGGCCCGATGGGGGTGGACCTGCTGGTCCTGGGAGGCGCCAAGTCCGGCATGCCGCCCTGCGAGGCCATCGTGATTTTCAATCGCGGGCTGGCCCGACGCTTTGACGCCCGCCTCAAGCAGTCGGGGCAGCTGGCCTCCAAGGGACGTTTCCTTGCCGCCCCCTTCCTGGGGATGCTGGCCGACGGCGCCTGGGCCCGCAGGGCGGCGCACGCCAACGCCATGGCCGCGCGGCTGGCGTCGGCCTGCCCCTTCCCCCTCGCCCACCCGGTCGAGGCCAACGGGGTCTTCGTGCACATGGACGATGACCGGCTGGAGGCGCTCAGGGCCCAGGGCTGGTTCGTCTACAGGTTCCTGGACGGGACCGTGCGCTTCATGTGCTCTTGGGCGACCACGACTGAGGCGGTGGACGAAATCGCCGCCGCCCTCCGCCGGATCGCCTGAGGCTCAGACCACGAAGCGGGCCAGGCGTCCCCGGATGATGGCCTCGGCCTCGGTGACGATGCGCGAGATGAGCTCGGCGCAGGTCGGGATGTCGTAGATCAGGCCCTGGACCTGGCCCGCTGACCAGATGCCGTGGTCGGGATCGCCGGTCTCGTAGACCACCCGGCCGCGGGTCCCGGCCACCAGTTCACGAACATCCTCGAACTTGGCACCCGAGCGCTCCAGCTCCACTACCCGGCGGCTGATGTCGTTGCGCGCCACCCGCGAGGTGTTGTGCATGGTGCGGAAGATGAGGTCCGTGGCGCGCTCGTCATTCTCGACGATCTGCCGCTTCACGTTCTCGTGGATGGGGCTTTCCTGAGTGCACATGAAGCGGGTGCCCATGTTGATGCCCTCGGCGCCCAGGGCCAGGGCGGCCACCAGGCCGCGGGCGTCGCCAAAGCCGCCCGAGGCGATCATCGGCACCTTCACCTTGTCGGCGGCAGCGGGGATCAGGATTAGTCCGGGCACGTCATCCTCGCCCGGGTGGCCAGCGCACTCGAAGCCGTCGATGGAGATGGCGTCGACGCCCATGCGCTCGGCGGACAGGGCGTGGCGGACACTGGTGCACTTGTGGACGACGATGACGCCGTTGGCCTTGAAGTCATCGACATGTTCCTGGGGCTTGTTACCGGCGGTCTCGACGACCTTGACGCCGCTCTCGATGATGGCCTTGCGGTACTCGGCGTAGGGTGGCGGGTTGATTGCCGGCAGGATGGTGAGGTTTACGCCGAAGGGCTTGTCCGTCAGCTTGCGGCAGCGCTCGATCTCGGCGCGCAGGGCGTCGGGGGTGGGCTGGGTCAGGGCGGTGATGAAGCCCAGGCCTCCGGCGTTGGCTACGGCGGCGACGAGCTCGGCCCGGCCGACCCACTGCATGCCGCCCTGAACGACAGGGTGCTCCACACCGACAAGCTCGGTGAAACGCGTCTTGATCGCCATGATGTCCTCCCTTTGGCGTTTTGGCTTTCGCCATTTGGAGGCACAATGAACCTGCGGATCCAGGGTCAGGCAAGGGGCAATCGGACCTACTTCAGGCCGCTCCGGCCAATGGCGTAGAAGCGCTCGGCCCTCTGCTTCAGCAGCCGCTCCGCGCTCTTACCCTCCAGGGAGTCGAGTTCCTTCTCGAGGGCGTCACCGACGATCTGGAGGGCCGCCGCCGGATCCGCGTGGGCGCCCCCAGGCGGCTCGGGCACGATTCTGTCGACGATCTTCATCTTCAGCAGGTCGGCGGCGGTGATCTTCATCGCCTTTGCCGCCTCCTCGGCGGTGCGCGCGCCCCGCCAGAGAATCGAGTTGGCCCCCTCGGGAGGGATGACCGAATAGATGGCGTGCTCGAGGATCAATACCCGGTTGCCGCAGGCAATACCCAGGGCACCGCCCGAGCCGCCTTCGCCCGTGACGATGGCGACCATGGGCACCTTCAGCATCAGGCACTTCTCAGTGGACCGGGCGATGGCCTCGGCGACGCCGCGCTCCTCGGACCCCAGGCCCGGATAGGCGGCCGGGGTATCGACGAAGCTGATCACTGGCAGGTTGAAACGCTCGGCCAGCTCCATCAGGCGGACGGCCTTTCGATAGCCCTCGGGCCGGGCGTAGCCAAAATTGTGCTTCACGCGGGTGACGGTGTCGCGGCCCTTCTCATGGCCGATGACCAGGACGGGCCGGCCGCGGAACTGGCCGATACCGCCCATGATCGCCTGGTCGTCGGCGAACTTCCGGTCGCCCTTCATCTCGACAAACTCGTCGATCAGGCCCGCGCAGTAGTCCACGAAATGGGGGCGCCCAGGATGCCGGGCGACCTGGGTCTTCTGCCAGGCGTCGAGGTTGGCGTAGGCGTCCTTGCGCATCTGCCTTGCGCGGTCGCGCAGGGCGTCGATCTCGGGGTTCATGTCATCCGTGCCGGCGGTCTCCGCCAGGCGGGACAACTCGTCAATCTTGGCCTCGAGGTCGGCAATCGGGCGCTCGAACTCAAGATAGTGAACAGCCATGCGGCGGAAATCCCGTCCTGTTACGCTGGGGCGAGCCTAGTGGGTGGACCGGTTCAGGAAAAGCCGGATTCGCGCCGGCCCTTCCGGGTCGCCGAAAGCGGGTGGGCGTCGGAAACCACTTCCCTCAGCCGCTCACTGGCGACGTGGGTGTAGATCTGGGTGGTGGCGATGTCCGCATGGCCGAGCAGGGTCTGGACCACCCTGAGGTCAGCGCCGCCCTCCAGCAGGTGGGTGGCAAAGGCGTGCCTCAGGACGTGGGGCGAGACCCGCTCGGGATCGATGCCCGCCGTGACCGCGGCCTCGCCCAGCAGCTGGGCGAAGCGTCGCGGGGTCAGGCGGCCACCCCTTCCGCCGGACGGGAAGAGCCAGGGATTGGCCACTTCGCCCCGGGGCAGGGTTCGGGCCCTCACCCCAAGCCAGGCCCGGACAGCGGCGCGGGCGGCGGTGTTCAGGGGGGCGAGTCGCTCCTTGCCACCCTTGCCCAGGACCATCAGGAATTCAGGGTCCCTGACCAGGGCGGCAAGGGTCAGGCTGGTGAGCTCAGACACTCGAAGGCCGCCAGCATAGGCCAGCTCGATCATGCAGGCGAGGCGCAGGCCCTTCACCTCGTCCCGGGCGCCCGCGGCTGTGATCAGGGCAGCGGCCTCCTGGCGGCTCAGGACCCTGGGCAGGGGGCGGCCGCGCCGGGGCGCATCGACCCGCCGGGAGGGATCGTCCCCACGCCAGCCCTCGCCCAGTACGAATCGATAGAACTGGCGCAGGGCCGCCCGCCGCCTGGAGGCCGTCGCCGGGGACAGGCCCCGCCGGCCGAGTTCGGCGAAATAGGCCTCGACGTCCGGGGCCTGGGCCGAGGCCAGGGTCAGGCCCCGGGAGGCCAGGAAGCTGCCCGCATCCGCCAGGTCCCGGCCATAGGCGCGCAGGGTATTGGCCGCCGCCGCCCGCTCGACGGACATCATCTCCAGAAAGGCCTCCGCCCAGCCCTCGCCGCTCATGATCCCCACCCGGGGGCCAAACGCCCCGCCCGATCGTGACCAAGCCTAACGCCGGGGCGGGTCAATTGCATCGCAAAGTGGCGCGACCCCGCCGGTTGGTGTATGGCTCCCCGCGCCCATGGATCCTTCTGAACCCCTGCGCGCTCGGACCATCACCCTTGTGGGGCTGATGGGTTCTGGCAAGTCCAGCGTAGGCAAGCGCCTCGCCCAGGTCCTCGACCTGCCCTTCCGCGACGCGGATGATGAGGTGGAGACGGCCGCTGGACGCTCGATTCCCGAAATCTTCGACCAGCTGGGAGAGCCGGCCTTCCGGGATGGAGAGAGGCGCGTCATCGCCCGTCTGCTGGAGGGACCCCCTATCGTCCTGGCGACCGGGGGCGGTGCCTTCATGAATGCCGAGACCCGGGAGCTTATAAAGACGAGGTCCGTCTCGGTCTGGCTGAAGGCCGATCTGCCCATCCTGGCCAAGAGGGTCGCCCGCAAGGAAAGCCGCCCCCTGCTGACCGGCAAGGACCCCATGGCCGTCCTCACCGAACAGGCAGCCGTGCGCTATCCGGCCTACGCCCAGGCCGACATCACCGTGGAGACCGGCGACACGGCGCACCAGGTGTCGGTCGATCAGGTGGTGAGGGCCCTCACCGACTGGCAGGCGCGGTCCGCCGCATGATCCGCTCGGTTCCCGTCGACCTGGGCGAACGCGCCTATGAGGTCCTGATCGGTCCCGGCCTGGTGGACGAGGCCGGTGCGCGCCTTCGCCCCTTCGTCCGTCGCGACCGGGTCGCCGTGGTCTCGGACGCGACCGTCTGGGGCCTGCACGGTGCCCGCCTGACCGCCGCCCTTGAACGGGCCGGGCTGAAGGCGCATCCGATCGTCCTGCCCCCGGGAGAGCAGACCAAGAGCTTTGCAGGCCTGGAGGGCCTGTGCGACGCCCTGCTGGCGCTGGAACTGGACCGGGGCGACCTGATCGTCGCCTTCGGGGGCGGCGTGATCGGCGACCTCGCCGGCTTCGCGGCCGCTGTCTACAAGCGCGGTGCGGACTTCGTCCAAATCCCCACCACCCTGCTGGCCCAGGTGGACTCCTCCGTCGGGGGCAAGACCGCCATCGACACGCCGCGTGGCAAGAACCTTGTCGGTGCCTTCCACCAGCCCCGTCTGGTGCTGGCGGACCTGGACGTGCTGGGCACCCTGCCCGACCGCGAGATGCGCGCCGGCTATGCCGAGGTCCTGAAGTACGGCCTTCTCGGGGACGCGGACTTCTTTGCCTGGCTCCAGGCCCAGGGCAGCGCCGTGCTGGCCCGCGAGCCGGCCGCCCTGGCCCACGCCGTAGAACGGTCCGTAGAGATGAAGGCCGAGATCGTCATCGCCGACGAGCGTGAGGCGGGGCGCCGGGCCCTGCTGAATCTCGGTCACACCTTCGGTCACGCCCTGGAAGCGGAGACCGGCTATGGCGAGGCCCTGCTGCACGGCGAGGCGGTGGGCCTGGGATCGGCCATGGCCTTTCGCTACTCGGCCGCGGCCGGATTCTGCGGGGCGGAGGACGCTAAAAAGGCCGTCGCCGCCGTGGCCGCCGCCGGCCTTCCTGCCCGCCTCTCTGACCTTGGTGGGCGCCGCTTCGCCGCTGATGCCCTCCTGCGCCACATGGCTCAGGACAAGAAGGCTGAGGGCGGGCGGCTGACCTTCATCCTGGCCCGGAGCCCGGGAGACGCCTTCGTCGCCCGGGACGTCGATCCCGCCGAAATGCGGGCATTCCTGATCTCGGAGGGAGCTGTCTGATGTGGGGCGTTATCCTGGCGCTTACCCCGGTGATCTTCGGGCTCCTGGCCATCTCAGCTGTGTTCTCGGCCGCCGAAACCGCCCTGACCGGCGCCAGCCGGACACGGATGCACCAACTCGAGCGCGAAGGCGACCGCGCCGCCGGGCGGGTGAACCGGCTGATCTCCGACCAGGAGACCATGATCGGTGCGGTCCTGCTGGGGAATAACCTGATCAACATCCTCGCCTCGGCCTTGACGACTGAGTTTCTGACCCAGGCCATACCGGGTGCCTGGGGCGTGGCGGCGGCCACCGGCATCATGACCGTCCTGGTACTCGTCTTCTCGGAAGTCCTGCCCAAGACCCTCGCCATCCTTCGCTCGGACGACGTCGCCCGCTTCCTGTCGGGCCCCACCCTAATCGTGGTGAAGGTCTTCGGCCCGATTATCTGGGCCATCCAGTGGTTCGTCCGGCGCACCCTCGGCCTGTTCGGCGTCAAGCTGGACATGGAGATGGACGTCCTGGCCGCGCACGAGGAGATTCGAGGGGCCGTGGAGTACCACCACTCCGAAGGCCTGGTAGAGGCCCGCGACCGGCGGATGCTGGGCGGGGTGCTTGACCTGTCGGAAATGGACGTCAGCCAGGTCATGGTGCACCGCATGTCGATCGCCATGGTGGACGCAGGCCTGCCGATCCGTGAGGTGGTAGCCCAGGTGCTGAAGAGCGACCACACCCGGATCCCGATCTACCGGGACAACCCGGAGAACATCGTCGGCATCCTGCACGCCAAGGACCTGCTGCTGGCCATCTCGAACGCGGACGGCGACATGTCGAAGGTGTCGGTGGACAAGATCCGCCGGGAACCCTGGTTCATCCCGGACACCACCAACCTCAAGGACCAGCTGAACGCCTTCCTGAAGCAGAAGAACCATTTCGCCCTGGTGGTGGACGAATACGGGGCCCTGCAGGGCCTGGTCACCCTCGAAGACATCCTCGAGGAGATCGTCGGCGAGATCGAGGATGAGTACGACAACACTGTCGAGGGCCTGCGCAGGCAGACGGACGGGTCGGTGTCGGTCTCGGGATCGGTGGCGGTGCGCGACCTGAACCGCGCCATGGACTGGAGCCTGCCCGACGAGCCCGCCGTCACGGTCGCGGGCCTGGTGATCCATGAGGCCCAGACCATCCCGAAGATCGGCCAGGCCTTCATCTTCCATGGCCACCGCTTCCAGGTGGTCAAGCGCGTCCGCAACCGCATCACGGCCCTGAAGATCTCGGCGCCGCTGGATGGCACCGAGACCGCCTGAGCCGAGGCGTCAGAGCCCTTTTGCCTCCAGGGCCGCCAGCACCTTGTCCGGCGTCAGGGGATAGTCCCTGAGCCGCACGCCGCAGGCATTGTAGACCGCATTGGCGATGGCCGCCCCGGAGCCGCAGATCCCCAGTTCGCCGACGCCCTTTATGCCCATGGGGTTGGCCTTGTCATCGGCCTCGTCCAGCAGGACGGCGTCAAGGTTGACGATGTCGGCGTGGACGGGTGCCAGATAGCCCCCCAGGTCCTGGTTCAGGAAGGAACCGTCACGGGGATCGACCGCATTGGACTCTGTCAGGGCCGCCCCGACGCCCCAGATCATCCCGCCGGTGATCTGGCTCTTGGCCAGCTTGGCGTTGAGGATCCGGCCGGCTGCGAAGACGCCGAACATCCGCCTCAGGCGCACCTCGCCCGTAACGGAGTCCACGCCAACCTCGGCGAACTGGGCGCCGTAGGTGTGCTGGGACCAGTCGCGGGCATCTGCCGCCGGGGAGATACTACCTTCGACGTAAATCCCTTCAGGGCCCGCGCGGGACGCCAGGGCCGCAAGGCTCTCGCTTCGGTTGCCCAGCACGATGTTGCCGTTGGCGAAGTCCATGAGGGATGGGTCCTCGCCGTAGAGGGGCGATTGCGGATCGCCGGTGGCCAATTCTGCCAGCCGTCGGCGCATGACCATGCCGGTCTCAAAGGCGGCCGAACCGGCCGTGGCGGCCCCGAACTGGCCCCCGGATCCGGGCGCCGGGGGCATGTCGGAATCGCCGAGCTCGACCCGCACCTGGTCGAGGGGCAGGCCGAGGGTCTCGCCGGTGATCTGCGCCAGGATGGTGTAGGTGCCGGTGCCGATGTCGGTCATGCCCTGGGTCAGGGTGGCCAGGCCGTCGCCGGTCAGGCGCAGGCCGGCCTTGGCCGGCAGGAGAAAGTTGCCACGGATCGCCGTGGCCATTCCCATGCCCACATACCAGCGGCCGTCACGGACGGCGCCGGGGGTGGGGTTGCGGCGGTCCCAGCCGAACTGTTGGGCGCCCTCCTGCATGCAGCGGACCAGCTGCCGGATAGAGAAGGGCTTGGCGTTGTCCGGATCCACCTCGGGTTCATTACGGATGCGCAGGGCGATGGGATCCATGCCCAGCCGGTCGGCCAGCTCGTCCATGGCGCATTCCAGGGACAGCATGCCCGGGGCCTCTCCCGGCGCCCGCATGGCGCCGGCGTGCGGAATGTCGAGACGGACCAGGCGATGCCCCGTCAGGCGGTGAGGGGCGGCGTAAAGGTTCCGGGCGAACGCGGCGGCATGCTCCACGAAGGTCGAATTTCGGGCGCAGTGGGTGACGGCCTCCAGCGCCATGGCGTTGAGCCGACCCGTCCCGTCGGCACCCAGCCGGACCCGCATCTGCACGGCGGGGCGGTGGACGGTCGCCTGGAACATCTGCCGCCGGGTGTAGGCGACACGCACGGGGCGCCCGCTCTCCCGCGCGGCGAGGGCGGCCAGGGTGAGATCGTCGTAGGACTGCCCCTTCCCGCCGAAGCCACCGCCGATGTAGCGGGTAAGCAAGCGCACCCGGTCCGAGGGAATGCCGAGGGTCTCGGCCAGGGCGTGCTGGCCGCCCTTGACCATCTGGATGGAGGTGTGGACCACCACCTTGTCCCCTTCCCACCAGGCCGTGGTGGCGCAGGGCTCCATCTGGGCGTGGTTCTGCAGGGGGCTGAACCAGGTGGCGTCGACCGTGACCGCGGAGGCGGAGTACCCCGCCTCGAAGTCACCAATGCGCGCATCCTCCTCGCCTGGGACAGGTCCAGCGGCGTCGATGAAGGACCCGAAGTCGAGGTCTGCGTCGGACCCTTCGTAGGAAATCCGGATCCGGGCCTCGGCTGCTCTGGCGTTTTCCGGCGTATCGGCCAGGATGAAGGCGACAGACTGGCCGTAGTGCTCGACCCTGTCGGACCCCAGGGCTGGGTTGGATCCCCGCTGGCTGCGCGGATTGAGCTTGGCCCCCCGCTGTGCCTGGACCGGGACGTTGATGTGGCTCCAGACCAGGACCACACCTGGGGATGAGGCGGCCTGGGACAGGTCGATTGCGGTGATTCGGCCGCGCGCGATGGTCGCGGAGACGATGTGGCCGTAAAGGGGCGTCGAGGGGGTCTCGACCTCAAAGGCAAAGGGCGCTGTCCCGGTGACCTTCAGCCGGCCCTCGTAGCGATCCACGGGCTTGCCGATCAGGCCGGACCGGTTCTCGGTGATGGGATTGGGCACCGCCCAGTCTCGAACGGTGCTCATGACCGGCCTCCTTTGAGGGATTCCTGAATGGCGTCGGTCGCCAGGCGCCGGACCAGGGACTTGCGACCGTCTTGGCCCGAGGCGGAGACCAGCTCTGCCTCCGCGGCTTCCCGTGGTGCCGCTCCACCCGCGAGGGCCGCTTCCGTGGCCCGAGCACGCCAGGGCCGGGCGGCGACAGCGCCAAGGGCGACGCGGTCTCCCGCGACAGCGATGCTGGCGAGGGCACCGATATAGGAGGCGCGGGCGCGGACCTTGCGCCAGACCTGGCTTCCGGAGGGCGGCGGCGGGAGCTCCACCGCCAGGATCAGCTCGTCCGGAGCGAGGTCCGTGTCGACCTGGGGCGCATCGCCCGGAAGCCGATGCAGGGTCTCGACGGGGCGGCGGCGGACGGAGCCGTCGGCGCGGACCGTCTCGACCTCGGCATCGAGGACGGCAAGGGCCACGCTCATATCCGACGCGCTGACCGCCGCGCAGAACTCGCTGGCGCCGAACAGGGCGGTGGCCTGGGAGAGGCCGCCCATGGCGCTGCATCCAGATCCGGGTAGCCGCTTGTTGCAGGGCTTGGCCGGATCCATGAAGTAGGTGCACCGGGTCCTCTGCATCAGGTTTCCGCCCATCGAAGCCTTGTTGCGCAGCTGGACAGAGGCTCCCGAAAGGATGGCGCGGGCCAGAACCGGATACCGGCTCCGGACCCGGGGATCGGAAGCCACAAAGGTGTTGGTGGCCAGGGCACCGATGCGCAGTCCGCCTCCGGCGGTCTCACTGATGTCCGCAAGGGGAAGGCGCCCGACGTCGATCAGGGTGTCAGGCTGCTCGATCTCAAGCTTCATCAGGTCAAGCAGGTTGGTGCCGCCGGCGAGGAACCGGGCACCGGGTGCGGCGGCGGCAAGGCTTAGGGCGTGATCGACGTTTCGGGCGCGTTCGAAGGCGAAGGGCTTCATGCGGCCACTCCTGCTGCCCGCCGAACAGCGGCGAGGATCTGCGGATAGGCCGAGCACCGACAGATGTTTCCGCTCATCCGTTCCCGGATCTCGGCGTCCGTCAGGACGACCTTTGCATTCAGGTCCGCCGTCGCATCACTGGGCTGGCCGGCGGCGATCTCGGCCATCAGGCCCACCGCCGAACAGATCTGGCCCGGCGTGCAGTAGCCGCACTGGAAGGCATCCTCGGTCAGGAAGGCCTGCTGAAGGGGATGCAGGGCCTCGCCAGACGCCAGGCCCTCAATGGTGGTGACATGGTCACCATCGTGCATGACCGCGAGGGAGAGGCAGGCGTTAATCCGGACACCGTTCACCAGGACCGTGCAGGCGCCGCACTGCCCGTGGTCGCAGCCCTTCTTGGAACCCTTGAGGTCCAGCTGCTCGCGAAGGAAGTCCAGCAGGCTTGTTCTCGTATCGACATCGACGGCGTGGTCGACCCCGTTCACCCGGATTTCGGTGCGCAATTCATTCCCCCCGCTCAGACGCTACAGACTGTTACCGGCCCTCGCCGGGCGCAAGCGCTGTCAACGACAGGGCATGGACCGGGCCGGCGAGTTCCTCGGCGAGGACCTTATACACCATCCTTTGCCGGGACACCCGGGTATGGCCTGCGAAGGCCCCGGCGCAGAGCGTGATATTAAAGTGGCTTTCTCCGTCCGGCCCGGCTCCGGAATGACCGGCATGGCGGGCGGAGTCGTCCTGGATCTCCAGCATTTCCGGCGCGAAGGCCGCGCTGAGCTTTTTCCGCAACGTCTCAGTGATCCTTCCCATGCCCACCCTTCGAATCTTGAAACCTGTCTCAACCTCCTCATACTTGGCTGATGGCCGCCGCGTTTCAATACCGTCCCCGCTTCATCGACATCCGGGTCCGTCCGCCGGGCCCGGAGGATGATGCGCGCGATGACGTTAATTCGCTGAAGCCGGGGGAACGCGCCTGCGACCACCCGGGCTGCCGGACTGCGGCCACTGCGCGGGCACCCAAGAGCCGGGACATGCTGCAAGAGCACTACTGGTTCTGCCAACCGCACGCGGCGGACTACAATCGCAACTGGAACTTCTTCGCAGGAATGAGCGACGCCGAGATCCGGCTGCGGATGGAGCGTAGCGCCCTCGGCGACCGTCCGACCTGGGACTTCAAGGCAGGCAAGAACTCACGCGAGGCCGCCGCAGCTTCTCGCGGTTTTGCGTCTGGTACCGGTTACCGCGACCCCTTCGACCTCTTTGGCAAGGGCGGCGGGGCGGTCCCGCCTGCGACCGCCCCGGGCCGCCGTCTGGGCAAGATCGAGCGTACCGCCCTTGCGGAGCTCGACCTTGACGAGGATGCGGACGCCGCCCGGATTCGGGTCCGGTATACCGAGCTCGTGAAGCTCTGCCACCCCGATGCCAATGGCGGGGACCGGTCGGCGGAGACCAAGCTGCAGCGAACCATCCGGGCCTACCAAGTGCTCCGCAAGGCCAAGATGGCCTGACCGCCTTCCAATCCCTCCCGACGTCAGACCGGGACTTCCCCCTGTACCGTCGTCCGGTGCATGAGCCTGAGATACCCGTCGTACCCGCCTTCGGCGAAGTGCATGGTACAGCGGTTGTCCCACATCAAAAGGTCGCCTTCGGTCCACCTGTGCCGATAGACGAATTCGTCCTGGGTCAGGTGAGCGAAGAGGAAGCCCAGCAGGGCCTTGGATTCCTCGAGCGTAAAGCCTTCGATCCCCACGGTGTAGACCGGGCTGACATACAGGGCCTTTCGGCCGGTCACAGGATGGGTCCGGACAAGCGGGTGGGTCAGGCTGCCGTCCGCCGCCTCGGAGACGATGATCTTCATGGTCCGAGCCTCGGTATCGCGGGCGAAGACCCCCTTGGTACCATAGCTCTGACGGGCAGAATGGACCGCCTGGAGGGGTGACAGGACCGACTTCATGGCGTCGGAAAGGGCATCCCAGGCACGGCTGGCGTCCACGAACAGGGTGTCGCCGCCGACCGGCGGGATGGTCTGGGCCCGCAGGAGGGTGGCCGCCGGGGGGGTTTCCAGAAAGCTCCAGTCTGAATGCCAGCCCGCACCGAAATTGGAGGCCTTTTCGTCAGGTAGCCGCCTCAGCTCAAGCACGTTCGGCCGACCGGGCATGGGCGTGATGTAGGGGTCCTGACCGAAGGGACCGATCTGGAGCGTAAAGGCCTCCAGGGCGTCCAGGTCCAGGGGCTGGCCCGGAAAGCAGACCACGGAATGCCTCGCCCAGGCCGCCTTAACCCCGGCGATCTCGTCAGGCGCCAGGGGCGCAGCAAGATCAAGTCCGGTGATCCGGGCTCCGAAGCCGGAGGCTTCGGGGGCAACAGCGATCTGACCGCCAGCGGATTCGCTCATATCGTCCTCCCCGCCCCCATCTTCGTCAGGGGATCAAGTCTGCATGAAACACCGGTTTGCATCCGTCGCGTAAGCCTGTAATCGATCCCGGCCATGACTTCTCTCGCCGATACCCAGGACGATACGCTCCTGACGCATGTCCCCGACCACACCGTCTCCCTTCGCGAGGCCTTTGGGGTCGATTCCGACATGAAGGTTCCCGCCTTCAGCACGCGCGACTCGCACGTGCCTGACCTGGACCCCGCCTACCGGTTTGATCCGGAGACCACCAAGGCCATCTGCGCCGGGTTTGCCCACGACCGCCGGGTGATGGTGCAGGGCTATCACGGCACCGGAAAGTCGACCCACATCGAGCAGGTGGCGGCGCACCTGAACTGGCCACTGGTCCGGGTGAACCTCGACAGTCACGTCTCTCGGATCGACCTTGTCGGCAAGGACGCCATCGTCTTGAAGGATGGCAAGCAGATCACCGAATTCCGCGAGGGCATGCTCCCCTGGGCGATCCAGAGGCCCATCGCCCTTGTTTTCGACGAATACGACGCCGGCCGTCCGGACGTGATGTTCGTGATCCAGCGGGTCCTGGAGGCACAGGGCAAGCTGACCCTGCTGGACCAGAACCGCGTCATACGGCCCAATCCCTATTTCCGGCTGTTCGCGACGACCAATACCATCGGCCTGGGAGACACCACCGGTCTCTATCATGGCACCCAGCAGATCAATCAGGGGCAGATGGACCGCTGGTCCATCGTCACCACGCTGAACTACCTCGCACACGACGTCGAAGCGGACATCGTCGTGGCCAAGTGCCCGTCCTACGACAACACCGAGGGCCGTCGCCAGGTGGCGGCCATGGTCCGCGTTGCCGACATGACCCGCAGCGCCTTCATCAACGGCGACATCTCGACGGTGATGAGCCCCCGGACGGTGATCACCTGGGCGCAGAATGCCGAGATCTTTGACGGCGACCTGGGCCTGTCTTTCCGCATGACCTTCCTGAACAAGTGCGACGAGCTCGAGCGCGGCACGGTCGCCGAGTTCTTCCAGCGCGCCTTCGGCCAGGACCTTCCCGAAAGCACTGCCCGCCCCCGCCTCAGCTGATACCGGCGGGCGTCCCGACCCGGAGGCCGCCGGCTGATCCAGGAGACCGCCATGATCCGTCCCGTCCTGACCGCCCTCGCCGCCTCGCTCCTGCTCTCCCTCGCCGGGGCGGCCGAGGCCCAGACCCCTGCGACACCTGCGGTTCTACAGAAGATCGACTACAGCCGTTCCGAGACTTGGTTGTGCCTGCCCGGCCGCAAGGACGCCTGCGCCTCGGACAATACCGCGACCGTCATTACGGCCGATGGCCGGACGACGCGGGAGACCTGGGCGGCGAACCCCAAGGCACCCGTCGACTGCTTCTACGTCTATCCGACGGTCTCCAACGATCCCTCCATCCTGTCGGACATGACGGCCAACGACGAGGAGCGCCGGGTTGTCGAGCAGCAACTCGCTCGCTTCGCCTCCCGGTGCCGGGTCTTTGCGCCCCTCTACCGCCAGTTCACCCTCACGGCACTGCGCGCTTCGATGACGGGCCAGCCACTCCCCGGCGGAGCTGCGGCCAATGCCCCACGTCCGGACACCGGCTATACCGACGTGGTCGACGCCTGGCGGCACTACCTGAAGACTGAGAACAAGGGCCGCGGGGTCATACTGATCGGGCATTCCCAGGGCTCGGGGATCCTGACCCGGCTCCTGGCCAGTGAGATCGACGGCAAGCCCGAGCAGAAGCTCCTGGTGTCGGCCATTCTGGCGGGAACCAACCTGCCCGTGGACCCCGGCAAGACCACCGGCCTTTTGAAGTCCATTCCCACCTGCACGGCCGCCAGCCAGACCGGGTGCGTGGTGGCCTTCGCGACCTTCCGATCCAATATCCCGCCTCCCGCCGGAACGCTTTTCGGCCGCCCCCGGGGAACCGGGACGGAGCGAGTCGCCGCCTGCACGAACCCGGCAGCCCTTGGCGGGGGCCCGGCTCCCCTCGACGCCTACCTCGCCACGGCCGCAAACAGCCAGGATCCCGCGGGATGGGTGAAGGGCGGGGCCCGGATCGAGACGCCCTTCGTCAAGGTTCCCGGTCTCCTGACCGGCGCCTGCGTGTCCCGCGACGGCCTGAACTGGCTTGAGGTCACGGTAAGGGCGGATCCAGCGGATCCCCGGCTGGACGACATCCGCGGCGACGTGGTCGCCGGCGGGCAGGTGAACGCCGCCTGGGGCCTGCACCTGATCGACGTCAACCTGGTGATGGGCGATCTCGTCAACCTGGTCGGCGAACAGTCGCGGGCATGGGCGGGCCGGAAACCCTGAGGAAGGTCTGAGCGGACGACATGTCCCGGAATCCGGAAAGTCCCATCGAACCCTTCAAGCGCGCCCTGGCGAACGCGGTGCGCTCGCTTGCCCAGAATCCTGATCTGGAGATCGTCTATTCGGGCGAGGCGCCGGGGGTTCAGGGAGACCGCGCGGTCCTGCCGCACCCGCCCCGGGACCTGACACCCGAAGACGCTGCCCGTATCCGGGGCATGGCTGACCAGATGGCCCTGCGGATGTCGCAGCATGACCCAGCCATCCATGCCCGCACCCGCCCGGCCTCCGCCGAGGGCCAGCCGGTCTTCGATGCGCTGGAGCAGGCCCGCATCGAGGCGGTCGGGGCCAACGCCCTGGATGGCGTCAAGGCCAACCTCAGGGCCCTGCATGACGCCGCCTGGGCGCGGCGCCCCTTCAATCCTGTGGAAGCGCAGACCGCCCCGCCCATGGCCGACATCCTGTCCCTGCTGGTGCGCGAGCGCCTGACCGGGGTGGAGCCCCCGGCCAATGCCCGGCCGCTGGTGGACATGTACCGGTCCGAGATCGAAGCCCGCGGGGGCGAGACCCTCGAAAAGCTCGGCGAGGTGCTGGGCGACCAGAGGGCCTTCGGACGCCTGGCCCGGAGCCTCCTGCGCGACCTGTCCATGGGCGACGACCTGAGCGACGCCCCGGACCCGGCCGACCAGCAGGAGGAAGACGGCGACGAGGGGGAGTCGGAGTCCAGCGAACAGGGGGAGGAAGGCGAAGGCGAGGCCCAGTCCCCCCAACAGACCTCCCTCGACGATGGCGAAAGCACCCACCGCGAAAGCGAGGACGCCGACAGCCAGATGACCGAGGCGATGGAGGATCCCAACGCCGAGGACATGGACGAGCCGCCCGAGATGGGCGAGGGCGACCAGCCTGCCCGACCGGAGATGAAGGGCGAGGGCAAGGTCCCGACCTACCGGGTCTTCACCACGGCCCACGACGAGGTGGTGGCGGCGGAGGAGCTTTGCGAGGCTGAGGAGCTGACCCGGCTGAGAGCCTATCTCGACCAGCAACTGGCGAGCCTGTCGAGCGTGGTTTCGCGTCTGGCGAACAAGCTCCAGCGCAAGCTGATGGCCCAGCAGAACCGGTCGTGGAGCTTCGACCTTGAAGAGGGGCTGCTGGACGTCGCCCGGCTGACCCGGGTGATCGTCGATCCCACCGCCTCCCTGGCGTTCAAGGAGGAAAAGGACACGGAGTTCCGCGACACGGTGGTCAGCATCCTCATCGATAACTCCGGCTCCATGCGGGGACGGCCGATCATGGTCGCCGCCGTGTGCGCCGACATCCTTGCCCGGACGCTGGAGCGCTGCGGCGTCAAGACCGAGGTGCTTGGCTTCACCACCCGGGCCTGGAAGGGCGGGACCTCGCGGGAGGACTGGCTGAAGGCCGGGAAGCCTGCAGCCCCGGGGCGTCTGAACGACCTGCGCCACATTATCTACAAGGCCGCGGACGCCCCCTGGCGGCGGGCCCGCCGCAATCTTGGGCTGATGATGCGCGAGGGACTCCTCAAGGAGAACATCGACGGCGAGGCCCTGATGTGGGCCCACCAGCGCCTGATCGGGCGGTCGGAAGCCCGCCGGATCCTGATGGTGATCTCGGACGGGGCGCCTGTAGACGACTCCACCCTGTCAGTGAATTCCGGCCACTATCTCGAAAAGCACCTGCGGGAGGTGATCGCCGAGATCGAGGGCAAGAGTCCCGTGCAGCTGATCGCCATCGGCATCGGCCATGACGTGACGCGCTACTACCGCCGGGCTGTGACCATCGTCGATGCGGAGCAACTGGCGGGCGCCATCGTCGACCAGCTGGCGGGACTCTTCGACGAGGAGCCCCGCAAGATGAACCGGAAGACCGCTGGCCTGCTGGCGCCGCCGCCGCATACCCAGGGCCCGGATGGCCCTGCGCGTCGGTCGACCTTCAAGGAAGTCCGGAAGGCGGTCCTGTGATGGGCGGGCCTTCCGCCCGGGGCCTCCTGATCGCCGGCCTCGCCCTGCTCGCTTCAGCCTGCGCCGATACGACCTCTCCGACGGCCGGCCCAGTCCAGGCCAGCCCAGTCCAGGCTGGCCAAGTCCAGGCCGGACCCTGGGTGATGGTGACCGCCACGCCGGTGGCTGCAGATCCCTCCCGCCCGGACCGGACCGACTTCGGGCACTTCCACTATGCCGGTGGCCTCGCCTTGACCGCCTCGGACAGCAGTCGCCTCCACGGCCTTTCAGACCTCCGGTCCCTGGGCGATGGCCGGATCGCGGCGGTAAGCGACGAGGGTGATCTCTTCGAGGCCCGCCTGCGGCTGGACGCCGCCGGACGCCTGGCCGGCCTCGACCGGACCCGGATCACACCCCTGGCGGGTCCCGCCGGCGGACCCCTCGGGGGAAAGTTGGAAGCTGACGCCGAGGGGCTCGCCCTCCTCAGGAACGGCGATCGACTGGTGAGCCTGGAGCAGAGGCACCGGATCCTGCTCTATCCCGCCGATGGCCGCCCGCCACGGCAGGTGAACAGCCCGGACGCGGCCTTCGCCCCGAATGCGGGCATGGAGGCCCTTGCGGCGGACCCGGCCCGGGGCCAAGACGCCTGGCTGGTCGGCGGCGAGGAATCCGGCGAGCTTTGGACCTGCACCCTCCGGACCCCGTGCCGGTCCCTGGGCGTCCTGCCAAAGCCCTTCGAGTTCGGCCTGGTGGCCGTGACCCCACTTCCCGGCGGCGGCCTGGCCTACATGATCCGCGCCTGGGATCCCCTGCGTGGCTCGCGCATCGCCCTCATCCTGAGGAAGGCTGACGGGAGCGAGATTGACCGCCTCGAGCTCGCCAGGCCCCTGCTGGTCGACAATTTCGAGGGTTTCGACGTCCTTCCGGGGAAGGACGGGGCCCTGCGATTCCTGCTGGTTTCGGACGACAACTTCTCGACCGAGCAGCGGACCCTGCTCCTGGCCTTCGACTGGAAGCCCTGAGGCCTCCGGCAGAGCCCGACGCCCGCGATCCGGAGAGGCAACTCATCCTCCCAGGCTGGGACAGCCAGAAACGAAAAGGGCCGCCCCTGAGGACGGCCCCTTCAAACCCGATCATAATTCCTCGCCTCAGGCGGCGACCTTGTCCGCAAGCTTGGCCTTCAGCTGGCGCTTGATCTTCAGGGCGCGGGGGGACAGGTCCTCATCCCGGGCCTTGACGAGAAAAGCGTCAAGGCCACCCCGGAAGTCCAGGGTGCGGAGCGCCGCATTGGTGATGCGCAGTTTGAAGTTCTGGCCGAGCAACTCCGACTGGAGGGTCACAGGGGCTAGGGCCGGCAGAAAGCGGCGCTTGGTCTTAACGTTCGAGTGGCTCACATTATGGCCGATCATCGGACCGATACCAGTGAGCTCGCAGCGGCGCGACATGGGTTTCTCATCCCGACAGAAAAAGGCACGGAGACCGTTGGGCCGCCGAGGGAGCGGCGATATAGGCCAAGCGCACAAGGAAGGTCAAGGCTGGGAAGACCGGTGGCGGGACTCATCTGCGACCCTGGGCCGGACGCGTCAGAACCCTGTGGACGAACATCGATTTTCAATTGTGGTTAACGGGCATTCTGATACTATCCCTAGTATAGAACAAAATCCGAATCTGCGGATGTCGCTGATTCGGTCATGATTCGTTTCGCCGCTGTTCGTAGTGCGGTGAGCCCCACGTTAATTCTTGTCCCTGACATTTGTACGCCGCCCACCCGAACCGGGACCCCGGGCGCTTGCGGGCGGACGATTCCCACCCCACCCTGAGACTATGAGCGAGCGTCCCGCTGGCCCCGCCCCCTCGCGTCTCGTGGCGGTTCTGGGCCCCACCAATACCGGGAAGACCCACCTGGCGGTGGAGCGGATGCTCGGCCACGCGTCAGGCATGATCGGGCTGCCCCTGCGGCTCCTGGCCCGGGAAATCTACGATCGAATCGTCAAGGCGCGTGGTGTCCGCTCCGTTGCCCTGATCACTGGCGAGGAGAAGATCATCCCGCCCCGGGCGGCCTATTTCGTCTGCACTGTGGAAGCCATGCCGCTCAGCCGGGAAGTCGAATTCCTGGCGATCGACGAGATCCAGCTGTGCGCCGACCCCGAGCGCGGTCACGTCTTCACCCACCGCCTGCTCCACGCCAGGGGCCGGTCCGAGACCATGCTGATGGGCTCCCTCTCCATGGCACCCCTGATCCGACGCCTGCTGCCAGAGGCCGAGATCGTCAGCCGGGAACGGTTCTCGACCCTGACCTACGCCGGATCGAAGAAGCTGACCCGCCTTCCCCGCCGGACGGCTATCGTCGCCTTCTCGGCAGACCAGGTCTACGCCATCGCCGAACTGATCCGCCGCCAGCGCGGCGGGGCCGCAGTTGTCATGGGATCCCTGTCCCCCCGCACCCGAAATGCCCAGGTGGCGCTCTACCAGTCCGGGGAGGTTGATTTCCTTGTGGCGACCGACGCGATCGGCATGGGCCTGAACATGGATGTCGACCATGTGGCCTTCGCCGGCCTCGGGAAGTTCGACGGAAAGCGCTCGCGGGCGCTGCATCCCCAGGAGGTCGGACAGATCGCCGGACGCGCAGGACGCTACCGAAAGGACGGAACCTTCGGGGTGACCGGCGACTGCGAGGAGCTGGACCCCGGCCGGGTCGCCCAGGTCGAATCCCACCGGTACGAGCCGGTGATCTCCGCAGAGTGGCGGAACCCCCGCCTGGACTTGTCCTCCCTGCCGGCCCTGCTGAGGTCCCTCGGTGAGACACCCGCTCGGGAGGGCCTGTCCCTCTCGGACGAGGCCCTGGACGAGATCACCCTCAGGCAGCTGGCCGCCGACCCCCGGGTGGCCGACCGAGGCCAAGACCGAGACGCCCTGCACCACCTCTGGGAGGTCTGCCAGACCCCCGACTTCCGGAAGTCCGGCTTCGAGGAGCATGTGCGGCTGGCCCGGGAGTTTTTCTTCTGGCTCTCCAGCCACGGTCGTCGCATCCCTGAGGACTGGATGTACGAGCAGTTCCGGCGACTGGACCGCACCGAGGGCGAGATCGACACCCTACAGGCCCGGCTCGCCAACGTCCGGACCCTCGCCTACGTCGCCAACAGGCCCGGATGGCTCAAGGATCCCGCTGGATGGCAGGGACGGACCCGGGAACTCGAGGAACGACTTTCGGACACCCTGCACCAACAGCTGACGGCCCGGTTCGTCGACCGCAGGACCAGCGTGCTGATGCGATCCCTCCGGGCCTCCGGCGAGATCCTGGCGGGCGTCTCCGGGGATGGCGTGGTGACGGTCGAGGGACAGGTGGTGGGACGCCTGTCAGGCGTGGTCTTCACTCCGGAGATGGCGGCTTCCGCCCTTGAGGAGAAGGCCCTGAGGGCGGCGGCCAATTCCGCGGCTGGACCGGAGATCGCCCGGCGGCTGGGGCGGTTGGCCTCCGAGCCGGACGAGGCCTTCGCCCTCGACCCCCGCGGCGTGGTTCTCTGGCGAGGCGAGGCTGCAGCTTCGGTCCAGGGGGGCACGGTCTTCGCTCCAAGGGCCCGGCTTTTCGGAGACATGGGGCCAGCGCCGGTGCGTGAGCGGGCCCAGCGCCGCCTGGAGGCCTGGCTGGCCGCAGAGGCCCGGCGACGCCTCGCGCCCCTGGCCAGGCTGGATGAGGCGCTGCGCAGCGACCAGCTCCGCGGCCTCGCCCGGGGCCTGGCCTGGAGACTGGTCGAGGCCGGCGGCGTCCTGGACCGGGCCACTGTCCGGGAGGAGACCGCCGCACTCTCGCCAGCGGAGCGGCGAACCCTGCGCGGCCTTGGGGTCCGCCTGGGTGCCTTTTCCCTCTATCTTCCGGCCCTGGCCTCGGGAGAGGCTGCGGACCTTGTCCGGTCGGTGATCGCGCCAGCAAGCGCCTCACCCCAGGCCGGCCTTCGCCTCGGCGGACAGGCTGCGCCCCTGGCGCCAGTCCTGGCGGCGGCGGGCCTTCGGATGGCGGGCGACCTGGTGGTCGAGGTCGCACGGCTCGAGGATCTGGATGCCGCCCTCAGGGCTGCCCCCTGGACCGGTCGTGGCGTCGAGGTGGGCCCTGGGCTAGCCGCCGTCCTCGATGGGTCAGTCGAACACCTTCATCAGGTCCTGAGGGCCCTGGGATTCGCCCCCGCCGAACGCTTGACCCCCGGTTCCCCGAGCCTCTGGCGGCGACGCCGTCAGCCCGCTACCGCCGCGCCTCCCGCCCTGCCTTCCGCCTCGCCCTTCTCGGCCCTGGCAGCCCTTCGGGCCCAGCCCCCGGCCAGGGCAGGACGGCGCCCACCCCGGCGCCGCAGGAATCCCGCCTCATGAGCGATGGCGGCTCGGTCCGCGCCGACGTCTGGCTCTGGCGGGCCCGGTTCTTCAAGTCCCGGAGCCTGGCGGCCCGGTTCGTCGAGGAAGGGCGCATCCGGCTCACCCGCGACGGCACCGAGAGCCGGATCGACAAGTCCTCGCGGCCCCTGAAGATCGGCGACGAGCTGGTCTTCGCCATGGGGGGGCGCCTCACGGCCGTGATGGTGACAGGCCTTGGCGAACGCCGCGGCCCGGCCGTCGAGGCCCGCAAACTCTATGCGGCGATGGCAGACCGCGGAGCCGAAGTCTTGCCGCCGAAGCCGAGGGCACCTAGCGTCGGGTCCGGCTTCGGGGAGGACGCGCGATGATATCAAGGTCACTGGCCCCTTCGGCCTTCGCCCTCCTCTGGGGGCTTCTCCCGGCCGCCCAGGCCCTGGCCGCCGCCCCGCAGGTCGAAGACCGCCGGGTTGCGGGCCTGGCGGCACCCGCTGAGATTCGGGTCGACCATTGGGGTGTCCCGCACATCTATGCCCAGTCGGCGCGGGACGCCTTCTTTATCCAGGGCTACAACGCCGCGCGTGACCGGCTCTGGCAGATCGACCTTTGGCGGAAGCGCGGCCTGGGGCTTCTGGCGCGGGACTTCGGCCCCGACTTCCTGGAACAGGACAGGGCGGCACGGCTCTTCCTTTACCGGGGCGATATGAAGGCGGAGTGGGCTGCCTACGGCCAGGGTGCCCGGAGCGACACCGAAGCCTTCGTTGCCGGGATCAATGCCTATGTCGACGAGATCCGGTCGGGAAAGCGCACCCTGCCCCGGGAGTTCAGGATCGCCGGGACGGCCCCGGACATCTGGACCGCCGAGGACGTGGTACGCGTCCGCAGCCATGGACTGACCCGAAACGCTGGCATGGAAGCCACCCGGGCCCGGATCCTGTGCGCCGGCGGGCCGGGTGCCGACAGGTTGTTCAAGAAGCTGGAGCCAGACTGGACGACAAAGGTCCCCGATGGCCTCGATCCCTGCGACATCCCCGCAACCGTCCTGGACGACTACATCCTGGCGACCCGGGGCGTGAAGTTCGACGCCGCCCGGCGGCGGCTGGCGGCGGAAGCCCCGGCGCCGGAGTCCCAGGGCTCGAACAACTGGACGATCGCGCCGTCGCGCACGACCACCGGGCGTCCGATCCTGGCCAATGACCCGCACAGGGATCACGGACTGCCCTCCCTGCGCTATGTGGCCCACCTGGAAGCGCCCGGCCTGTCGGTGATCGGGGCAGGGGAACCTGCCCTGCCCGGCGTTTCCATCGGCCATAACCAAACCATCGCCTTCGGCCTGACCATCTTCTATGCCGACCAGGAAGACCTCTACGTCTACGAAACCTCCCCCGACGATCCTGACCTCTATCGGTACCGAGGCGGGTGGGCCCGGATGGAGACCGTCCGCGAGACCATCGAGGTGCGGGGCGGACCCGCGCGGCAGTTCGATCTGCGGTTCACCCGGCATGGCCCCGTCGTCCACACCGAGTCCGGCAGCCACAGGGCCTTCGCCCTGAGGTCGGTCTGGGCCGAGCCGGGCGCCAGCGCCTATTTCGGCTCGCTGGGCTACATGAACGCCAGGTCCTGGCCCGCCTTCAAGTCCGCCCTGGCGAACTGGGGAACGCCCAGCGAAAACCAAGTCTATGCCGATGTCGGGGGGCGGATCGGCTGGGTAGCCGCCGGCCGGGTCCCGGCGCGGCCAAACTGGGACGGGCTCCTCCCGGTCCCGGGGGACGGACGCTACGAGTGGAAGGGGTTCCTTTCCCAGGCCGAACTGCCGTCCAAGCTGAACCCGCCAGAGGGCTACATCGCCACCGCCAATGCGATGAACCTGCCGCCAGGCTATCCCGTCGCCAAGCGGAAGGTCGGGTTCGAGTGGTCGAACCCGTCGCGCCTGCAGAGGATCAACGAGGTCCTGGGATCCGACCGCCCCCTGAGCCTTGCCGACTCCCTGGCCCTGCAAACGGACCCCACGGACATTACGTCACGCAGGCTGATCCGGCTCCTGGCACCCCTCTCTTCCACAGACCCCCTGACCTCCAGCGCCCTGGACCTGCTGCGCAGGTGGGACGGCACGGCCCGGGCGGACAGCGCCGCGGCCGCGGTCTACCTCATCTGGACGGGCAAGCACCTCGGGCCCGCTGTGGTGGGCAGGGCGGCCCCGCCCCAGGTGAGGGAGCTGATCGGCGGCGGCGACCTGGCCGCAGTGATGGACCTGCTGGAGAGCCCCGGTGACGCGCTCGGCCCCGATCCTGAGGCCGCGCGGCGGGCGCTTCTGCTCGAGAGCCTGGGCGCGGCGGCCCGGGAGGCCCGGGACCGGATGGGACCTGATCCCTCGACCTGGGCCTGGGGCCGGCTTCACCAGGCGGCCTTCACGCATCTGCTCGCACCCCTGGCGACAGGTGCCGACCGCGAAGGCCTCAGCGTGGGCCCGGAGCCCATGGCCGGAACCTCCCTTTCCCCGCTGGCGGCCACCTGGCGACCTGATGACTTTCGGGTCACGGCCGGGGCGTCCTTCCGAATGGTGCTGGACGTGGGCGCCTGGGACGAGAGCCAGTTCATCAATACGCCCGGCCAGTCGGGAGACGTTGACAGTCCCCACGCCCGCGACCTCTTCCAGACTTGGGTCAAGGGCGGATACGTGCCCCTGCTCTACAGCCGCAAGGCGGTGGAGGCGGCGACGGAGACGCTGATCCGGCTGACGCCTGGCCGCTGAAGCGTCCATGCCATTGACAACCTCGGCCGGGGCCGCGAGAACCCGCGCCGGTAGCGACAAGAGCCCGGAGGCCAAGACGCGCAATGACCTACATCGTCATGGACTCGTGCATCAAATGTAAGTTCATGGACTGCGTAGAAGTGTGTCCGGTCGACTGCTTTTATGAGGGCGAGAACTTCCTGGTCATCAACCCCGACGAGTGCATCGACTGCGGCGTCTGCGAACCGGAATGCCCGGTCGACGCCATCAAGCCGGATACGGAGGACACCCCCGACGGCAAGTGGCTGCGGATCAATACGGATTACGCCAAGGTCTGGCCGAACATCACCCTGAAGGGCGAACCGCCGGAGAACGCAGCAGACTTCGAGCGCGAGACTGAAAAGTTCGAGAAGTACTTCAGCGAGAAGCCCGGCAAGGGTTCCTGAGCCCCCTTGGGGCGCAAGCCTTTCATCGATCTCAGTTTTGTGATACCTCTGCCCGAGTTCCGGAGGAGGCGTCCGCCGGGATGTCGTGTTCACAAGTCGTCGTTCGCCGTCGGCCTGCGCCCATGGAGGGCGAGGGGTGTCCTAGACTGAAGCCATCGGAAACCGTCAGCTTCCAGGCTCGCATTTTTCGCGGGGCAGGAGACTTTTTCCGAAATTGCAGTTCGTGGGGCGCGGGCACGTCAGTACGCTAGGTGTTTGAAGGGATCAGAGAATGAGCAAAGACGATCTTCAGTTCTCAGTGGGCGATCACGTGGTCTATCCCGCGCATGGCGTGGGGCGGGTCCAGGGGATCGAGACCCAGGAAGTCGCCGGCTATTCCCTTGAAGTCTATGTCATCACCTTCGACCACGAAAAGATGACCCTGCGGGTTCCTACCGCCAAGGCCAAGGTGTCCGGCCTGCGGTCGCTCGCGGAAGGCAATGTGGTCAACCAGGCCCTGACCACGCTGAAGGGCCGGGCCCGCGTGAAGCGCACCATGTGGTCGCGCCGCGCCCAGGAATATGAAGCTAAGATCAATTCTGGCGACCTGATCTCGATCGCCGAGGTCGTGCGCGACCTGCACCGGGCCGAGAACCAGCCCGAACAGTCCTACTCGGAGCGCCAGCTTTACGAATCCGCTATCGACCGCATGGCCCGGGAGGTCGCCGCCATCGAAAGCATTGACCGGGACGCCGCCATCGGCATCCTCACCAAGAGCCTCACCAAGGTGGTTGTGACCGTATGAGACCCATAACCTAGCGGCGTAATCGTATAACTTCATACAGTCTATCGACTGCAGTCGGTCTAAGGCAATCGGGGCGGCTGACATGAGACACCCGTTTGAATCGACCGGAGATAGCCATGAAATTCCTGCGCGCAGCCCTGCCGGCCCTGTCCGTGGTCCTGGCGGCGGGTGCCGCCCAGGCGGCTGACGACTGGGAGTTTTCTGTCTCCCCGTTCGTTTGGGGACCAGGGATCGTCGGCGACGGCCAGGTCCCGCCTGACGGGCCGTCGGCGGACATCGACATCACCTTCAAGGATATCCTGAGCCACATTACCGGCGCCTTCATGGGCACGGCGGAAGCCCGCTATGGACGTTTCGGAGTCCTCGGCGACGCCGCGTTTGTGAAGTTCACCGTCAAGCCAGACGTGGAACTGGGCGGGACTCCCGTGATCAACAGCAAGGTCGCTGTCTCGACGAACGCCACAACCATCGCCGGCTTTGGTCGTGTCTATGAGTCCGACCGCGGATCCATCGACCTCCTGGCGGGGGCCCGCTACAGCGACTTCAAGCTCAAGGCGGGCATCAGCCAGCCCGGGCAGCCGGGGAAAACCTCCGAGAACGAGATCAACAACTGGCAGCCCATGATCGGCATCCGCGGCGATGTCCGGTCCGGTGAGCACTGGACCCTAGCGGCCTACGGCGACTATGCGGGCCTTGGGGACGGAAACTTGAAGACCTGGCAGGCCCAGGCCACCGCCAGCTACGGCTTTAACGAGCACTCGAGCCTGTATGGCGGGGTCCGGGTCTACAATCTCGAAGTCCGCGGCCGGAAGGTGGACTCCAACCTGACCATGGCCGGCCCGATCTTCGGATACCGCTACACGTTCTGATCCGGCGGGGGCTTCAGCCCCCCGCCTTGTCGCCGGTCCGGTAATCGCCAAAGGCGGAGTCCCGGGTATTTAGCGCCTTGGTCACGCCCTGTCTCAGCTCTGCCATGTAGGTGCGGCTCGCGGGGGTGTGCCAGCCGAGGGCGTGCAGGTCGGTCCCAGCCCGGATGCCGGCGCGCATCCCCATGGCCTCCATCTGCCGGTGGACAAGGCGCTTGTTCAGCTGGGCGAGCTCCGGGTCGACCATGGCTATGCGCTGGGCCATGGCCAGGACCTCGCCTTCGAGGTCATCAGCCTTGAAGGCCCGGTTGGCGAAGCCGAGGCGAACGGCCTCGAGCCCGTCGAAGGCGTCGCCGGTGAGCATGAGCTCCATGGCGGCCCGCATGCCCACGATCCAGGCATGATACTGGTTATCCGGCGGACTCATGGTGCGGACGGCGGGATAGCCGATCTTCGCATCCTCGGCCACGTAGACGAGGTCGCAGGCAACGGCCAGTTCGGACCCGCCCGCAAGGCACCAGCCATGCACCTGGGCGATGATGGGCTTGGCCATGTCCCACATGCGGAAACAGCCCTCGACCACATGACGCGCCCACTGGCCCTGGCCGCCGGCGGTGTGGAAAGGCAGGGCCCCCACCCCGGCAAGGTCATAGCCGGAGGAAAAGCAGGGACCCGCGCCGCGCAGGATGATCACCCGCACTTCCGGATCCCGGTCGGCGGCTTCCAGGGCGGCGAAGAGCTCTCCGCGCAGGGCGTTGGAAAGGGCGTTGCGCTTCTCGGGCCTGTTCAGGGTCAGGCGACGGACATGGGGGGCCGGTTCGTCGGCCAGAATCAGGGTTGGGTCGCTCATCTGGGGTCCTCCCGCTTTCGACCGAGCCTGTTCCCTTCAGACGGAGCGTCTGAAGGGAACAGGCTCTAAGTCAAAAAGTTAGATCCTGTTTGGATCCGATAACCGGTTCCCACTTATCGGAACAGGATCGAGACTAGGCGGGAGACGCCTGTCTCCACAAGCGCCAGTGATTAACGCCGGGTCCGGCTTGACGCCGGACGGCGCGGCCCTGCTAATCACACGCAACAAGAGGAGACACAGGATGAAACTCTACAATTCAGTCGGGCCCAACCCGCACGTGGTTCGCATGTTCATCGCCGAGAAGGGCATGGACGTCCCGAGGCAGGAGGTCGATCTGATGGGCGGAGAGAACCGCCGGCCGCCCTTCAACTCAACGGTCAATGTGTCCGGCCAGCTGCCGGCGCTTGAGCTGGACAACGACCAGACAATCTCCGAGATCACGGCGATCTGTGAGTACCTCGAGGAGGTGGGCAAGGGCCCCGCCCTGATCGGATCCACCCCGGAGGAACGCGCCGAAACCCGCATGTGGGTTCGCCGGATCGACCTCAATATCTGCGAGCCCATGGCCAACGGCTTCCGCGCCGCAGAGGGCCGGGCCCTGTTCGCCAACCGGATCAAGCTGGTCGGCGCGGACGGCGCAAAGGAACTCAAGGACATTGCCCGCGACCGGCTGATCTGGCTGGACGGCCTGCTGGCCGGGCGCACATGGGTGGCGGGAGATCGCTTCACCCTCGCAGATATCCTGCTGTTCGCCTTTCTCGCCTTCGGCGCTCAGGTCGGCCAGCCCATTCCCGGCGAAGCTGGAAACGTCCTCGCCTGGTTCGAGCGCACCAAGGCCCGGCCCAGCGCCGCGGCCTGAGGCCGGTCAGTCGGCCCCTCCCGCGGCTGCTGCCGCGGTGAGGGTCGCCGGCGGACCGCGGTCCAGCTCCTCCCGAAGGCGGTCGCGGTCCAGGTCGCCTTCCCAACTTGCGATCACGAGGGTGGCGACGCCATTGCCCACCAGGTTGGTGAGGGCCCGGCATTCGCTCATGAAGCGGTCGACCCCCACGAGCAGGGCCAGGCCCGCGATCGGGATGTCCGGGATCACCGCCAGGGTCGCCGCCAGGGTGATGAACCCCGCGCCCGTCACCCCGCTCGCCCCCTTCGAGGTCAGCATGGCCACTCCCAGCAGGGTCAACTCCTGGCCCAGGGTGATGGGAATGTTCATCGCCTGGGCAAGGAACAGCGTGGCCAGGGTCATGTAGATGTTGGTGCCGTCGAGATTGAAGCTGTAGCCCATTGGGATCACGAGGCCCGTCGTCGTCTTGCCCGCGCCCAGCTGCTGGAGCTTCTGCATCATCTGCGGCAGGACCGACTCCGAGGACGAGGTCCCCAGCACGATCAGCAGCTCCTCGCGGATGTAGCGCAGGTACTTCAGGATCGAGAAGCCGGCCAGGGCGGCGATACTGCCCAGGACCACCAGGACGAAGATCAGGGAAGTTGCGTAGAAGGTCGCCACGAGGGCACCCAGTTTGACGAGCGCCGCGATGCCGAACTTGCCGATGGTGAAACCCATGGCCCCGAAGGCGCCAATGGGGGCGAATTTCACCACCAGCTGGATGATTCCGAAGAAGAGGTGGGAGACGGAGTCGAAGACATCAGCGGCCTGCCGGCCAAAGTCGCCCAGCCGGGTGCAGGCGATCCCGGTCAGGATGGCGATCAGCAGGACCTGGAGGAGATTGCCCTCGGCAAAGGCCCCGAAGAAGGCCTCGGGGATCACTGCAAGGAGGGACTCCGAAAGGGTCGCCCCGTGCGAAGCCTTCTCAACGTAGCCAGCGGCGATCGACGGATCGAGAGCGGCAGGATCGACGTTGAAGCCGGCCCCCGGCTTCACAAGGCGGCCGACGACCAGGCCGACAGCGAGGGCCAGGGTTGAGACCACCTCGAAATAGACCAGGGTCCGAAGGCCCAGCCGGCCAAACGCCTTCATGTCGCTCATGCGGGCGATGCCCGCTGCGACGGTGCAGAAGATCACCGGCGCAATGACCATCTTGATCAGCCGGACGAAGGCGTCCCCGAGGGGCTTGAGGGCCACGCCGGTCTCGGGCCAGACATAGCCAACGAGGATGCCCAGGGCGATGCCCGCCAGGACCTGGACATAGAGGAGGCGGAAACTCCGAAGAAGCATCATGGACGGGCTCGACTCCGGGGGCTCCAAGCCC
>NZ_JBAXIM010000008.1:0-30088 GCF_037138395.1 Phenylobacterium sp.
CGGTCCAGGCCACGGCCGGCCTTCTCCGGGTCATCGCCCAAGCCCCCCGGGGTGCTGTGGTCCTTCCCGGGCTGGACACCGACGATCTCTCGCCCGAGGCGACGGGTCTGGAGGTGGACGACCAGCATCCGCAGGCCGCTCTGTACGAACTCCTGAACAGCTCCGGTGTTGCCCGCAAGGACGTCCTCGTTTGGGGGCCCTTCGGCGGCGACAACCCGCAAGGGGCCGACCGTCGCAAGCTCATCAGCCTCGCCCTTCGTCCGGCGGCGCGCACCTCAGACTGGCTGGCGACCGTCGCCGACAAGAACGGCACTGGCGTCAGGACCATCACCCGGGGGCTGGAAGGCCTGACGGTGATCTCCTCCCGGGACGAGGAGGCCTGCGCCCTCACCGCCGCCCTGCTGCTCCGCGAGACCCTGGAGACCCCAGGACGGACCGCTGCCCTGGTGACCCCGGACCAGGACCTGGCCCGCAGGGTCTGCGCGCGCCTCGCCCGCTGGGGCGTGACGGCGGACGCCTCGGCAGGAGAGCCCCTGGCAGGCCGGCCCTGCGCCGTCCTCGCCAGCCTTGCAGCCCGGGCCCTGGCGGACCCTGCCCTGCCGTCGGTCCTGCTGGGCCTGCTCAAGCACCCCCTCGTCACGCTTCAGAGGGACCCGGAAGCCCTAGCGGCGGCCCGGGACGACCTGGAACGGAGCGCCCTGCGCCGGACGCGGTCCGAGACCCTGGACGAACTGAGGCGTCGCGGAGAGACGGCGCGCGAGCCTGCTGGACCTGAGGCCCTGCAGCTCCTGGAGGCCTATGCCGCCGCCCTGGCGGAACCCGATGGGCCTGGCCCGGACTCCCGGCACGCCGGCGACTGGGCCCTCCGCCTGACCCAGGTCCTGGAAGCCCTGTGCACCCCGGCAGACGGAAGCGCCGGTGCCCTCTGGGCTGGCCCCGACGGTGAGGCCATGGCCCGGCTCCTGGCCCAGCTGGTCGAGGACGGCGCCGTGACGCCGGAACTGACCGTCGCGGGCTTCATCGAACTTTTCGAGGCCCTGGTCGCGGGCGAGAGCGTGCGGTCCGCCCGGGCCAGCCACCCGAGGCTCCGCATACTGGGCGCCATGGAGGCGCGGATGGCCCGGGCCGACCGGGTGATCCTGGCCGGGCTTGAGGAAGGTGTCTGGCCCCAGGCGGCCGGGGTGGACCCCTTCCTGTCCAGGACCATGCGCACGGCCCTGGGACTCCCGGCACCCGAACGGCGGATCGCCCTGTCGGCCCACGACTTCGCCCAATCGGCCTGCGCACCCGAGGTGTTCCTGCTGAACACCCGGCGGCGGCGCGGCGCGCCCGTCCTGGAGTCCCGCTGGCTCTGGCGGCTGCGGACCCTGGCCCGGGGCGCCGGCGCGACCCTGGCCGGGCGCCCGGACCTGATGGATCTCGCAGAGGCCCTCGACGCGCCCGGCCCCTTTGCGCCGGCCCTGCGTCCCGCGCCCTGCCCGCCCTTGGAGGCCCGGCCTCGCAGGCTGGCGGTGACCCGTGTGGAGGCCCTGGTCCGAGACCCCTACCAGGTCTGGGCCCGGGACATTCTTCGCCTCTACCCCATGGACCGGCCGGATACGTCGGTAGACGTCCGCATCCGAGGCACGGCGATCCACTCGGCCCTCGAAACCTTCGTCGAGACCTACCCGGTAGACCTGCCTGGCGACGCCGCCGACGTCCTCGACCACCTCTATATCGAGGCGCTCAGGGCGGCGGGGATGGACGCCATCGGCCTGGCGCGGGAGCAGGCCCTGGGCCGGGAGATTGCCGCCTGGATGGTGGACCAGGAACGCCAGCGGCGCAGCGACGGGCGGCGGATCGTGGTCGAGCAGGCGGGCCAGCTGACCTTCGCGACCCGGGCAGGCAACTTCGTCCTCACCGCCAAGGCCGACCGGCTGGAGATCGGCCCCGGACAGATCGCCCGCATACTCGACTACAAGACCGGCGCACCGCCCTCCATCGACACCGTCAAGACCGGGTTCTCCCCCCAGCTGACCCTGACCGGCGCCATCCTCGAGGCCGACGGCTTTCCCGGGTTACAGGGCCTGAGGGTGGAGGAGCTGTCCTACGTGCGGATCACCGGACGCCGGCCGGCCGGCGAGATCCGCAGCGCCATCGACACGTCGATGACCGCCACACAGGCCTCGGCGGCGGCCCTCGACGGCCTCAAGGCGCGGATCGAGGCCTTTGACGACCCCGCTCGCCCCTATACCTCCCGGGTCGCACCGGCCAAGGTGAAGCTCTACGCGAGCGACTATGATCACCTGGCCCGGGTACGGGAATGGTCCTCCATCGGCGAGGGAGAGGACACATGACCCCCTCCGAGGTCGACGACCCCCAGGCCCTCGCCGCCGACCCCTTCCTGTCGGCCTTCGTCACTGCCAATGCGGGCTCGGGCAAGACCAAGACCCTGATCGACCGGGTCGCCCGCCTGCTGCTGGCCGGGGCCGAGCCCGACCAGATCCTCTGCGTGACCTACACCCGGGCCGCAGCGGCGGAGATGCAGGACCGGCTGTTCAGGCTCCTGGGCGACTGGTCGGTGATGCCGGACAAGGATCTCGGCATGGCCCTTGGTGCGCTGGAGGGCCGCCCCCCCGCCGCCTACAAGCCCGACGCGCTCTCGAAGGCCAGGGCCCTCTTCGCCCAGGCCCTGGAGACGCCAGGGGGCCTGCGCATCCAGACCCTTCATGCCTTCTGCGAGAAGCTGCTGCGCCGGTTTCCCCTCGAGGCCGGGGTATCCCCAGGCTTCGAGGTGCTCGATGACCTCGGCGCGGCGGACCTGGCGCGCAGGGCCCACGCCGGGATCGCGCGCCACGCCCTTGGGGGCGACGGCCGGATCGCCCAGGCCTACGCCCGGCTTTCGGTGGACCTGGACCACCGGCGGTTCCTCGGCCTTTTCGACGAGTTCGCGCGGCTGTCCACGGACCTCGGACGATGGTTCGAGGAAGCCGCCACCGGGGGCGGGGTGGAGGCCGCGGTCTGGACGGCGCTGACGGGCGCGCCGGAACCGCTCGAGCCTGCGCAGGCGGAGGCCGACCTGGTCGATGTCTCGCAGGGACTCGCCCCCGGGGACTGGCTGCGGATCTCCGAGATCCTCGTGGCCTCTTCGGGGAAGACCGAGAAGGGCCGCGGTGAGGCCCTGCAGGCCAGCCAGGGCCGCCCGACCTACGAACAGGTGCGGCCGATGCTCCTGACGAAGACCTGGACGGTCGCCACCTGGTTCGCAAGCTCACCCCGCCTGAAGCCCCTCCCGGACATCGTCGGCCTGCTCGACGGAGAGGCGAACCGCCTGCTCGGGCTGGAGATGCGCCGGCGCATGGCCGTGGCGGGGCAGAGGACCCTCGACATCCTCGTCCTCGCCCAGGCCTACCTGACCGCCTACGAGACCGAGAAGACCCTGTCGGGGAAGCTGGACTTCAGCGACCTGGTGGGCCGGACCGTCGCCCTGACCCAGACCGCGCCCATGGCCGCCTGGGTGCTGTACAAGCTGGACCAGAGGCTGGCCCATATCCTCGTGGATGAGGCGCAGGACACCGCGCCGGACCAGTGGGGAATCCTCAGGGGCCTGACGGGCGACTTCTTCTCCGGCGCTGGCCAGGCCTTAAGGGGGAACGGCCCGGGCCGGTCCTTCTTCGTGGTCGGTGACGTCAAGCAGTCGATCTATTCCTTCCAGGGTGCCTCACCCGAGAACCTGGGCATCGAGTACGCCCATCACAGCCAGGCTGCTGCCGCCGTGGGCGCCCGCTTCGAGCGCATCGACCTGACCCGGTCCTGGCGGTCCGTGCCGCAGGTCCTGACCTTCGTGGATGCGGTCTTCGCCGGGGACGAGAAGGCCCAGGCCCTGGTCAGCGCCGAGGGCGAGACGCCGCCGGTCATCCGCCATGAGGCCGGGCGCAGGGATCCCGGGTGCGTGGACCTCTGGGACCTCGTGCCCCCCGCCGAGAAGGAGACGCGGGACGCCTGGGAGGACCCGCCCGACGCCCTGGGAACCGACTCCAGCCCACGGATCCTGGCCCGGCGCATGGTCGGCGAGATCCGGCGGATCGTGAGCCAGGGCGAGTCCATCGGCGACAAGAAGACGAAGGGACGAAGGCCCGCGTCCTGGGGCGACATCCTGATCCTGGTCCGCCGGCGCGGCACCCTCTTCGACGAGATCCTGCGCGAGCTGAAGCGGAGCGGCGTGCCCGTGGGCGGGGCCGACCGGCTGAAGCTGTCAGAGCACATCCTGTTCGAGGACCTGAGGGCCCTGGTCCGCTTCGCCCTCTTCCCGGGCGACGACCTGACCCTCGCCGCCCTCCTGCGCAGCCCGTTCTGCGATGTCACTGACGAAAGCCTGTTCGACCTGGCGCGGGACCGCCCCGATCCGACGCTCTGGGACACCCTGAAGCGGCGTGCCGGAGACGGCCGGAGCGACTGGGCCCAGGCCGCTGACTTCCTGGGGCAGGTGGCCAGGACCGGGGTGGGCCACACGCCTTACGACTTCATCGTCGGGATTCTGGAATCCCCCGGTCCCTGCGGGCGCTCCCAGCGACAGAGGCTCCTGACCCGCCTGGGCCGGGAGGCCGAGGAGGCCCTCGGGGTGTTCCTGGAGAAGACCCTGGAGCTGGAACGGGCCGGGTCCCGGCACCTGGAGAGCTATGCCGCCGACCTGGACCGGCTGGATGTCGACGTGGCCCGGGAGATGGACGCCGCCGGGGCGGACGAGGTGCGGATCATGACCGCCCACGGCGCCAAGGGGCTTGAAGCCCCGATCGTCATCCTGCCCGACATGACCTTCGCGGATCCCGGGCGGTCGGGCCTGGTCCGGACCGGGGACGGAACCTTCCTCTGGCTGGGGTCACGTGACGAGGACTGCCAGGCCCAGGCCAGGGCCCGGGAGGACCGCGGGCGCGAGTCGGGCCGCGAGCTCAGCCGCCTGCTCTATGTGGGGCTGACCCGCGCGCGAGACCGCCTGATCCTCTGCGGAACCCTGCCGGGCAACCGGAGTGAAGAGAACCTGAAGGGGTGGTGGAGCGCCGTCTCCGAGGCCTTTGCCGACCGGCTGGGCGACGGGGTTCGGCGGATCGATCGCGACGACTTCAGCTTCCGGCGTTTTGGCGCAGACCCGGAGGTCCTGGGACCCGCCAGCGCCGGGGTGGCAGCGGTCGCCGCGACGGTCCCGTCCTGGCTGGGGCAGGTTGCCCAGGCCGAACCCCTCAGCCGCCTCGCCTCGCCCTCAGACCTTGGCGACTCGGCGCCGGTGGCTGCCCTTTCACCCCTCGCTGGCCTGGGAGGACTGGGCCGGCTCCGCCGCGGCGAGCTTATCCACCGCCTCCTGCAGATCCTGCCGGACCTGGACTCCGCGTCCTGGGACCGGGCAGCGCGTAGGCTTCTGGAGAAGGAGGCCGGCCTGACCGCTGACCAGGTTTCAGAGATGACGGCGGCGGCCCTCGGCGTCCTGCAACACCCCGAGTTCGCCTTCCTGTTCGGTCCGGGATCCCGGGCCGAAGCGGGGATCGTCGGAGGGGCGGCGGCCTTCCCGGAAGGCCTGCGCATCTCCGGACGCATCGACCGCCTGGTGGTGCGGGACGACGAGGTCCTGTTCGCCGACTTCAAGACCAACCGGCCGGCACCGGCCCGCATCGAGGATGCCAACCCGGCCTACCTTCGCCAGTTGGCCATGTACTGGGCGGTGTTGGGCGACCTCTACCCGGGGCGAAAGATTCGCGCGGCCCTGGTCTGGACCGACGGCCCGCGTCTGACGCCCGCGCCAGAGCCGCTGCTGCGGTCGGCGCTCGAGGCCCTGCGAGAGGGGTTTCGATAGGGGCGTTTGATTGGGGGAGTTGATCGGACACCCCCGCTGGCCCTATCTAGGGGTAACGTCCGGAGGTTCCGGACCCCCAATCGAGGAGCCGCCCATGGGCACCGTCGCCGTCACTGACCAGTCCTTCGAAGCCGACGTCCTGAAGTCGGGCAAGCCCGTCCTGGTGGATTTCTGGGCGGAGTGGTGCGGGCCCTGCAAGCAGATCGCCCCGGCCCTCGAGCAGATCGCCTTGGAACTTGGCGAGCATGTCACGGTCGTCAAGCTGAATATCGAGGACTCCCCGGAAACGCCCGGCCGTTACGGCGTGCGGGGCATCCCGACCATGATGCTCTTCAAGGACGGCCAGATGACCGCCATGAAGGTCGGCGCCATGCCCAAGCAGAAGATCGTCGACTGGCTGACCGAGTCCGGCGTCGGCTGAGCCCGACGCCCCCTCAGGTCGGCCAGGTTTCCGGGCTGAGGGCCAGCACCTCGCCAGCGAAGTGAAGGCCGCCGCAGATCACGATCCGGGGCGGAGGCCCCTTCACATCCAGGGCCAGGGCGACGGCGGCCGAGACATCTGGCGCCGTTGAAGCCTCAAGACCCTGCGCGCGGGCCGCCTCCGCCAGGACGTCCGGCGACAGGGCCGAGGCGGACTCGAAGGTCGTGGCGACCACCTGCGGACCCAGGCCCGCGAATGCAGCGAAGAAGCCACGGGGATCCTTGCGGGAGAACTGCCCGGTCACCAGAACCAGGGGCCGGGGATCCCGCGCCCCCATCTCCTCACAGGTCCGCGCCAGGGCAGCGGCACCGTGAGGATTGTGGGCCCCGTCCAGCCAGAGGTCCGATCCCCTGGCCGCAGCCAGCCCGCCCAGGGGTCCTGTGGTGAGTCTCTGGAACCGGCCGGGCCAGACCGCCTCCTGGGCGCCCCTTGCAAGGGCGGCCTCGTCAATGCGCGGGTCGCCGAGAGCCAGGAGGGCGAGGGCGGCGAGGCCGGCGTTCTCGAACTGGTGGAGGCCGGGCAGGGACGGCGGCGGAAGATCGAGAAGCCGGTCCGGGGCCTGGACCACCAGCCGGCCCCTTTCCCGCCAGATATCCGCGTCCCGGCCGACCAGGGTCAGGGGTGCGCCCCGGGCCTCGGCTTCGGCCTCGATCACCGCCAGGGCCTCTTCATGCTGGCGAGCGGAGACCACGGGCCGGCCCGGCTTGATGATGCCCGCCTTCTCCCAGGCGATCTTCGACAATTCGGGACCCAGCATCTCCAGGTGGTCGTAGTCGACCGGCGTGATCACCGACACGGCGGGGGCGTCAAAGATGTTGGTGGCGTCAAACCGCCCGCCCAGGCCGACCTCGATCACGCAGAGGTCGGCGGGGGTGTCTGCAAAGGCCTGCAGGGCCAGGACCGTCGTGATCTCGAAGAAGCTGATGGGCTGACCGGCATTGACCGCCTCGAGCTGGTCCGTGAGGGCGTTAAGGGCCTCGTCCGTGATCAGTCGCCCGGCCACCCGGATGCGTTCGGCGAACCTCACCAGATGGGGCGATGTGAGGACGTGGACCTTCAGCCCCGCCGCCTCGGCCATGGCCCTCAGGAAGGCGGTGGTGGAGCCCTTGCCGTTGGTGCCCGCGACGTGGATCACAGGAGGCAGGCGTAGGTCGGGCCGGCCAAGGGCCTCCAGAAGGCGCTCGACCCGTCCGGTTGTCAGGTCGATGAGGGACGGGTGGCTCGCCCGGAGGCGCTGGATGACGGCGTCAGAAGCCCGGATCGGATCGTACATGGTCCCGGCTCGACGATCAGGCAGCGCGGGCGCGGGCGCGGCCCAGCATCAGGGTCCCGAGCACCGAGGCGAGGATGTCCGGCAGTTCAGAGCGCGCCGCCACCAGGTCGACCATGCCCCGTTCCATCAGGAACTCAGCCCTCTGGAAGCCGGCGGGCAGGACCTCGCGAATGGTCTGCTCAATGACCCGGCGGCCAGAGAAGGCGATCATGGCGTTGGGCTCGGCAATGTGGATATCGCCCAGCATGGCGTAGGAGGCCGAGACCCCGCCGGTTGTCGGGTCGGTCAGCACTACGACATAGGGCAGGCCAGCGGCCTTGACCTCGTTGAGGGCCAGGGTGGTCCGGGCCATCTGCATCAGGGACAGGGTCCCCTCCTGCATGCGGGCACCCCCGGAGGCGGTGAAGATGACCAGGGGAACCTTGCGACGCACGGCTTCCTCGGCGGCCTTGATGAAGGCCTCGCCGGCGCCCATGCCCAGGGACCCGCCCATGAAGTTGAAGTCCTGGACGATGACCACCGCCGCCTGGCCCCGGATGTTTCCGAAGGCGACGGCCATGGAGTCCTGCTCGCCGGTCGCCTTGCGCGCCGCCTTAAGACGGTCGGCATAGGGCTTGTCGTCCGGGAACTTCAGGGGATCATCGACCACGACCGGCGAAGGGATACGCTCGAATCGTCCGTCGTCGAAGGTGTAGCGCAGGCGCTGGGCGGCGCCGATGCGCATGTGGCTGCCCGAGGGCGTGACCCACATGGCCGCCTCGAGGTCGGGCCGGTACAGCATCTCGCCCGTATCCGGGCACTTGACCCAGAGGTTCTCGGGGGTCTCGCGCCTGGCCACCAGGTTGCGGACGCCGGGGGCGATCTTGGCAAGCCAGCCGCCACGCTCCCGGGGGGGCTGGGGCGGCTTCCCGGATTTATCGTCGGTCTCGTCCGCCATCGCCATTCTGCGCCTAAGCTCCGACACCCGACGTCCTTGCCGCCCGGACAGACTTAGCCAGACCCGCCACTTTTGTAAGCACCCGGTCGGTCACGTCTTCGTTTGCAGCCAGGGCGGCGGCCACCTCGTCCACCAGGGCTGAGCCGACCACAACGGCGTCGGCGACCCGGGCCACCTCGGCCGCCCTCGCCTCGGTCCGGACGCCGAAGCCCACGGCCACCGGAAGCCCGGAGGCGGCGCGGACCCGGGCGACATTGGGCGCCACGGCGCCGGCGTCGGCCTCCTTCACGCCGGTGACCCCGGCGACGGAGACGTAATAGACGAAGCCCGAGGTCCGCCGGACCACCACAGGCAACCGCCGGTCGTCCGTCGTGGGTGTGGCGAGCCGGATCAGGGATAGATCCTGGGCGTCCAGGGCGTCGGCGAGGGGATCGGCCTCCTCAGGCGGAATGTCGACCACGATCAGGCCGTCCACGCCCGCAGCCGCAGCGTCACGGGCAAAGGCCACATAGCCCGGGGTCTCGAGGGGATTGGCATAGCCCATCAGGATGACCGGTGTTTCGGAGTCCGAGCGGCGGAAGGCAGCGACAAGGTCCAGGGTCTTCTGCAGGGTCATGCCCCGGGCCAGGGCCCGCTGGGCTGCGCGCTGGATCGGCGGGCCCTCCGCCAAAGGATCGGAGAAGGGAAAGCCCACCTCAATCAGGTCAGCCCCGGCGGCGGGAAGCCCCTTGAGGATGGCCAGGGCGGTCTCCGGGTCCGGATCTCCCGCCATCACGTAGGGGATGAAGCCGGCACGGCCCTCCTGGTGGAGGCGGGCGAAGCGGGCGTCGATCCGGGCGCGGCTCAAATCGAGAGTCCCAGGGCCTGGGCCACGGTCGCCACATCCTTGTCGCCCCGGCCGGACAGGTTGACCACCACGATCCCGTCGGGGCCGACCTCGGCGCAGATCTGCGGCAGGCGGGCCAGGGCGTGGCTGGTCTCGAGGGCCGGAATGATCCCCTCCAGCTCTGCGCAGAGCCGGAAGGCCTCGAGGGCCTCGCGGTCGGTGCAGGTCAGGTATTCCGTCCGGCCGACATCGTGCAGGAAGGCATGTTCGGGACCGATCCCGGGATAGTCCAGGCCCGCAGAAATCGAGTGCGCCTCGGTGATCTGGCCCACCTCATCCTGGATCAGGTAGGTACGGTTGCCATGGAGGACGCCAGGCCGGCCGCCATTGATGGCCGCCGCATGGCGCTTGGTGTCCATGCCATCGCCGGAGGCCTCGACCCCGATCAGGCGCACGCCCTCGTCGTTGAGGAAGGGATGGAAGGTACCGATGGCGTTCGATCCCCCGCCCACGCAGGCGACCACGGCGTCGGGGAGCCGGCCCTCGGCCTCGAGGATCTGCGCCCTGGCTTCCCGGCCCATGACCGCCTGGAACTCGCGGACCATCTCCGGATAGGGATGCGGGCCCGCTGCCGAGCCGATCAGGTAGTAGGTGTCATCGACATTGGTGACCCAGTCCCGAAGCGCCTCATTCATGGCGTCCTTCAGGGTCGAGGAGCCCGAGGTCACCGGCTCGACCCGGGCGCCCAGGAGGTTCATCCGGAAGACGTTGGGCTTTTGGCGCTCGACGTCCACAGCCCCCATGTAGACCACGCAGGGCAGGCCGAAGCGGGCGCAGACCGTGGCCGTGGCCACTCCGTGCTGGCCGGCCCCGGTCTCGGCGATGATCCGGGTCTTGCCCATGCGCATGGCCAGGAGGATCTGGCCCATGCAGTTGTTGATCTTGTGCGCACCCGTGTGGTTGAGCTCTTCGCGCTTGAGATAGATCTTCGCCCCCCCGAACTTCTGGGTCAGGCGCTCGGCGAAGTACATGGGGCTCGGCCGGCCGACATAGTGCTTGAGATAGCCATCCAGCTCGGCGTGGAAGGCTGGATCGGCCATGGCAAGCCGGAAAGCCGCCTCAAGCTCATGCACCAGGGGCATGAGGGTTTCGGGCACGTAGCGGCCGCCATAATCGCCGAACCGGCCGGAGGCGTCAGGATAGGCGGAATAGTCGTTGGGCGTAGTGATCTGGTTCACGTGGGGCCTATTGTCTGGCTCGGCGGACAGCGTCGAGGAAGGCCGAGATCAATGACGCGTCCTTTAATCCGGGACCGCGCTCCACGCCAGAGGAAACGTCCGCCATGGGGGCCCCGGAAGTCGCCAGGCCCTCGGCCACATTCCAGGGATCGAGACCCCCCGCGAGGAACCAGGGACGGGGGGTGCGAAAGTCCCTGGTGATAGACCAGTCGAAGGCCTGGCCCAGCCCCCCGGTCATTCCGGCACCCTCCGGCGGGCGGGCGTCTAGCAGAAGGTGGTCGGCGACATCGGACCAGGGCCCGGCGGCCGCAAGGTCGGCGGTGGAACCCACCGGCAGGGCGCGAATCAGCCCCACTCCGGTGCGGCGGGAGACCTCGGCTCCCCGGGCCGGCGATTCCTTGCCATGCAGCTGGATGAGGTCCGGGCGTAGGATCCGGGCGATCCTGTCCAGGACCTCGTCGCCGGCGTCTACCGTGATGGCGCAGATCCGCACGCCAGCCGCCCGGGCCGGCTCGGCGAGCCGGGCGGCCGCCTCGGGTTCGACGAATCGCGGGCTTGCCGGGAAGAAGTTGAAGCCGACGAATCCGGCGCCCGAGGCCACAGCGGCCTCGACGGTTTCCAGCGTGGACAGGCCGCAGATCTTGGCGGGAACGTGCATGGCCCGGATTAGGGCCATGCAGGCTCCAAGTTCAAGGCCTGAGGATCAGCGACCGGACTTCAGCAGGTCGCGGATCTCACCAAGGAGGGTTTCCTCGGCCGAAGGGGCCGGCGGCGGTGCCGCAGCCACCTGGGCCCGGCGCAGGGCGTTAACCCCCTTGACCATCACGAAGATCACCCAAGCGACGATCACGAACTGGATCAGGGTATTCAGGAAGGCACCGTACTGGATCGCTACCAACTCGTCGGCCGCAGTGGCAGGATCGTCTGCCTTGAGGACCCAGCTGAGGTGCGAGAAGTCCACGCCGCTGGTGAGGAGGCCGATGGGAGGCATGACCACCCCCTCGACGAGGGCCGTGACGATCTTTCCGAAGGCCCCGCCGATGATGACACCGACCGCGAGGTCGATGACGTTGCCGCGGGCGATGAATTCGCGAAACTCACTGAAGATGGACATGGGTTCCTCCCTTTGCTTGTCCTGGAGACGCCGGAGCGTCAGTCGTCGGCGTTGAGCCGGACCCTAAGTTCCTTGCCACTTTTGAAGAAGGGAACATGCTTGGCGCGGACGGAAACGGCCACGCCTGTCCGGGGGTTCCGGCCGGAGCGGGCGCCGCGGGACCGGACTGAGAAGGCGCCAAAGCCGCGAAGCTCGACCCGACCGTCATCCTCAAGGGCTTGGATCATCCGGTCGAGGATGACGGAAACGACCCGCTCGATGTCCTTCTGGGTAAGGTGCGGGTTTTCCTCGGCCAGCCTGGCGATGAGTTCGGACTTGATCATGCCCCTGGCCACCCCCGAAATCCGGCCGTTCGCGCGCGCCGTCAGGCCACCACTTCAGCGCATTTCCCTTTGGCGTCAAGCCCTTGGACGGGACCTACAGACAAAAGACCCCGCGCAAAAAAGAAAACGGCGGACCGGTATTCCGGTCCGCCGCATCCAGGACACCCTGACGCCGAAACGCCCGGCTGCCGCCTAGTCCTTTTGGGCCTTCTCGCGAAGGGCCGCGCCAAGGATGTCGCCCAGCGAGGCTCCCGAGTCCGAGGACCCGAACTTCTCGATGGCGGCCTTCTCCTCGACCATCTCCAGGGCCTTGATGGACAGGGAGATGCGCCGGGCGGCCTTGTCCACGAGGGTGACCTGGGCGTCGACGCGGTCACCGACGGCGAAGCGCTCGGGGCGCTGGTCAGCGCGGTCCCGCGAAAGGTCCGACTTGCGGATGAAGGCCGACATAGGCGCTTCGTCATCGCCGAAGCGGACCTCGATGCCACCCGAGGTGACCTCGGTGACGGTGACCGTCACGTTCTGGCCCTTGTGGAAGACATCGCCGGTCATCGGATCGCCCGAGAGCTGCTTGATGCCCAGGGAGATGCGCTCCTTCTCGACGTCGACGTCCAGGACCCGCGCCTTGACCATCTCGCCCTTGTGGTAGCGCGTAATGGCCTCCTCACCGGGCACGCTCCAGTCGATGTCAGATAGGTGGACCATGCCGTCGATGTCGTTCTCCAGGCCCAGGAAGAGGCCGAACTCGGTGGCGTTCTTGACTTCGCCCTCGACGGTGGAGCCCACCGGATGGGTGGCCACGAAGGCATCCCAGGGATTGTCCATGGCCTGCTTGAGGCCCAGCGACACGCGACGCTTGGAGGGATCCACGTCCAGGACGACCACGTCGACTTCCTGAGAAGTCGAGACGATCTTGCCGGGGTGGACGTTCTTCTTGGTCCAGGACATTTCCGAGACGTGCACCAGGCCCTCGACACCGGCCTCCAGCTCCACGAAGGCGCCGTAGTCGGTGATGTTGGTGATGCGGCCGGTGAAGCGGGCACCCACCGGGTACTTGGCCTCGACGCCGTCCCAGGGGTCGGACTGGAGCTGCTTCATGCCCAGGGAGATGCGCTGGGTGTCGGGGTTGATCTTGACGATCTGGACCCGGACCGTATCGCCCACAGCCAGTACCTGGCTGGGGTGGTTGACGCGCTTCCAGCTCATGTCGGTGACGTGCAGCAGGCCGTCGATCCCGCCCAGGTCCACGAAGGCGCCATAGTCGGTGATATTCTTGACCACGCCTTCGCGGATCTCGCCTTCCTGCAGCTGGCCGACGAGTTCGGTGCGCTGTTCGGCGCGGGCTTCCTCGAGGATGGCCCGGCGGGAGACGACGATGTTGCCGCGCGGCCGGTCCATCTTCAGGATGGCGAAGGGCTGTTCCTTGCCCATCAGCGGGCCGACGTCGCGCACCGGGCGGATGTCGACCTGCGAGCCCGGCAAGAAGGCCGAGGCGCCGCCGAGGTCAACGGTGAAGCCGCCCTTCACGCGGCCAACGATGGCGCCCATGACAGGCTCGTTGCGGGCGTGGACGCCCTCAAGCCGGGTCCAGGCTTCCTCGCGGCGGGCCTTCTCGCGGCTGATAACCGCCTCGCCCATGGCGTTCTCGACCCGCTCGAGGAAGACCTCGACCGTGTCGCCGACGGCCAGCTGAGGCTTGTCTTCCTCGCCGACGCTGAACTCCTTGATAGAGATGCGTCCCTCGGTCTTGAGGCCCACATCGATGATCGCGAAGTCCTTCTCGATGCCCACGACTATGCCCTTGACCACCTGGCCTTCCATGAAGTCGCGTCCACCCAGGGACTCGGTCAGGAGGGCCGCGAAGTCGTCGCGGGACGGGTTCAGGCCAGCATCATCAGCCATTTTGTACTTTCATCAGTCAATGTGACCCGGAAACTGTGCGCCCTTCAGGCGGACGGAGTCCCGGAGTCGGGTTGGAGTTGAAACCGAAGGCGCGAAGCTCGCGCCGGAAAATGCCCGCGGCTTGGGAGGGAAAGGCGCGATGGGATTTGCCGTCCGGATCATTCCCGACCGACGCGCGCCGCCTCGACAATGCGGCGGGCCGCATCGGTGGCGAGGTCTATAGTCATTTCAGAGGTATCCAGCAAGACGGCGTCGATCGCTCGGGCCAGAGGCGCGTCGGCCCGGCCGCCATCCCGGGCATCACGCCGGCGAATATCGGCCAGGACTTCCTCGAAGGTAACCGTCTCGCCCTGGGCGGCGAGCTGGCGACAGCGACGCTCGGCGCGGACCTCCGGACGGGCCGTCACGAACAATTTAGCCGGGGCCCAGGGGGCGATCACCGTGCCGATATCCCGGCCGTCGAGCACAGCGCCGCCTGGCCGACGCGCAAAACCGACCTGGGCGGCGTTCAGGGCTTGCCGGACGCCGGGGTGTACCGCCACCCGGCTGGCCAGTTCACCCGCCGCACGGGTGCGGAAGGCCGGATCGTCCAGGGCCAGGAGATCGATCTGACCGGCGATAGCCGCAGCCGCCTGGGGATCATCGGGATCAACCCCGGCCCGGGAGGCGGCCACGCCGACGGCCCGGTAAAGGAGGCCGGTGTCGAGGACCGGCAGGCCATAGACCTGGCCCAGCCAGGCAGCGACCGTCCCCTTGCCTGAGGCGGCCGGGCCATCGACGGCGATTACCAGGCTGGCGCTCATGCCGAGGCGATGTCGGCGCCGAGGCCGCCCATCATGTCGACGAAACCCGGGAAGCTGGTGGCAATCATTCCGGGCTCGTCCACCCGGACGGCGGCGTCCGAGGCCAGGCCCAGCACCAGGTGCGACATGGCGATGCGGTGGTCGCCCCGGGTCGTGACTGCGGCCCCGCCGACGGGGGGGCGGTTGGTGCCCGCTCCGGTGACGATCAGGCCCTCGGGCTCCTCCTCCACCACCAGGCCACAGGCCGCCAGGCCCGCCGCCATCAGGGCGATGCGATCGCTTTCTTTCACGCGCATCTCGCCAATGCCCCGCATGCGGGTGACGCCCTCGGCAAAGGCCGCAGCGACCGCCAGTATGGGATATTCGTCAATCATGGACGGCGCGCGATCCGCCGGGACGTCGACCCCCCTGAGGGCAGAGTACCGGGCGGTAATGTCGCCGACGGGCTCACCGCCCTCATCACGCACCGCCGACACCGACAGGTCGGCGCCCATTTCCTGCAGGGTCGCCAACAGTCCGTTGCGGAGGGGATTGAGAAGGACTCCCTCCACCGTCACCTCGGACCCGGGCGTGATCAGCGCCGCCACGAGAGGGAAGGCCGCCGAGGACGGGTCGCCCGGAACCCGGATCCGGGTTCCCGTGAGGCCCTGACCGCCGGGCAGGGTGATCCGCCGCCCCTCCGGAAGATCCTCGACAATCACCTCGGCCCCGAACCCCCGGAGCATGCGTTCGGTGTGGTCCCGGGTCGGCTCCGGCTCGATGACCACCGCACCGCCGACGGCGTGGAGACCCGCAAGGAGGACGGCGGACTTCACCTGGGCCGAGGGCTCGGGCAGGACGTATTCAATCCGCTTGAGGTGCCCGCCCCTCAGGGTCAGGGGCAGCCGGCCGCCCGACCGGTGCAGGAAGCGGGCACCCATCTCTGCCAGGGGTTTCATGACCCGGTTCATGGGCCGGCTCCGGAGCGAGGCGTCACCCGTGAAGGTCGCGGAAAGATCGAAGCCCGCGGCGGCGCCGAGGATCAGGCGAACGCCGGTTCCGGCATTGCCGCAGTCAATCACGTCGTCGGGCTCAGAGAATCCGCCCCGGCCCAGAATCCGCCAGCGGCCGCCCCCAAGGGCCTCCACCTCGGCGCCAAAGGCACGCATGGCGGCGGCAGAACGCAGGACGTCCTCGCCCTCGAGGAGCCCCTCCACCTCCGTCAGGCCCTCCGCCAGGGCACCAAAGATCAGCGCCCGGTGGGAAATCGACTTATCGCCCGGCGCACGGACCCGTCCGCGCAGGGGTCCGCTCCGCCGGGCGCTGAGGGCGGCGGTCTGGCCAGGGGAGGACATAGCGTGGATTGGCTCCGGGGCGGGTGAAGCGGGATAGGTGCGCCTGAAGGGCTTTGCTTTTGACAGTGGCGCCGCCGCATGGCAAGTGAGCCGGCTTCCATTCTCATCCTGACAAGAGGCCCGCCCCTTGGCCCTTCCCGAACTCGGCGCGAAGCAGATCTGCCCTAGCTGCCAGGCTAAATTCTACGATCTGACCCGCCGTCCGGCGCACTGCCCCAAGTGCAGCCACGAATTCGACCCCGACGAAGCGGTGCGTTCCCGCCGTGTCCGCGCCCGGGCAGCGCCGGCCGAGCGCGACATCGAGGACGACGCCGAAGACCAGGTCGTGGTGGCTGGACCCGAGGTCGAGGAGGATGAGGAGGACGAGGTCGTCACGCCCGCACTCGACGAGGCCGTGGACGACCCGGTCCTTGTGGTCGACGACGAGGATGGGGAGATCATCGCGCCGCCCGAGGACGAGCTGGTCGCCTTCCAGGAAGAAGACGAACTCGAAGAAGAGGAGGAGGACGGCGTCCCCTTCCTTGAAGACGAGGAAGACGAATTCGACGACGCCGAACTCGACGGTCTTCCCGGCGAGGGCGGTGCGGACGACTGACGCAGGGCTGCTACCGGTGACGGCGATTTTTCCCCTTAGCGGGCTTGATCGCCGCGATCCGCCGGACTAGGTTCCGCGCCTTCCCGGACGGGCCCCTCCCGCCCGTATGGGACCCGAGACCTCGGGGCTATAGCTCAGTTGGTAGAGCGCTTGAATGGCATTCAAGAGGTCAGCGGTTCGACTCCGCTTAGCTCCACCATGAAGGCCCGTCGGACACCCCGGCGGGCCTTCGCCATTTTGGGGTCAGGCCGGATAGGGGTCTTAGCCCAATCTCAGGCAGGACGCTTCAGGCTCAGGCAGGGGGCTTCAGGTCGGCCAGGCCCAGTTTCGCCAACCACATCAGGGCCCTGAGGCGCGGACGCCCGCCGCCGCCTGCGGCGGCCATCAGGTCGGAAACCGTTCGGGGCCCGGCCTGGGCCAGACGATGCAGATCCCGGATCATCTCGGGTGGTAGTCGGACGGGATCCAGCACGTAGGTGGTCATCCTCAGCCGGAGAAGGTCCTCCAGGGCGGCTTCCCGTCCGGACGGGGCACTGACGATCCAATCCGGTGCCAGTCGGCGGGTGGGGAAATGCCCGAAGAGCCGGGAGGGATCCGGCCTCAGGGGCCAGGGAATCTGGCCCCCGGTCGCGCTGGACCGAAGCCGGCCGAGTTCTCCGGCCAGGGCCTGGTAGCGGTGCAGGATCACTGGCCAGTCGAATTCTGCAAGGGCCCGGGCCCGACCCGACGCGCCCATCCGGGCGCGCTGGTCGGGGCTGTCGGCAAGCTCGCCGATCCGCCGGGACAGGACCTCCAGATCCGCCGCCGTGGCCATGCTGAACTGGCCGATGTAACGGTCATAGGTGTCCATCTGCAGGGCGTGTCTGAGGGCCAGGTCAATGGCGCCGCCCTCAGGAGCCCCGATCATCGGTATCCGGAAGCCGTCGAGACCCTCCCGTACCGTGTCGCGGTAACCATTCCAGTCCGAGACCAGAACCGGCAGACCCGAGGCCATGGCCTCCACTGGGGTGATGCCGAAGGTCTCCTGGATGTTGTCGGAGATCGAAACGAAGACATCGGCCGCGCACCAGGCCCGCCGGTAGTCCCCGGCGTCCCCGCCCTTGGCGTGGAGGAAGCGTACGGAGGGCGCCAGGGCCGACTGGGCGTCGCGGTAGGACTCCGCGATCGCTTCATTGTGGAATTGCCCGGCCTCTATGCAGACCAGCCGCCGCCCCGCCGCTGCCCGTTCCAGGGCCTGGTAGAGGGGGGCCGGGTTGGCCTTGGCGTGGAAGGACAGCCGTCCCGCGAAGAGGAAGGCGACGTCCCCTGGTGCAAGGCCAAGGTCCCGCCGGGCGGCTTCGATCTCCGACGCCGGCCGCGCCAGTGACGCCACATCGACCCCGAGGGGGATGACCGGAAGCTCGATCTCGGAGAAGCGGGTGGCGCCATAGTGCTCCGCCAGCCAGGCTCGGCGCTCAGCCATGAGGCTGCGCACCAGGGTGACGGCGGCCGTCGAGGTGCAGATCAGGGCATCCCAGGGCTGAAAGGGCGCTCCCGCCAGGTCACCTATACTGTCCATGGCACCCAGCGAGGACAGGGTGTGGGTCACCCCGAAAAGACTGTAGGCACCCGGCCCCTCCCGGTTGCGGTCATGCGCCATGGCCAGTGGGATCGGACCGGGATGGTAGACCGAGCCTGGAAATCCGGGGGGCGGGGCTGTCGAGCCCTGTTCGCGCCAGACAAGACGGCCCGCGAATCCCTCCTGTTGCAACTGGTCCATCATCGCCCGAGACACCCCACGGCCGAATCCGAAGACCTCGCCGTCCGACCAGCGCCGGGCGATGGCGCGGAACAGGGACTTGCCGACCGCCTGGCGGCCCATCAGCTTGGCGTCAGTGGAATAGCCGTCCCCCAAATAGTGGAGGGCGAAGGACATGGGGTCGGTCATGCCGAAGTGGTGCGACGGCAGGCGCTTCGGCGCAAGTCCGACCGAAGTCGGACCGGCGGATATTGAAAGCCGGGGACCCAAGCGCCACATGGGGAAGGTGGCGGGTCGGGCCGAAACCGGACGGGACGCCGCAGAGTCGCTTTGACTGAGGACTCCCATGACCAGGACCGTTCTGTTCGACAGCCCCTTCCTCCTCGGCTTCGAACATACTCGAAACCAGATCGAGAGGGCGGCGAAGGCCGCCTCCGAAGGCTATCCGCCTTACAATGTCGAGGATCTTGGCGGCGGCGCCCTCAGGATCACCCTCGCCGTGGCCGGGTTCACACCCGAGAGCCTGCAGATCACCCTGGAGGACCGCCAGCTGACCCTAGCCGGCCGCCGGGAGGACGCCCCCAAGGGCGACGCCTACCTGCACCGGGGGATCGCCGCCCGGAGCTTCATACGGAGTTTCGTCCTGGCGGACGGCGTCGAGGTGGACCGCGCGCTGCTGGAGCACGGCCTCCTGCATGTGGACCTCAGTCGTCCAGCGCCCGAGCCTCAGGTTCGCCGCATCCCCATCCAATCGGCAGGCTGACAGCAGCTGAAGGAGCCCATTCCATGACCCCCTACTCCAAGATTCGCGCCCTCCCCGGCCTGACCCCGGAAGCCTTCGCAGCCCTGGGAGCGCCTGACATGGTCTATGTCCGTCCGGTCCGGGCCGCCGAGATCCTCGCCAACACCGCGTCAGGCCGGATCGAGGGCATCGAGCTTCATCCGGACCAGGTGCTCTATGCGGTGCACAGGGCGAACGGCGAAAGACTGGCCATCCTGGGCGACAGGGACTCCGCCGTTGCGGCTGCGGTCGCACACGAACTGGCGCCGGTCTCCGTTCACTGAGGCCTGCTGACTCCTGGGAATCAGGCGGCGGTCGCCTCGCCCTGGGCCAATAGGAATCGGATCGCATCGGCGTCGGCTGCCCGCCTGAGCTGGTCGCGCAGGTCTTCCCGGCGCACCAGTCGGGAAATCCGGGCCAGGGCGCGCAAGTGCTCGACCCCGGAGTCCTCAGGCGACAGGAGGGCGAAAAAGAGATCCACCGGCTGGCCGTCAATGGCGCCGAAGGCGATGGGTTGATCAAGCCTGACCACCACCAAGCGGCTGTGCTCGAGTCCCGGGACCCGGGCGTGGGGGGCGGCGACCCCGCGGCCAAGACCGGTCGATCCTGACTGCTCCCGCTCCAGGAGGGCAGACAGCACCCCCACCGGATTGAGGCCGAAGTTCTGGGCGGCCTTGTCGGCGATCAGGTTCATCACCTGGCGGGGCGTCCGGGCACCGAAGCCAACGGCGACGCTGCTGGGCCCGATCAGATCGGCGATGGAGAGGCGGTCCGGCAAGGGTCACGCTCACTGAGGGAAGGCGTTCCCGCCAGGCACCTGAGGCCGACGGCACGCTCAGACTGGAACTTCGCCCGCAGCACCCTCTCGGGTCACCGACGTGCGCGCGGGATCTATCCAGCCGATGTTTCCATCGAGCCGGCGGTACACAACGGACAAACCGCCATGCGCGGCGTTCCTGAACACGATTGTCTGCTGGTCCGTCAAGTCCAGTTCCAAAACCGCCTGGGAAACCGTCAGGGTACGTAACGGCTTTTCAGTCTCCGCGATCACTAGGGCGGCGGGCGGCTCGGAGGCCGAAATCGGATCGATTCCGTCCTCCCAAGCCTCGTCATCGGCCTCTTCAGGCGATTTCAGGACAAAATAGGATGCCATTTCCGCCTGGCGCGCTGCAGATGAGGGGGCGTGGCTCTTCAGCCTTCGCTTGTAGCGTCGGACCCGGGTCTCGATCTTGTGAAGAGCGGCGCTGAACGCCGCATGGGCATCTGTCGCAAGGGCGTGGCTCGCAAGGGGATGGCCCGAGGCGAGCTGGACCGAGCAGTCCACGCGAAAGGCGTGGCCCTCGCGGCTGACCACCACGTCCGCGGAACCGCCGCGGTCGAAGATCTTGCCGATGGAGGCGTTGATTTCATCGACGACCCGCTCGCGCAGGGCCGATCCGACGTCGACATGCTTGCCGGTGACCTGGACTCTCATGGGCTCAGGGGGCGCTCTCGCCGCCCAGGAGTCAATCTCCGGATCAGCCCGCAGTGGCCATCATGCGCCGGCGGTCAGTAGACGAGGGAATTCTCATGGATTCTCGGTACTTGGCCACAGTCCGGCGGGCGATATCCACGCCCGAAACCTTGAGGATTTCGACGATCCGGTCGTCAGAGTGGACTTTGTCTCCGGGGCGTTCCGTGTCGATCAGCTGGCGAATCCGGTGCCGGACGCTTTCCGCCGAGTGCGCCTCTCCATCCCCCGTCGATGCGATGGAGGCGGTGAAGAAGAACTTGAGCTCGAAGACGCCCCTGGGGGTGGAGACGAACTTGTTCGACGTGACCCGGCTCACCGTCGATTCATGCATGCCGATGGCCTCTGCCACTGTCCGCAGGTTCAGGGGCCGAAGGTGGGAGACTCCGAAGGCGAGGAAACCATCCTGCTGACGAACAATCTCGGAGGCGACCTTCAGTATGGTCCGCGCCCTCTGGTCCAGGCACTTCAGGAGCCAGTTCGCCTGGGAGAAGCAGTCCGAGACGAAGACCTTCTCGGCGTCGGTCCGGGCGCCGGCGGACACCCGGGCGAAATACCGGCGGTCCACAAGGAGCCGCGGCAGGGTGTCGCTGTTCAGCTCCACGTTCCACAGGCCGCCAGGCCCCTCCCGGATGATGACGTCCGGTGTGACTGACGCCGTCGGCTCACCGCCGAACGCGGCGCCAGGCCTGGGCGTCAATCCCCTGACCTCGGCGATCATTTCACGAAGGTCCTCGTCATCGACGCCGCAGACACGCCGCAGAGCCGCCATGTCGCGCCGGGCAAGAAGGTCCAGGTTGTCCACCAGCGCCGCCATGGCGGGGTCAAGACGGTCCCGCTCGATCAGCTGGAGCCGGAGGCATTCGGCGACATCCCGGGCGAAGATTCCCGTAGGCTCGAAGCCCTGCAGGACGACCAGGACCGATTCGAGGAAGGGCGCGTCACAACCCAGGCGCTCGGCGGTCTCGACGAGATCGCACCTCAGGTACCCGCCCTCATCCACCGAATCGATCAGGACCCCGGCCGCCGCAAGGCGGGCACGGTCCAGGCCGCTGACCGAGAGCTGAGCGAACAGGTGGTCGCGCAGGGTGGCGACCCCGGACAGGCGCTGGGCGAGATCACCGTCGGACTCGAAGCCGCCGCCGCTGGTGCGGCTCCAGTCAATGGCTCCGCCGGCGTCCTCGCCAGCGGCCATGTCGCCGGTCGCCCTTTCCCCGGGGGAGGCCTCGGCCTCATGGCTGATGTCGAGCCTGGCTTCGGCGCCCGATTCGGGAATCCGGTCGGCGGCGAAGGTCGCTTCCGCGCCCGGATCGGGTGCCACAGCCTCAACATCGGGATCCCGGTCCTCGCGCGCCAGGAGGGGGTTGCGCTCAAGCTCGGCCTCGACAAAGGCATCGAGCTCGAGGCCGGATAGCTGCAGAAGCTTGATGGCCTGCTGCAGCTGGGGCGTTATGACCAGCCCCTGTCCCTGACGAACCTCTAAACGCGCGCCGAGCGCCAACTCCGCCTCCTTGGCCTGCTTCTTGCTTGCAGGTTAAGGAGGGAAGGCAACCGTTTGGTTAACGCCCGCTGATTTTTCCGGCGCCTTCCGGGGCGGGGAGCGCCTCCAGGAAGGCCCGGACATCCGCCGCGGAACGATCAGGGATCTGCTCCATCGGGACATGGCCAACCCCGGGATAGGTGATCAGTCGGGCGCCCGGGATCGACTCGGCCAGCAGCTTGCCCACGCCAACCGGGATGACCGTGTCGGCGTCCCCGTGGAGGACAAGGGTTGGCGTCCGGATCGCAACGAAGATCTTTGGCGAAATCTGCCCCGGAGGGCCGCCCCGGCCGGAGAGGATCATCTCCCGCCGCCCGGGCGCCCGGGAGAGCTCGGCGTAACGGTCAACCAGGGCGGGGGTCACAAGGCTCTCATCTACATAGGCCTGCTTCAGGCCGGTCTGGATGATCGGACGCAGGTTGACGGACTTCATCACCGCCCTTCCCGCGGGCGTGCCCATCAGCTTGAAGACGGCCGGCGGCCCCTCGCGGGGCGGCCCGCCTGGGCTCGTCTCGGGAGACGGCCCGACGGCGTCCACCAGGATCAGGCCGCGAAGCCGGTCCGGGTGCTTGAGGGCGAAGTTCCAGGATGCGCCGCCGCCCATGGAGTTTCCGGCGAGGACAAACGAGCCCAGGCCCAGCGAGCGGGTCAGGCCGTCAATGACCTCGACCTGTCCGTCTGTGGACATCTTGTAGTCCGGGGGCGTGACCGTCAGCCCGTGCGCGGGCAGGTCCAGGGTCACCACCCGGTAGGTGTCGCCCAGCCTGGCCACCCAGGGCTCCCAGGTGTCGAGGTTGGCGGCGAAGCCGTGGACCAGCACCAGGGGCGGCCCGTCCGGCCGGCCCTGGTCCCGGTAGTGGACGCTGACGCCGTTCTCCAGGGTCACGAACCGAGAGGCGGAATTCGCGTACTTCGCCTTGAGGGTCTCGTAGGGGATGTCCCGGGCGCATCCGGCCAGGGCGGTGGCCAGCAGGGCGGCCGCCAGGGCGACAAGGGATTTCAGGGGCATACGAATCTCCATCTCAGTCCAGGCCCAGCCGCACGAACTGCGACTCCGGGGCCTCGATCGCCTTGAGGGCCTCGGAAAGGCGCCGGGCGGCCTGCGTCTCCAGCGGGCTTCCCGCCAGGTTCTCAATCTCGTCCGGATCCGCGACCCGGTCGAATAGATAGTTCCCCGAGGGCCGCGTACGGGCCCAGAAGGGCAGGGCGTCGCCCGCGGCGTAGGGCTGGTGGATCACCGGTATGGCGGAGCCTGGCATACGGTCGAGGAAGGCCCGGTGGTCGGGGGGCGGCAGGGCGATATGCCGGTCGATCATGTGGGTCGGCATGGTGGACCAACGGTTCGACATCATCGACAGGGGCGCGTTCTGGCCGGCGGGACCCCGGGCGTATTTCCACTCCCGGGTGACAAGGTGGACCTCGCGCCCCCAGACCCCGGTCAGCAGGTGATCCCGAACCGAGTCCGCCTCGCCGCGCAGGACGGGGAGGAGGGACCGGCCATGGGTACGCTGTCGGACCTTGACCCCGAACAGGTCGGCCAGGGTGGCGAACAGATCGACGCTGGTCGTCAGGGCGTCGCAGGCGCCTGGGGCAATCCCCGGGTGGCGGATCATCAGGGGGATATGGCCGAGGGTGTTGTAGACCGGCACGCCGGGCTTTCCCCAGATGTCCTTCTCGCCCAGGTAGTGCCCGTGGTCGGTACACACCATGACCAGGGTGTCGTCGGCCAGTCCCTTGTCTTCGATCGCCTTGAAGACCCGCCCCAGCCAGTGGTCGATCATCGACAGCTTGGCGCCGTAGCTGGCCCGCAGGCGGCGGGCGCTGGCCTCGCTCAAGACCCCCTTCTCGATCGCCCCCTGCATGTAGGGCGGCCAGATCATGGGCGGCCCCGAATAGTCGGGGTCGTACATCGAGGCCCAGGGCTCAGGCGTGTCGAAGGGCTCGTGCGGGTCGAATTCGTCGATGAACAGGAAGAACCGGTCGTGCCAGCCCGCGTTCTCCTCGATCCAGCGGGCAGCAGCGGACATGGTCCGCGGACCTGGAAAGTCGGGCTCCCCCCGGAACCAGCCCCGGCTGTCATGGTAGGGCATGTGACCCCGTCCAAAGATCGGCGCGCCCGCCCAGCTGGGATCCGGCCGGGTCTTCCAGGCGTCTCCCTCGTGCCCGCGCTCGTAGGCCCAGGCCGTGAAGTCGGAGTGGTAGTTCTCGCCGCCGGTCTCGAACAGGTGGGGGTGATCCGAGATGAGCTGCGAGACCACGCCGGCCTTATGCAGCTCGTAGGTGATGGCGTCCTCCCAGAGCTCCACCGACCCCCAGGCCCGCCAGAGGAAGTCCAGGGCACCGCAAAGGATGTCGTGGCGCGCCGGCATGCAGGGCAGGGACCCCGTATGGTGGTTGTCGAACCGGACTGCGGTGCGCGCGAAGCCGTCGAGATTGGGGGTGGCGAACTCGGTCCCGCCATAGGCTCCCAGCATATGCCGGTTCAGGCTGTCCAACAGGATGACGACCGCATTCCTCGGCGTGGCGACCATGCCCTTCCCCCTCCCGAAGACCAACGACGGGGCGAAGGCCCCGGCGGCGTCAGGTGAACTGTTCCCCGAGGTAGACACGCCGGACCTCGGGATTGTCGACGATCTCGGCGGGCGTGCCCTCCATCAGGAGCTCCCCCGCATGGATGATGGCCGCCCGGTCGATGATGTCCAGCGTCTCGCGGACATTGTGGTCGGTGATCATGATACCGATCCCGCGGGCCTTCAGGTAGCCGATCACCTCGCGGATGTCGGCGATGGCCAGGGGGTCGATCCCGGCGAAGGGCTCATCCAGCAGCATGTAGGCCGGCTCGGAAGCCAGGGCGCGGGCGATTTCGACGCGCCGTCGCTCGCCACCGGACAGGGAGATGGCGGGAGACTTGCGCAGGTGGTCGATCCGGAGATCACCGAGCAGCCCGGCGACGGTCTCCCGGGCCTTGCGCGGGTCCGGCTCGCGCAGTTCCACGATCGCCATGACGTTTTCCTCGACCGTCATGCCCCGGAAGATGGACGGCTCCTGAGGCAGATACCCCAGGCCCATGCGCGCGCGCTGGTACATGGGCTGGGCGGTGATGTTCTCCCCGTCCAGCCAGATCGCGCCCTCGTCGGCGGCGACCAGTCCGGTGATCATGTAGAAGCAGGTGGTCTTGCCGGCTCCATTCGGACCCAGCAGCCCCTTAACCTCACCCCGGCCGAGGCGCAGGGACACGCCCTTGACCACGGCGCGGCCGCGGTAGGTCTTGCCGATCCGATCGACGACCAGGCCTTCCTGGACAGGAGCTTCCATGCCCCGACCCTACTTCGGCGCGTCGGGCGAGGCGCCCGGATAGATGACGGTGCGGACCCGGCGGCCGGAGCGCTCCCCGCCCCCCTCCATGCGCGCGTCCCCGCTGACCGTGTTCACCACCAGGCGCTCTCCCTTCATGACGTCCTGCCCGCGGGAGGCGGCGACCGAGCCGGTGACGGTGAGCATCTGGGTCTTGGCGTCGTAGACGGCCTTGTCGCCGCGAACCCTTTGCTCGGGGGTCACGTAGAACACCGATCCCGTCGCCTCCATTCGCAGGAGATCGCTACTGCAGCCGTTCTTGCCGCCGCCCGGGGGGGCTGGGGCGTAGAGGATCTTAAGTTCGTTGGCCCGGAGGCGGCTGGTCTCCTGCAGGGCCTCAGCCCCGCCGCTATAGACGGCGGAACACTGGCTGTTCACCAGTTCCAGCTGGTCGGCAGTGATGTCGACGGGGGCCTTGGAATTGCGGGCCAGCTGGGCCTGGGCGACAGGTGCCGCGGCCAGTCCGAGGGACAGGGCAAGGATTGCCGCCGCCGTCCGGACGCTGTGCTGAAGGCTGGTCATCGCTTGTTCCCGCGCTTAGGGCCCGGACCTCGGCTCCAGGCGGGTGGAGACCCCGCCGCCGAACACCAGACGGTCGCCCTTGTCGTATACGCCATAGGACTTCGCATTGATTTCGCCAAGGGAACCCACGCCCTGGATAGTGCCGTCGCCCACGAGCTCACCCAGCGCTGTGTCGAAGGTCGAGGCCCCGGTCAGGAAGCTGACATCGCCGCCGTTCAGCCGAACATCGCCGGCCAGCTTCAGGAGATGCCTGGTTTCGTTGTAGTCCCCCGTCTTCGAAGAGACCCGGATCGGTTCCGCAGGGTCCCGGCGGAGCACGAGCACCGGCTGGTCGAGCAGGACCCGGTCATAGTCCCTGGGATCTCGGGTGGCCGTGCGGGCCGTGAGGGTAAAGGGCCGGCCCTTCCGGTCCTGGCCGACGAAGCGCGGATTGATGAGCTGGATCGACGCCCCCGCCTCTACCGGCCGGGCGCGGGGGGCGGCAAACACGGCGCGGACGAGATAACCGGCGAGGACGAGGAAGATGAGCCCGACCAGGGCCGGGAGGAGCCGTCTGAGACCCTGGACGCGGCGGGAGCGCCGTCGCCAGGCCACACCCTCGCGGGTCCGGCGGCCAGCTACAGGAAGGGCCGCTTCGCTCATGTCCTGACGCCGGCGACGGGCTCAGGCATGGGCGAAGATATCCATGTCCTCCCACCCCTCAACGTCGAGAAGGGCGCGGTGGGGGAGGAACCGGAAGCAGGCCTCGGCAAGCTCGGCCCGACCCTCCCGGCGGAGCATGTCGTCCAGCCGCTCACGCAGGCGGTGAAGGTGCAGGACATCAGACGCCGCATAGGCGATCTGTTCCGGGGTCAGGGTGGTCGCGCCCCAGTCCGAGCTCTGCTGGACCTTGGACATGTCGACGCCCAGCAGTTCCCGGGAGAGGTCCTTCAGTCCATGCTTGTCGGTATAGGTCCGAGCCAGCTTGGAGGCGATCTTGGTGCAGTAGACCGGCGTTGTCAGGACCCCCAGGTGGAGGTGGAACATGGCGATGTCAAACCGCCCGAAATGAAAGATCTTGGTAACCGCAGGATCGGCCAGGAGGGCCTTCAGGTTCGGCGCCGCATAGTCAGCCCGGGACAGCTGGACCAGGTGCGCATTGCCATCGCCCGCCGACAGCTGGACCAAGCAGAGCGGGTCTCGGCCGAGCCTCAGACCCATGGTCTCGGAGTCGATGGCGACAGATGCAACGCCGTCGAAGACCCCGTCGGGAAGGTCGCCTTGATGAAGAAAGTTCGCCACGGTCCGCCGTCTCCGCCGGTTGAATGTGAAGCGTCCCCAGGGGGGACGGTGGTGCCCAGGAAAGGACTCGAACCTTCACGGCCGTTAAGCCACTGGCACCTGAAGCCAGCGCGTCTACCAATTCCGCCACCTGGGCCCGATCCGTCGGACCGTGCGAGGGCGCTTCATTAGGGCCAAGTCCGGGTCCGGTCAACGACCATGCGCGGGACAGGGCGGGCGGCGATTGCAGGGCGGACGGGCATCGTCTATTCCCCAGGCCCTGAACTTGCGCCTTGGAGCCTTGCAGTCATGCCAGACTTGGTCACCGTGTTCGGGGGTTCCGGTTTCATCGGGACGCAGATCGTCCGGGCCCTGGCCCGCCGGGGCGCCCGGGTCCGGGTGGCCGTGCGCCAGCCGCATCTGGCCCACGCCATGCGGCTGATGGGCGACGTCGGCCAGGTGGAGGTCGTCCAGGCCAATATCCGTAATGCCGACTCCGTGGCCCGCGCCGTCGAGGGCGCCGATGCGGTGATCAACCTGGTGGGGCTTCTCTACGAGACCGGGCGCCAGACCTTCCGGTCGGTCCACGTGGAGGCGGCGGCGATCATCGCCCGGGCCGCAGCGGCGGCCGGCGCGCGACTGACCCACATGTCGGCCCTCGGCGCCGACGTCGACTCGCCCGCCCGGTACGCCCGCACCAAGGCGGAGGGCGAAGCCGAAGTCCGCGCCATCCTGCCCACGGCGGTCATCCTGCGACCCTCCATCGTGTTCGGTCCGGGGGACGACTTCTTCAACAAGTTCGCCGAGATGGCGGTGATCAGCCCCGCCCTGCCCCTGATCGGTGGCGGGCGCACCCGTTTCCAGCCCGTCTATGTGGGCGACGTCGCCAGCGCTGCGGCGGAGGTGACCCTGGACCCGCGCCACGCCGGCCAGACCTTCGAGCTGGGCGGCCCCGGCGTCTTCACCTTCCGCGAGATCCTCGACCTGATCCAGAAGGAGACCGGGCGGCGGCGGCTCTATGCGCCCCTGCCCTTCCCCCTGGCCGGCCTGGTCGGGACCCTCTGCTGGCCCTTTACCCTGACGCCGGTCGCCCCGCCCCTGACCGCCGACCAGGTGCGCCTGCTGCGGTCCGACAACGTCTTGTCCGGAGAGGCCCCGGGCCTGTCGGACCTAGGCATCGTCCCCGAAACGGTCGAGGCCGTGCTGCCGACCTATCTCTACCGGTTCCGCAAGGGCGGGCAGTTCGCTGCGGAAAGCGCCGCAGGCACGGGCCAGCCGGCCTGACCGTCAGGTCCGGGACAATAGGACCAGTCCCGCCGCCCCGACCAGGATGCGCCACCAGCCGAAGGGGGCGAAGCCCCGGCGGCTGACGAAGTCGAGCATCACTCTTGCGACGGCATAGCCGACCACAAGGCTCACCCCGAAGCCGAGGGCCAGGAGACCCAGTCGGTCGCCGTGCAGGGACTGGCGGTTGGACCAGAAGTCCAGGACGAAGGCGCCAGCCATGGTCGGCATGGCCAGGAAGAAGGAGAACTCAGCGGCGGCCCGCTTCTCCACGCCCAGCAGCATGGCCCCGACGATGGTCCCTCCCGAGCGGGAGACGCCGGGGATGATGGCCAGGGCCTGGAAGAGACCGACCAGCAGGGAGGTCTTCAGGCTCAGCGCCATGGCGTCGGTCTCCCGGGGGGCGGGCGCCCGGCGGTCGATGACCAGGAGGACCATTCCTCCGACGATCAGGGAGACGCAGATCAGCCTTGGGCTCCCGAAGAGCACATCCTTGATGACGTCATGCAGCAGGGCGCCCGCCAGAACGCCGGGCAGTAAGGCCACGAGGACCGAGAGGGCGAAGTGGCGCGAGCGCTGGGAGGTCGGCAGGGTGACCAGGACCGCCCAGAGGCGGCGGAAGTAGAGGGCGACGACGCCCAGTATAGCGCCCAGCTGGATCAGGACGATGAAGGTGTCCCAGAAGCCCGGGGGCAGGCCCAGGGCGGTCTTCGCCAGCAGCAGGTGGCCGGTGGACGAGACCGGGATGAATTCCGTCAGCCCCTCGACCACGCCCAGGATGATGGCGGAAATCCAGTCAGGCATGGGCGGCTCCTGAGGCGGTGTCCGCCCGGCGGTCGAGCGGATAGCTGCGCTCGAGGCGATAGCGTGATCCGTCCGGGCCGCGCCAGCTTGAATAGAGGCCGAACCGGTCGACCCTCAGGCCGGGGACCCTGAGAGACTCGGCGAAGGCCAGCCAATGGGCCACGGCCTGCGGCGGAAGCTGGCTCAGGTAGGCCAGGGTGACGTGCGGGGTGTAGGCGCGCACTTCCGCCCGCAGGCCCGCCCGCTGCGCAGCGAACTCGCAGGCCTGCGCCAGCTGCAAGAGGGGCCCGGTGGGCGTCACACGGGCCCAAACCGCGTGGATGTCCCGCCCCTCCCCGAAGGCGCCAGCGCCGGCGAGGTCCAGGATCAGGGGCGCCCCGCCGATCCGCCCGAGCTGGGAGGCAAGCTCGTCGGCCAGGTCCTCGGGCAGGTCGCCGGCGAACTTGAGGGTGACGTGCAGGGCCTCCCGTGGCCGCCAGGCCGCCCCATCCAGGCCCTGCTGGAAGGTCTCGAGGGCATCGGCGGCTTCGTCGGGCAGGCCCAGGGCAGCGAACAGGCGGATCATTTTCCCAAGCCTACCGTCGGTGCCAGCTTGCACAAGACGGTTAAGGTCATGATATTCATGTCTGCGCCCAATCCGGGCGT
>NZ_JBAXIM010000009.1:0-29768 GCF_037138395.1 Phenylobacterium sp.
AAGCGCCGCGCGGCGGACCGTGGCCTGGAGGGCCGCCTGGTCCATCTCGTTCATCACGATGCGGGTCCGCAGGTCCGGATCGGCCAGACGGCCATGCTCGTCCTCGCCGACATAGGCCTTGGCCACCTGCCCCAGGACGACCTTCTGGCCAGGACCGCGGCGGGCACCATCCATGCCGCTGCGCTCGTGCTGGAGCAGGCGCTTGGCCACCGACCAGCCGCCGTGCAGCGGGCCGACCAGGTCGTCCTTGGGCACCTTCACGTCGGTGATGAAGGTCTCGCAGAAGGGCGAGTTACCGGCGATCAGCTGGATCGGGCGGATTTCAACGCCGGGCTGGCGCATGGAGAACACCACGAAGGAAATCCCCTCGTGCTTCTTGGTGGAGTCAGTGCGGACCAGGCAGAAAATCATGTCGGCCCACTGGGCCCCGGAGGTCCAGATCTTCGAGCCGTTGACCAGGAAGTGGTCGCCCTTGTCCTCGGCGCGGGTCTGCAGGGAGGCCAGGTCCGACCCGGCACCGGGCTCGGAAAAGCCCTGGCACCAGCGCACGCGTCCAGTGACGATGTCGGGGATGTACTTCTGCTTCTGGGCCTCTGTCCCGTACTCGAGCAGGGTCGGGCCGAACATGCTGATGCCCATGCCGACGATGGGGTTCACGGCGCCGATGGCGACCATTTCCTGCTGCAGGGCCCGGGCCTCCTCGCGTGAGAGGCCGCCGCCGCCGTACTGGGCTGGCCAGGTCGGCACGCCCCAGCCCTTGGCGCCCATGCGCTCCTTCCAGAGGGCGAAATCACCCTTGGCAGGCTCGGGGGACATGACCATCGCCTCAATGGCGCTGAGGTCCTTGCGCAGGGAGGCGGGGAAATTCGCCTCCAACCAGTCCCGGGCTTCGCTCCGGAAGGCGTCGATTCCGCTATCACCAAAATCAGCCATCAGAAATACTCCATTAAATTCAATATTTTAGGCCTAATTATACCATAAGGCCCCAGTTTCGCGAGTCGCTTATTTCGGGTCGGGAAGTCCAAGAACGCGCTTGGAAACCACGTTCAGGTTGATCTCGGAGGTTCCACCCTCAATGGAGTTGGCCTTGGCGCGCAGCCAGATGCGGACGGCGGCCAGTTCGGGGTCCGAATAGCCTTCCCCCTCCCAACCCAGTCCGGCCGTTCCCAGGGACTCGACGATCAGCTCGTTCCGCTCCTGGGCGATCTTGGCGCCTGCGTACTTCATGATGGAGGTGACCGCAGACGGACCCTGGTTGGACTTTGACTCATCGGCTGCCCGGCGCACAGTCTGCTGGAAGGCCTGGGTCTCCATCAGGTGGTCGATGATCCGGCGACGCAGGTCGGGGTCGGCAAGGCGGCCGTCCTCGTCCAGGCCCACATAGTCGAGCGCCGCCTGACGGACTGTGAGGGCAGTGGCCGGCGCGCCGATCGAGCCCCCGCCGAGGCCGGCGGAGATATTGTCCCGTTCGAACTGGAGGAGGCGCTTGGCCACCGACCATCCGCCGTTCAGAGGCCCGAAGAGCTGGTCCTTGGGCGCCTTCACGTCGGTGAAGAAGGTCTCGCAGAAGGGCGAAGTGCCGTTGATCAGCTTGATCGGCCGAACCTCCACCCCGGGCGCGCGCATGTCGATGAGGACGAAGGAAATCCCCTCGTGCTTCTTGGCGGAGTCGGTGCGCACCAGACAGAAGCACCAGTCAGCGGTGTTGGCGCCCGAGGTCCAGATCTTCTGGCCGTTGATAAGCCAGTGGTCGCCCTTGTCCTCGCAGCGGGTCTGCAGGGAGGCCAGGTCCGAGCCGGAACCAGGCTCGGAATAGCCCTGGCACCAGCGGACAGAGCCGGTGACGATGCCCTGCATGTGCTGGCGCTTGAGGGCCTCGGTCCCGTACTCGAGCAGGGTCGGGCCAAACATCATTACGCCCATGCCACCGATGGGGTTGCGGGCACCGATCTTTGCCATTTCCTCGGCCAGGATACGGGCCTGGGACCGGGAGAGGCCGCCCCCGCCATAGGTCGCCGACCAGGTCGGGACGCCCCAGCCCTTCGCGCCCATGCGCTCCCGCCAGAGCCGGGCGTCGTCGCTCTCACGGCCGCCACCCATGGCGGCCATCTGGGCCGCCGGATCCTGCGCCAGGGCCCTGGGGAAGTTGTCCTCCAGCCAGGTCCGCGCCTCAACCCTGAACCCTTCCAGGTCCTCGCCGCCAAAATCCGCCATCTGTCTCGTCTCCCTGGAAATGCCCGAAGGGGTCCCGCCGCAGTCATCCCTAATGCGGGTCGGGAAGGCCCAGGACTCGTTTTGAAATCACGTTGAGGTTGACCTCTGAGCTGCCGCCCTCGATGGAATTGGCCTTGGCCCGAAGCCAGCCGCGCACAGCCCCGATCTCCGGGGCGGCGTAGTCGTCTCCGGTCCAGCCCAGGCCCTGGCTGCCCATCATCTCGACGATCAGTTCCGACCGCTCCTGGGCGAAGCCGGCGACCGCGTACTTGATGATGGAGGTCGCCGCCGAAGGGCCGTTGGAAGCCTTAGACTCCGCTGCGATCCGGTTGATCGTCTTGTAGAAGCAGTCGAAGTCCATCTTGTTGCGGGTGATCCGACCGCGAAGGTCGGGGTCCGAAAGGGTGCCGGTCTCATCGGTTCCCATGTAGTTCCGGGCCATAACCCCGAGGTCGCTGGAGGAGCTGCCGGCACCTTCGCCCGGCCCGAAGCCGCCCGAAATATTCTGGCGCTCGTACTGCAGCAGGCGCTTGGCGATCTGCCAGCCGCCATTGACCGGGCCCACAAGGTTGCCCTTGGGGATTTTCACGTCGGTGAAGAAGGTCTCGCAGAAGGGGCTCTCGCCGGAAATGAGCTGGATCGGGCGGGTCTCGACGCCGGGTGAGGTCATGTCGATAAGGACGAAGGAAATCCCCTCATGCTTGCGCGTCATGTCTGTGCGCACCAGGCAGAAGCACCAGTCGGCCCTGTTGGCGTAGCTGGTCCAGACCTTCTGGCCATTGATCAGCCAGTGGTCGCCCTTGTCCTCACAGCGGGTTTGGAGGCCGGCCAGGTCCGAACCCGCGCCGGGCTCCGAATACCCCTGGCACCAGCGGGCCTCGCCTCGAGCGATGCGGGGCAGGTGCTCAAGTTTCTGGGCCTCGTTGGCGTATTCCAGCAGGACTGGTCCGAGCATCCAAAGCCCGAATGAGGACAGGGGCGGGCGGTAGCGGCCGCGAGCCAGCTCCTGCTCCAGGATCCGCCCCTGATCTGGCGAAAGGCCGCCGCCGCCGTAGGCTGCAGGCCAGGTTGGCGCCGTCCAGCCCTTCTCGGCCACGCGGCGCATCCAGACGATCTGCGGATCCTCCGAGCCGAGGAAGGCCCGGCCGCCCCAGATGGCTTCGGGATCGGTGCGGACATCAGCGCTGCTCAGCTCCGAAGGGTAGTTGGCCTCCAGCCATCCACGGACATCGGACCTGAAGGCTTCAGGGTTCTCGCCGCCGAAATCAGCCATTGGACTCCTCCGTCAGTACTCAGGTTCGCACTACATTAGCGGGCGCCCCGGGAGGAGCAAGACCTTCGGCAGAGGGTTTGACCCGGTCCGCTCCTGAGCGCATCTGTTAAGTTTGTGGGGGTAGACCCGGCCTTGTCTTGATGTTTTTCAGGTTCAGCATGGCGCTTAGACGCGAGTTCAGACCCGCCCTCCTGTCCGCAGCGCCCCTGGCGGGGGCGATCCTGGTCATGTTCGCCGGGGCCATGCTGATCGCCTCGGGTGCGACACCTTCCTCCCCCGAGCGCTTCATGCGCCTGTCGATGACCCTCCCGGCATTGGTGATCGAGACCAGCCACTTCGCATCGAGCGTGCTGGGCCTCGTGCTTGTCATGCTGGCCTTCGGGCTGCGGTCACGACTGGACGCAGCCTGGGCGGCGAGCGTGGCCGTGCTGTTCCTGACGGCCCTGCTGGCCCTCGCCAAGGGCATGATCTGGGAGGAGGCGCTGATCCTTGCGGCCATCGGCGCCTTCCTTGCGCCCCTGCGCGCCGCCTTCCCGCGAAAGGCGGCCCTCTCCCAGATGGAGGTTTCGCCGGGCTGGCTGCTGTCGGCCGCCGCCGCCCTGGTTGGGGCGGGATTGCTCGGGCTCTGGTTCTTCCAGCACGTCAACTACGAAGACCAGCCGATCTGGAAGACCATGATGGACCGCGACGTCGCCCGCTCCATCCGGGCCTGGGCGGGCGCCGCCTTGGCCTTCTTGGGTTTTGGGATCTGGCGGCTGATCGCCACGGCGGCGACGCCCGGGGTGATCGGAGAGGAGGACCCAGACTTCGCACGTGTGCGCGCCATCCTCGCCGACTCTGAGGCTGCAGAGCCGACTTCCAACCTGGCGCTGCTCGGGGACAAGCGGTTCCTGTTCTCCGAGTCCGGGCGAAGCTTCCTGATGTTTGGGGTCCGGGGGCGGTCTTGGGTCGCCATGGGCGGACCTGTCGGCCGCCGGGACGAGCGGCTCGAGTTACTCTGGCGGTTTCGGGAGATGGCCGACGCCCACGCCGCGCGCCCTGGCCTCTACGGTATCGGTCCCGAGGACTTGCCGGACGTGGTCGAACTTGGCTTCTCCATCCAGAAGATCGGGGAATGCGCCCGTCTTCCGCTCCGGGACTTCGCATTCGCCGGCCAGACGCGGGCCAAGATTCGCAGGGCCTGGCGCCAGGTCCGCGACGCCGGGGCCACCTTCGAGGTCATACAGCCGGACGCCGTCGAGGCCTGCCTGCCCGAACTCGCGGTCGTTTCGGATGAATGGCTGGAAGGCCAGCCCGGTGGTGACAAGACCTTCTCCCTGGGGGGGTTCCAGCCGAGCTACATCAAGGCCTTTCCTGTCGCCGTGGCCCGTTGGGAAGGGCGCATTGTCGCCTTCGCCAATCTCTGGCCGACCGCCTGCTGCGAGGCTTTCGCCATCGATCTGATGCGCTACAGCCAGGCTGCGCCCAAACGGATCATGGACTTCCTCTTCGTGGAGCTCATCAGCTGGGGCCGGGAGCAGGGCTACGCCTACCTGGATTTTGGCAATGCGCCCCTGGCTGGCCTGGAAGACCGTCCGCTGGCACCGGTCCTGACGCGGGTCGGGCGCCTGATGTTCGACCTGGGGGAAGACGTCTACAATTTCCAGGGCGTGCGCAGCTACAAGGACAAGTTCCATCCCGACTGGGAGCCCCGCTATGCGGCCGGCCCGGCCAAGTGGACCATCGCCTTGATGCTGGCTGATGTCGGCCTGCTGACCTCCGGTGGCTTTGCTGGCCTGACCCGGCGGCCGCGCAAGGGTGAGGCCCCCGGCATGGCTACATCGACTTCGGTCCTGTCGTAACGCCGAGCAGGTTCACGAGGTGGACGACGAACACCAATAGGGCCGTCGCCAAGGCGACCATGATGGGCTGCCAGGGGATCATCCGGGGTCCCCTGATCAGGTCCGGCGGACGCGCGCCCCGCCAACCGGCGAAGCCCGCGAGGCCAGCTGACAGGAGCATGGCCAGTAGGGTCATCCTGACATCCAAGGGTTGAATCTCCTGCCGATTGAATCCTGGACCTGACATCTATCCACAGCGCGTCGCGACCGGCCCGCGTCCACGGGTTAACAGCGCGTTTACACCCGAAAGCCGGCTGGCTACACCAGACCTTGGCCAGTGGGAGAGCGATTCGCATGTCGTCAGGGGTGCCCTGGAGCGTCAAGGGAATCGACCCCCGGGCCCGGGAAGTCGCCAAGGAACTGGCGGCGCGGGCCGGCATGACCCTGGGCGAATGGCTCAACCGGTCGATTCTCGAAGGCGAGGCCCCCACCCCCGTGTCGGCCCCTGTCGCGGGCCCCGTCGCGGGAGCACCCCGTCAGGCGCGTTCCGCAACGGCCCCTGACACTCGCGATCCCTTTGACCGCCCCGAGGGCGAGCTGCGCCGCCTTTCCCAGATCCTCGACCGTCTCGCCGACAGGTTGGATGGCGCCGAGGCGCGGACCGGCGAAGCCCTCGCCAGCCTCGATCGCTCGGTGCGCGCCACCTTCGGTCGCCTGGAGCAGGCAGTGGTGCGGCCACCCGCCACGCCCAGGCCGGAACCGCGTGCGGACCGTTATGAAGACGTCCTGAGGGCGCTGGAGTCCGCGCTTGGCCGCCTGTCGGTGCAGATGCGCGAGGGCGAGGTCCGCACCCAGGAGACCCTCGAGACCTTCCGGTCCCGCCTCGAACGGGCCGAGACCCGTCCCCCGGTGTCAGCTGGGGTTGACCAGGTGGCCATCCGGATCGGCGAGATTCAGGACCGGACGGCGGCGGCTATGAGCGCCTTGCATGAGGCCTTCGGCGGTCTGGACCAGAGGCTTGCCAACCTTGAGGCTGGCGCTGGCGAGGGGGTCGAGAGCCGCCTGCGGGAGATGTCATTCCGGCTCGGTGAACGCCTGGACGCCGCCCGGGAAGAGATGACGCGCGATCTTTCCGAAACCGCGGGGCATCGGATTGGCGATCTGGAACGCGCGGTCGCCGAACTGTCCGAGAAAGTCAGACGCGTCGAACGCCAGTCGGCGGGCCTGCGGGACCCTGGACCTGACCGTTCGGTGCAGCCTCCCGAGACCCCGGAGGCGACAGAGCGCCACCCGGCCGATCAGGCCGAGCGCATCAGCGAGATCCTGGCCAGCCGGCTGTCCCGGGCCGACCCTTCCCAGGCCGCTTCCGTCGCCCGCTTGGGCGAGGAAATCGCACGCATCAACGACCGTATGGGTCTGCGGACCGACGGACCCCTCACCCATGCGTTGGTGGCAGGGACCGGCGATACGGCCGCCGGCGACGAAATCACGCAGCGGATCCGGAGGAGCGAAGACCGGACCACTCGCCTCCTGGAAGAGGCCCGGCTGCGTCTCGACGCCCACTTTCCCCGCCCCGAATCGTCACCCGCCGCCGCTAGGCCAAGCGCCATGTTGGCCGAAGAGTCGCGCCTCCTTTCGCTCTTCGACGACGACGATACCGAGGCCGTTCCATCGGAGCCCACTGCCAGGACCGCCGTCTTTCCGGGTGATGCCGAAGACGGGCGCGGCGATGAATGGCCGATCGACCTCCTGGCGGCTGCCCGTGCGGCGACAGCGCGTGGCGCAGGAAATCCGGCACCGGCTTCCGAGCCCGAGGAAGTGGTCCTGCCGGGCTTTGACCTGTCGCCGCCCCGGCCGGCACTTCGGCCCCGCAGGTTCGCAGGACCAGGTCTGGCCTCCCTGGCGGTCTTCTGCATTTCGGTCTCCCTGGTCGGCTATGGTGTGCTGAGCGTGCTCGAGAGCCGCACGACCGGGAAGGGCGGCGCCCGCACCGAGCCGGGCGTCCTGGCCTCGGTGCCCCGGAGCCCCTCTGAGCCGGTTCGCGCCGCCGTCGCCCTCGCACCCGCGCCTGGCGTGACTCCGGCGGCGACGGCCCAGGCCCAGATGCAGGCCCCACTCCAGACCCCACTTGAGGCCAAGACGCTGGCCCGCCCGTCGCCTGCAGTACCGGCTTCGGGGCTGGACGCAAGATTTCGCAAGGCCCAGGCCGACCTGAAGGCCGGACGCCCTGAGGTGCTCAGCCAGGTCCGGACCCTGGCCGAATCCGGACATGGACCCTCCATGGCTCTGATGTCCGAGCTGTACCGCAAGGGCGAGGCGGGCCTCGCCCAGGATCCCGTCCTGGCCCGGTCCTGGCTCCGTCGTGCCGCCGAGTCTGGCGATCGCGTCTCCATGCACCTCTATGCCCTGGCCCTGATGAACGGACAGGATGGGCCGCGCGATCCCGAGGTCGCCGTCAGCTGGTTCCGCCGCGCCGCCGAAGCAGGCCTCGTGGGCAGCCAGTTCAACCTGGGCGTCGTCTACGAGCGGGGCATGGGCACGCCTCGTGACCTGCGCCAGGCCTATGTCTGGTACTCCCGCGCCGCCGAGAATGGCGATGGCGAGGCCCTGCGGAGTGTGGAGCGCCTCCGCCCGACAATGACGGCCGCGGCGCCGGTCTCGTCGGACGATATTCGCCTCGCGCAGACCGCCCTGAGCCGCCTCGGCTATTATTCCGGGCCGGCCAACGGATCGACCACGCCCCAGCTGAGGGCCGCCATCGAGGCCTACCAGAAGGACCAGAAGGCACCCGCGACCGGCCTCCTGGACGACGCCACCCTGAAACGCCTTGCCATGCTGGGCCGCTGAGGCCGCAGGAGGCGCTCGCGCTGGACGTCTACCTCCCCATCGCGGAAATCTCGGTCAACGCTCCCCTGCTGGTGGCGATCGGTGCCCTTGTGGGATTCCTGTCCGGGATGTTCGGCATCGGGGGCGGCTTCCTGATGACGCCACTTCTGGTCTTCCTCGGCGTGCCCGCGCCCGTTGCGGTGGCCAGCATGGCCGGCCATGTCGCTGCCTCCTCGACCTCCAGTGTCCTGGCCTATTCGGCGACCCGGGGCGTCGACTTCCGAATGGGCGGCGTCCTGGCGGCCGGGGGGGCGGTCGGCTCGGTGATCGGTGTGGAGGTGTTCCGCTGGCTCCGGCTGGCGGGTCAGGCGGACCTGGCAGTAGCCCTGGCCTACCTGGTCTTCCTGGGCGTGATCGGATCGCTGATGCTGTGGGAGTCCCTCCGGGCCCTGGCCCGCCGGCGCCGGGGGGATCCCGCCGGCGCTTCCCAGTCCCGTCGCCCGGCCCTGCTGTATGGTCTGCCCCTGAAGATGCGGTTCCCCCGGTCGCGTCTCTACATCAGCGTCCTCCCGCCCCTTCTCCTTGGTGCCTTCGTGGGGGTGCTTTCCGCGGTCATGGGCGTTGGCGGCGGCTTCATCCTGGTCCCGGCCATGATCTACCTCCTGCGGATGCCCGCCGGTGTGGTGGTGGGCACCAGCCTGTTCCAGATCATCCTCACCACCTCCCTGACCACTGTCCTTCAGGCGGGCCGCAACCAGACGGTGGACATACTGCTGACGGGACTTCTCGTGCTGGGAGGCGTCTTCGGCGCCCAGCTTGGTGCCCGGGCCTCGGCCCGGGTCCGCGCCGAGGAACTGCGCGTCCTCCTGGCGGTGATCATCCTCGGGGTCGGCCTTTTCATGGGCATGCGCCTGGTCCTGACCCCAACCGATCCCTTCGTCCTCCTGCCGGTGGGAGGCTGAGATCACCGCCGATCCCCCACCCGTCCACCTGTCTGCAGACCTCACCACGGCCAATGTCGAGGTCGACGCCGGATATGCCGGCGCCCGGATCGGGGTCTTCGGCGCCGTCTTCGACCCCTCTGGAAGGCCGGCCGACGTCGTGGTCCTTGTCCGGGGACCCGACCAGCCCGCCGCCATCGCCCGGCGTGAGCGGCGCGCCGGGCTCTGGTTGAACGGCCCCCCGGCGACGGTCGCGAGCGCCCCGGGGTTTCACCTGACCGCCTCCAACCGGAGGCTCGCCGAGATTGCAGCCCTATCGACCCTTCGAAGTGAGGGTGCAGGAACGGGCGCCCTGGACCTTTCGGCGGGCATGGACCCGATTTTCGCCCGCGCCTTTGTCCGGCTCAAGGCCCGGGAAGGCCTGTACCTGGAGGATCCCGCCGGGGTGACCTTCGTCGACAAGGGCCTGTTTCGCGCCCGGATCACCCTGCCGGCTTCCGCGCCTGTCGGCCGCTACCGGGTGGATGTTTTGCTGTTCCAGGACGGTCAGCCCATCACCCGGCGAAGCCGGGAGCTGGTCGTCGAGAAGGTCGGGCTCGAGCGGGTGATTTCCGGTTTTGCCCGTCAGAGCCCCTGGGCCTATGGTATGGCGTGTATGCTGATTGCGCTGGCCGCCGGCTGGGCAGCGTCCGCAGTCTTCAGGAGGGTGTGATGTTCCTGGCTCCCCGCCCGGTCTGGAGTCTCGCCCTCTTGGGCCTGGCCGGATTTCCCGCTGCGGCCATCACCTACGCCTTTGGCCCATCGGACCTGCACTTCACCTCCATCCACGTTCTCCTGACCTGGTCAGCGGTGGTCCTCGGTTTCCTGGGGGGAATCCGCTGGAGCCAGGAGGCGGGACGGGAACCGCCCCACCTCATCCGGCTCGCGGGTGCCATGCTGCCTCCACTCGCCGGTGGCGGGCTCCTGCTGGCCCGGGACTATGTCGCCGCGGACATAATCATTGGCGGCTTCATCGTGGCCTATCTTGCCGCCTGGCTGTTCGACAAGGCGCCCCAGACCCTGTCCCGCTACCCGGCCCTGATGACCCTTCTGACCTTCTCGGCCTGCGTGTCCCTGGCCCTGGCCCTGGAGAAGGCCTTGCGCCTCTGACTTGAGATGCGTGACCCTGTCTCGGTCCGACAACCAGTTCCCACTTATCGGAACAGGATCTAGCCCCGGTCCGGCCGCAGGGACCGGACCCCCGCCGCATGGACCCGCCGGTCGCCAAGGGCGGCCACCACGGGCGACTTTCGGAACAGTCCTGAGAAGGCCGGATCCAGGACATTCAGCCCTCCCGTAAAGGCCCCGTAGGCGGGCAGGACCGCTCGCTCCCCATCCGTGACCAGGCACCGGCGCCGCACCGCCCCGCGGGGGGTGGCGATCCGGGCGCAGGGATGCAGGTGCCCGGCGATCTCGCCGGGCGAGGGTCCGGTCCGGGGTTCATGCCGCAGGACGAGGTCGCCCAGCCGCACTTCGTCGGCCGCCTTGCCGGGTAGGTCGCCGTCGGGCTCCGGGTCGTGGTTGCCGGTAATCCAGACCAGGTCCGCCGCCCGGCCCAGGGCCTCCAGGGCCTCCCGGTCTGCCTCCGACATCCGCCTGGAGGCCCCCCGGTCGTGGAAGGCGTCGCCCAGGAAGACAATTCGCCCGGGAGCCTGGGCCGCCGCATCTGCCGTCAAGCGCCGCAGGGTCTCGCGGGTATCGAGGGGCGGCAGGAGCTGGCCCCTGCCGGCGAAGGCCGAGCCCTTCTCCAGGTGCAGGTCGGCGACGATCAGGGTGGAACGTCCGGCCAGCAGCAGGGCCCCTGACGGCAGGAGGCGCGCCGCCTCCCCCGCCAGGGTCAGCTCCAGGGCGCCGTCCGCCCAGGGGCGCAGGCCGAGGGCTGCAACCGGGCTCATGCCAGGGCCTCGGCGATCAGCTCGCTCTCGGCCTCCGCCAGTATGGCGTCGCCGGCGGCGCCAGGGCTCCGTTCCTTTCCGATCTCCATCAGCATGGGTACGGCGAAGGGGGACAGCCGGTCCAGCCGGACGTGGCGGATCCGCCCCGCCACCCGGGCCAGGAGGTCGCCCAGGCGGGCGGCGTCGATCATGCCCTCGGCGGCGTCCTGGCGGGCGCAGCGAAGGAGGAGGTGGTCGGGCTGGTGGCGCCGCAGGACGTCGTAGATCAGGTCCGTGGAAAAGGTCACCTGCCGTCCTGACTTGCGCGGCTCCCCGGGAAATCGCCGTTCGATGAGACCAGCGATGATGGCGCAGCCCTTGAAGGCGCGCTTCATCATGAAGCTTTCGGCCAGCCAGTCCTCCAGGTCGTCGCCCAGCATGTCCTGGGCGAAGAGGTCGTCCATGTTGACGTCGTCCATGGGCTGAAGGGACCAGACGGTCAGGGCGTAGTCGTTACAGACGAACCCCAGGGGTTGGGCACCGGCGCGCTCCAGCCGGCGGGTCAGCAGCATGGCCAGGGTGGTGTGAGCCAGCCGGCCCTCGAAGGGATAGGCCACCAGGAAGTGTCGGCGGCCCCTGGGGAAGGTCTCCACCAGCATCTCGTCCTCGGCCACGATCCGCGAATGCCGGCGCTGCAGGCCCAGCCACTCGCGCACGTCCGGGGGTAGGACTTCCCAGGCCGCCGGGTCCGACATCATCCGCCGGACCCGGCGGGCAAGATGGCTGGACAGGGCGAACTTGGAGCCGCCCCAGGAGGGCATCTTAGGGTCCGTGTCCCGGGCGGGCCGGACCAGGACGTCCATGCCGGTAATGCCCGCCAGGCTCCAGACCTGGCCGGCGAAGACGAAGGTGTCCCCCGGGTCCAGCATCTCGAAATAGCCTTCCTCGATCTCCCCGATCTTGCGGCCGCCTACCAGGCGAGCGCCCTGGGCGATGCGGACGGAAAGCACATCCGGCGACAGGATGGCCCCCAGGTTCAGCCGGTGACGCCGGGCGATCTCGCCATTGCGCACCGTCCAGCGGCCCCCGGGGTCCCGGACCATCCGGCGGAAGCGGTCGTAGGCCTGCAGGGCGTAGCCGCCGGTAGCGGTGAGGTCGAGGGTCAGGTCGAAGTCGGCCCGGGACAGGTCGCGGTAGGGCCCGGCGGTAAGTACCTCGGCCAGCATGGCCGCTTCGTCGAAGGGCTCGGCGCAGGCACAGCCCAGCAGGTGCTGGGCCAGGACGTCCAGGGCGCCGGTCCGCAGGGGCTCGCCGTCCAGCTGGTTCTCGGCGATGCACTCCCGGGCCGCCTGGCACTCCAGGGTCTCGAACCGGTTGGCGGGCACGAAGAGGGCGCGGCTGGGTTCGTCCAGGCGATGGTTGGCCCGGCCGATCCTCTGCACCATCCGGCTGGCGCCCTTCGGCGAGGCCAGCTGGATGACCAGATCCACGTCGCCCCAGTCGATGCCGAGGTCCAGGGTGGACGTGCAGACCACAGCCTTCAGCTCGCCCCGGGCCATGGCCGCCTCGACCTTTCGCCTCTGCTCGGGCGCCAGGCTGCCGTGGTGCAGGGCGATGGGCAGGCTATCGTCGTTCAGCTTCCACAGTTCCTGGAAGGCGAACTCGGCCTGGAAGCGGGTGTTGACGAAGACCAGGGCCGTCCGCGCCGTTCTGATGGCCTCATAGACCTCGGCCATGGCGTGCTGGGCGGTATGCCCGGCCCAGGGCGTGCGGCCATTGGACAACAGCAGGTCCACCTGGGGCGGGGCGCCGGGCGGGCCGCGGACCAGGTCCACGGGCCGGTCGCCACAGCCCATCCACCGGCGGATGACGTCCGGGTCGTCCACCGTCGCCGACAGGCCGATGCGCCTCAGCCCCGGCGCCAGGGCCGACAGGCGGGCCAGGCCCAGGGACAAGAGGTCCCCGCGCTTGGAGGCGTGCAGGGCGTGGATCTCGTCAATGATGACGCAGGAAAGGTCCTCGAAATAGAGGCGCGAGCCTTCCCAGGCGCAGAACAGGGCCAGCTGCTCGGGAGTGGTCAACAGGATGTCGGGGGGCCGCACCTTCTGCCTCTGGCGGCGGGCGACCCCGGTGTCCCCCGTCCGGCTCTCGGCGGTGACGTCCAGCCCCATCTCCCGGATTGGCCGGGCGAGGTTGCGCTCGACGTCCACGGCCAGGGCCTTGAGGGGCGAGATATAGAGGGTGTGAACCCCCCGCCGCTCGCTGCGGGGGCGGGCCTCCAGCTCCACCAGGGTGGGCAGGAAGCCGGCCAGGGTCTTGCCGCCCCCCGTCGGGGCGATCAGCAGGGCGTCACGGCCCGCCCGCGCCCGGGCCACCATCTCCAGCTGGTGGACGCGAGGCGACCAGCCCTGCGCCGCGAACCAGTCAGCGAATCGGGAGGGCAGGAGGGGGGAATCCGCAGCGGCGTCGGCCATGCCCCGGTTCTAGCATGTTCCCCTTCCGTTTCGAGGGGGATCAGGCGTCCGCCAGGTTCTCGATCCGGGTTGCCCAGTAGTCGGCGTCGTAGTCCGGGTCGCCGGTCAGGTAGCGCCAGAACCGGACCCGGTTCAGAAGCTCCAGTCGGCCGGTGTCGTTTTCGTACCAGGGCTCCTGGGTCATCAGGATCTGCTCGACGGAGGGCGGCAGGGCGCCCTTCAGATAGAAAATCGGGCGCTGGGCGTCCTGGGGCTTCAGGGTCGAGACGTCGAACTGGCGGACCTGGGAGCGCGAGGGGTTGATGCGCACCTTGAACATGGTCCGTGTACGGTCGGATACGTTCACCCCGCCGCCATGCCAGATACCCGAGTGCAGGAAGAGCAGGGTCCCGCCCTCGCAGACCATGTGCTGTTGGCCGCGGATGTTCTGGTAGCGGGCGATGGCCGCCTCGCTGACCTTGCGCAGGTGGCTGCCGGGCAGGAAGCGGGTGCCGCCCATGTCCCGGGTCACGGCGTGCGGGTAGTACATGATCTGGATGTCGAAGGCCCGCCGGGGGTCGATGGTGGAGTCCTGGTGATAGTGCTGGGAGACGTTCTCGCCGCCGCTGGCCTCGTGGTAGGCGGGCGGGAAGGTCACGTGCAGGAAGTGGTGGTCGAAGACCGGGTCCTCGCCCACCAGGCTGCGGACGGCGCCGGCCACCAGGGGCAGGTCGAGGAGGCGATTCAGGGCCGAGCCCTCGGGATAGGCCTGCGCCAGGGGTACCCCCGCCGAGGTCTGCGGCACACCAGCCCGGGCCAGCAACTCGCCATAGGTGCGCCTCATCTTCTGGCCAGGGCGGGGCGGGGCGATGTCGCCCATCTCGTCCAGGAACTGGCGGTTGAGGTCCTCGGGGACGGCGGCGTCGAAGCGCAGGAAGCCACGGGCGGCGAAGCTGGCCATGGCCTCGGCCGAAAGCAGGGGCAGGTTGTTCATTCCCCGGTCTCCACGATCTGTTCGAACAGGAATTCGTACTTGAGGTAGGCGAGGTCAAACTCCTCGCCCCGGGCGTGGGGCAGAAGGGGCGAGGCCTGGATCAGGCGCCAGCCGTCGCGCAGGGCGTGCAGGCCGGTGGGATAGGGCGGAAGGTCCTCGTCCCCGGCCATCCGGCGGGTCTCGCCCGTGCCGTCGAACAGCGACCAGCCGACCACCGTGGAATCCAGAGCCGAATTCGCCAGGTAGAGCACCAGGACCTTCTGTCTCTTCATGATCTCTCCCCAAGGGCGACCGTAACATGGGCGGGGCCTGCGGGGCTGTCCAGCCTAACCCGGTCCCAGGAAGGCGCGGGTGGCCTCCAGGGCCTCCACCAGGGTGACGCGCCGCACCTCTGCGCCGGGCGGCAGGGCGGCGAACAGGCGGGTGGGGGTGGCGGAGTCCAGCATGACGAAGACGCCCTTGTCATCCTGGCGGCGGATCAGGCGGCCGAAGGCCTGGGCGATCCGGCCCCGGGCGATGGCATCGTCCCAGCCATTCCCGAAGCGGGCGCGGCGGGCCTTGTGCAGGAGGTCCGGCCGGGGCCAGGGGGCCCTGTCGAAGACCAGAAGCCGCAGGCTGCGCCCCGGCACATCGACCCCGTCACGAACGGCGTCGGTGCCCAGCAGGCAGGAATCGACCTCGGCCCGGAAGATGTCGACCAGGGCGCCGACCTCCAGCGGGTCGACGTGCTGGGCGTAGAGCGAGAGCCCCCGGTCGCCAAGGGGGGCGGCGATCAGCTCATGGACGGCCCGCAGCCGGCGGATGGCCGTAAACAGGCCCAGCCCGCCGCCGCCCGCCGCCAGGAAGAGCTCCCGCATGGCTGCGGCGACCTGCCGGGCGTCGTCCTTGCGCACATCCGTGACCACGAAGGCCCGGGCGCAGGTCACATAGTCGAAGGGCGAGGCCAGCCGCAGGCGTCGGGGCGGGGTCTCCAGCCGCCCGCCGCCCGAGCGCAGTTCCGCCAGGTCGAAGGGATCCTCCGCGGCCGCGTCGGTGAGGGTGGCGGAGGTGATCAGGACCCCGTGGGCGGGCTCCAGCACCAGCCGGGCGAGGGGTTCGGTGGGGTCGACCCAGTGCCGGCGGAAGGCGGAGTCGACCGCTCGGCCCCCGATCACCGTCGCCTCGAACCAGTCGACGAAGTCACTGGCAGCGGAACCTTCCCCACCCTCCGGCTCCGGCTCGCCGTCGAGGGTGGCCAGCATGCCCCTCCAGGCCGGCAGGGTCATCCGGGCGCGTCGGTCCAGCCCCCGCAGGACGCCCTCGATCCGGCCCCGCTCGGCGCCGGTCAGGGTCTCGGCACCCTGGTCGAGCAGGTCCTCGAGGGAGCGTGTCAGGGCCAGGAGCGGCGCTTCGATCGCGGCCAGGGCGGCGGCGGCCGACCGCGCCGTTGCCACCACCTCCGGAAGGGCTGGCCGGGCCGCACAGGCCGGGTCGGCCGGGTCGCCCCGGGCCCTGAGCTGGACCCCCATGGCTGCCAGGAAGCCCTCGAGTGGACCCTGGGCCCCCACGCCGTCTGCACCGGAGATCCGCGAACTCCAGCCTTCGGAGGGAAGCTGGCCAGCGGCCTGAATCACCGACTCCAGGGCCTGACGAGCGGGCCCATCTGCACCGGCCAGGTCGCCCACCCGCGCCTCAAGTCCCCGACCGCGTCGGCCTCGCCGCTCCGCGCCCCGGATCCACCGCCTCAGCTCCACGGCCTCCTGGCCGGAAAGGGCCGTGGAAAAGGCCGAGTCCGCCGCATCGAACAGATGATGCCCCTCGTCGAAGATCACCCGGCGCAGGTGGGTCGACTCCGAGTCCTCAGGCGCGCCCCGCACCGACCGGGCCCCGTCGAAGGCCGCCTGGGCCATGACCAGGGCGTGGTTGGCGATGACGATGTCGGCCCGGCGCGAGGCGCGGATCGCCTTTTCGACGAAGCAGGTCCGATAATGTGGGCACCCCGCGTGGATGCACTCGCCCCGCCGGTCGACCAGGTTGGACGCGGTCGCCTGGCCGGCGGCGGGTCCGGCGAACAGGCCTGGAAGCCAGGCCGGGAAGTCCCCACCGGTCATGTCGCCGTCCCGGGTCGCCCGGATCCAGCGCGCTGTCAGCCCAAGCCCCACCAGGTCGGCGGAGCCCAGCTGGGCGGTGTTGGACAGGTCCTGGAAGTTCAGCAGGCAGAGGTAGTTCTCGCGTCCCTTGCGCACCACGGCCCGGCGGGCCCGCTCGGCCGGGTCGGGAAACAGGACCGCACTCTCGCGCTCGATCTGCCTTTGAAGGGCCCGGGTGTAGGTCGAGATCCAGACCGAGGGGCCGTTGACCTCGGCCCAGGCCGAGGCGGGCGCCAGATAGCCCAGGGTCTTGCCCACGCCCGTGCCGGCCTCGGCCAGCAGCATGCGGGGGCTGCCTTCCCGCTCCCGAGGCTCGAAGACGAAGGCGGCTTCCCGGGCGTACTCCGCCTGGGCCGTCCGGTCTTCTTCCAGGCGGGCCCGCCCCAGGAGGACGCCCAACCTGCGGACGGCGGCTTCGGGACTGATGGGGGTGTCGCCGGGCTCGCCAGCGGGGCCCGGATCCTCCCACTCCACAAGCCGGGACCAGACATCGAGGCCGGAACTGCGGAAGGCGTTGCTGGACGGACGGCTGCGCAGGGCCTCCGTCGTCGCAGGCCCCCAGGCCCAGCCGCCCCGGGCGAGGGTCTCGGCCAGGGCCAGGGCCTCCTCCCGGGAGGGGGTCGGGCTCTCGGCCAGTTCCTCAAGCAGGCGAACGGCGACCTGGGACAGGGCCTCTGCCATCTCGAGGGGTCCGGAGGGTTCAGGGCGTCCAAGGGCGAGGGCCAGGCCCGCCGCCGACGGGGCCGTGAAGGCGCCGGGACGCACGAAGGCGAACAGCTCCAGCACGTCGAACATCCGGGCCGACCGGGGCGGCGGATCCAGGCCCAGCCTGCGGGCGGTCAGGGCCGCGTGCGCCACCAGGACCTCCGGTGAACGAAAGAGGTCGCGGGCCTCCGGCGGCCTGAGCAGGCGCGCCGGGCCCTCGCCGGCGAGGGCGGCCTTGGGTCCGGGCAGGACGACGAGGGCGGGCGGGAGATTCACCCCGCAGAAGTAGCTCAGGGAGGCGTGAAACGGAACCGGAACAGGATCTAGGCTTCGGCGCGCGAGAACAGGCGGATGATAAGCACCCCGGCGAGGATCAGCGCCATCCCGACCATGGCGGGAAGGTCGAGCTTCTGACGGAAGCCAATCCAGCCGATGGCGGTGATGGCGAGGATGCCCACCCCGGACCAGATGGCATAGCCGATGCCGAGGGGAATCGTCTTCTGCGCCTGGGCCAGGCAGTAGAAGGAGGCTGCGACGAAGGCGATGGCGGCGGTCCCGGGCACGAGCCGGGTGAACCCATCGGACAGCTTCAGGAGGCTGGTACTGACGATCTCCGTGGCGATGGCCCCCGCCAGCCAGGCATAGCCGCTCACGGTTTCGGGGCGCCGTCGGAGGCCGGGCGGTCCCGGCCGAAGTTCGGCTCTGCGCTGTCCTGGCCTGCGGCGACAATGCCCTGGCGGATGTCGCGGGTGCGGGAGAAAAGCTCGAACAGCTTGTCGCCCTCGCCCCAGCGGATGGATCTGGAGAGGGCTTGCAGGTCCTCGGTGAAACGGCCCAGGACCTCGAGCACCGCGTCCTTGTTCGCCAGGAAGATGTCCCGCCACATGGTGGGATCCGAGGCGGCGATCCGGGTGAAGTCCCGGAAGCCGCCGGCCGAGTACTTCATCACCTCGGCCCGGGTGACCTCTTCCATGTCGGCGGCGGTGCCGACGATGTTGTAGGCAATCAGGTGGGGCAGGTGGCTGGTGACCGCCAGGACGAGGTCATGATGGGCGGCGTCCATGGTATCCACCTGGGCGCCAAGGGCGGTCCAGAAATCCGAGAGCTGGCGGGTGGCGTCCGCATACTCGGGCCGGTCGTCCGCCTGCGGGGTCAGGATCACCCAGCGGCCCTGGAACAGTTCGGCAAAGCCCGCGGCGGGGCCGGACTGCTCGGAGCCCGCAATGGGGTGTCCAGGGATGACGTAGACCGACGCGGGGACTGCGGCGCGCAGGGCGTCGCCCACGCTGACCTTGACCGAGCCGACGTCGGTGACCGTGGCGCCCGGCTTCAGCGCCGCCGCCGACGTAACAGCTGCAGGGCCCATGGCCAGGACGGGCACGGCGAAGACCACCAGGTCGGCATCCGCCACCGCCTCGGCCATGTCGTCGGTGACCAGGTCGGCATAGCCCAGGGCGGTGATCTGCGCCCGGTGCGCCGGGCTGGCTTCGCCGACAGCCACGGAGCCCACGACACCGGCTGCGCGGGCGGCGCGGATCACTGAGGATCCGATCAGGCCGCAGCCGATCACCGCCATCTTCGGATAGATCAAGGGCGGGTCCCCATGAAGGCCGCCAGGGCGTCCACCACCGCCCGGTTGTGTTCTTCCAGCCCGATGGTGAGGCGCAGGTGGTCGGGCAGGCCGTAACCGCCCACCATCCTCGGGATCAGGCCCCGGGCGCAGAGGAAGGCGTCGGCGTCCGCGGCGGTCCGGCCCGGCGTCTTCGGGAAGCGGGCGAGGACGAAGTTAGCGCTGGAAGCCGTTGTCTCCAGCCCCAGCCCGCCCAGTTGCTGCGATAGCCAGGGCCGCCAGGTCTGCACCAGTTCCAGGGATCGCGCCTGGAAGTCGTCGTCCGCCAGGGCGGCGATGGCGGCGCGCTGGGCGGGAATTGAGACGTTGAAGGGCAGGCGGATCCGGTCGATGGCGTCGGCCATGTCCTGCGGCATGTAGGCCCAGCCCACCCTGAGGGCGGCCAGGCCGTGCAGCTTGGAGAAGGTCCGCGTCATGATGACGTTGGAGAAGTTGCGGACCAGGTCCACCCCGTCCTCGAAGTCCGGGTCGTCGGCGAACTCGGCATAGGCGCCGTCCAGCACCAGGACGACGCCGGCGGGCAGGGCGGCGTGCAGGCGGCGGATCTCGGAGCCGCCCACCAGGGTGCCCGTCGGATTGGCGGGGTTGGCCACCCAGACGATCCGGGTTCGCTCATCCACGCAGGCAAGCAGTTCATCGACGTCGATGCGCAGGTTGACCTCGGTCGCCATGCGCACCTCGCCGCCGGCGGCGCGGGTAGCGATGGCGAAGGCGCCGAAGCCGTGCTCGCCCTGGACGGCGTTGTCGCCGGCCTGGATGAAGGTCTGGCCGATCAGCTGGAAGATCTCGTCCGACCCGCACCCGAACAGCAGGCGTTCGGGTTCAAGGCCGTACCTGGCGCTGATCGCCTCGCGCAGGGCGTTGCAGCGGCCGTCCGGATAGAGGTGCAGTTCATCCATGGCCGAGACGAAGGCCGCCTTGGCATCCGGGCTCGAGCCCAGGATGTTCTCGTTCGCCGACAGCTTGAGCGGGTGGGCCACGCCCTCCACGGCGGCCTTGCCGGGCTTGTAGGGGGAGATATCGAGGATGCCGGGCTTTGGCTGGGGCTTGAGCTGGGGCTGGGGACGGTCGGACATGAGGGCCTCAGGTATCCAGGGGGGCGGAGGCGGCGCCGATCACGCCAGTGAGCCGGCCCGGCGCCCGGGCCAGGCGTTCGTCGCTGGACTGGTAGTAGCCTACCAGCTCAAACAGCCGCAGGCCGCCGGCGTCGGCCAGGAGTTCTGCCGCCACCCCGTCCTTGCTCAGGGTCTCCACGAGGCGGCCGGGAGGTCCGGGGGCGTCGGTGACCCAGTAGGTGCGATCGCCCCCCGTCGGTCCGATCTCGACCTGGGCGGCGGCCAGGGCGGCGGGGCGTCCCCAGGCGGTCAGGCAGGGCAGGGCGGCAAAGACCCGCAGGGTGGGATCTGCCAGCAGGCGCCCCCACCAGGGCGTCCGGGAGTCCAGGGCCAGGACCGCGACCCCGCCGGGGGTGCGCGCTGCGGCAATGGCCTCCTCGGGGCGACCGACCTCGGCCAAGGGCGCGGCGGCGCCGAAGCGCATCCGGGCAGCCTCGCGGACCACGGAAGCCTGCCCACCGCCGAAGACTGACAGGTGGTAGGGGCCCTGGCGGGACAGGCTGTCGCTCATGAGCTCGCGCCAGATCCGGACGACCAGGCCGGGCGTCGCGGCCTTGCGCGGACGGGCGAGGAGATTGCGAAGGACCTCGGCTTCCCGCATCGGACGCAGGGCAAACCGGCCGGATTCCCCCGCAGCAACCTTGGCGGCGGCCACTTCGCCGGCGAGGGCGGCGCGTTCGTCGATCAGCTCCAGCAGGCGTCGGTCGACGACATCCAGGCGCGCGCGCACGGCCTCGAGGGTGCGTGCGGTCGGCTGGGGGTCTGAAGCGTCCATGGCGGTCCCGGGCTCTGGAGGCTTGGGCGATAGGCCATTGCGCCCGAAGGCGCAACTATGCCGGCTACTGCCCTGGACGGTAGGTGCGCTCCACATGGCCCTTGATCTCGTCGGGCCAGAAGTAGACCGGCCGGAGATTCCCGCTCAGGTATCTTGGCGCCTGGTCGGTGAAATGCCGGGACAGGGGCGAGCTGGAGGCACCGCCCGCTGTGACCGCCCTTGCCCGGACCCGGGGGCCAAACTCCACAACCGCCACGAAGCTGTTACCGCTGGAACCGTAGAGCTTTTTCTGCCCCTCGGGCCGGCGGGCACCGAAGGAGGCCAGGGCACCCCACCGGGCGGAGGGGAAGGGGGCCGGGAGGCTGGGCGCTGCGTCGCTGAGGGCCTGCTGGATGTCGCCGGTCCGCCGTTGGAAACGGTTGACCTCGCCCCAGGGGACCCGCCGGGCCCCAAAGTCCGCCTGCAGGCGGTCGGAGGCCTGGGCCAGGGCCTCCAGCTTGCGCCGGGGCGACACGCGGCTGGCCAGGGCCTCCCAGACTGTGACCCCCTCGGCCCGCGCCAGGGCCTCGGCTTCCGGCCAGAGGAGGTCACCCCAATAGACCGCCAGGGTCAGGGCCTCGGACTGGCCGGACCAGCGCCGGTTCCAGCCCCGCAGCAGTCGGATATCGTCGGCCAGCTTCAGGCGAAGGGGGTCGGCACCGGGGCTGGAGTCCCAGGCGGCGACGAGGCCGGGCAGGAGCTGGTCGAAGGCCGGCAGGGCGGTGTTGAAGGCGCCCTGGACCAGGGTGTCGAGGGTGAAGGTCTGACCGTTCTCCAGCAGCTGCACGGCGTTCACGCCGCGCGGGTTGGGCCCGACCGTGTCCATGTAGCGCGGGAACCTGTCCCGCCGGGGACTGTCAGGACCCGCCGCCGTCCAGGGCCAGTCATTGGTGTTGTAGACCCAACCGGTCTTGGGCGAGCGCACGCTGGGCAGCTCGGACAGGGCGTGCAGGCCCTTCCAGTCGGTGGCAGGGTCCGACCCATCCACGGGCCGGGTATAGTCGAAGCGGTCGTCCCGTCGCGGCACGAACTGGGGGTGCAGGTAAGCGATCACCCCGTCCGCGTCGGCGAAGAGGGTGTTGTTCGAGGAATTCCCGGCCAGGGCCGCGGCCTTCATGAACGCGTCGAAGTTGCGGGCCCGGGTCCGGAGGAAGGACTGGCTGAGCGCCTCGACAGGCCGGTTCATCATGGCGAAGGCGATCCACCGGTCCCCTGCTTTCCGGACGACCGGCCCCTGGTGGGTGAAGTGGACCCGGAAGGTGCTCTGCACCAAGGCGCCTTGGGGAGTCCGCCAGGGAATGGCGATCTGCCGCGTGACGATCGGACGCTCTTCGGCACCGTAGCGATAGGTCAGCTTGCCGCCCCGGTCGAAGACCTGCACCGCAAACTCATCGACGGAGTCCACGCCACTGGAAGTGTGCATCCAGCCAGCCCGGGGGTTGAAGCCCTGGTAGATGAAGAACTGTCCCCAGGTCGCCGCGCCATAGACATTGAGCCCGGCATCTGAGGTCACCTGCTGCTCGGCCCGGAAATAGAAGCTGGTGTGAGGGTTGATCAGCAGGAGGGGCCTGCCGCCCCAGGCGCGGGTGGGGCCGATGGCGATGCCATTGGAGCCGCGCGGCTCCTCGAGCCCGGCCGGCGCGGCGCTGGCCAGGACCCGGGGCCGGTCGGAGTACAGGTCCGACAGGCCGTCCAGGGAGATGCGTTCGATGTCGCCCCCGATGCTGCCCTCCGAGAAGCTGAGGGCCATCCAGGGCTCAAATCGTTTCAGCACCCGGGGGTGGGTCTGGGGATGCATGGCCAGGTAGTAGTTCAGGCCATCCGCCCAGGCATCCATGAGCTTGCGCAGCCAGGACGGGCTCTTTCCATAGAGGGCCTTGAGGGTTTCGGGGTCGGTGTAGAGGCGTGCGCGGAGGTCCTGCATGAGGGCCCGCTCCCCCTCGGCCTCGGACAGGCGTCCCATGGCCGTCAGGTAGTTGGTCTCAATGCGCGGGAAGTCGTCCTCGGCCTGGGCGTAGATCATGCCGAAGACGGCGTCGGCGTCCGTCCGGCCCCGGATGTGGGCGATGCCCCAGTCATCCCTGACGATGCTGACCCGCCGGGCGGTTTCCCGCCAGCCCAGCATCTCCTTCGAGGGCGTCGCCGAGGCCGCCTGGGCGGCGGCGGGAAGGGCCAGGATCAGGGCGAGGGTCAGAAGCAGGCGTCGCAGCATGGGGGCTCCCGGGGATCAGGGTCGAGGCTAGGCCCCACGCCGGAGCGGGGCAAGCCGCAGAGGCGTCTTGCTACGGCGACCGGGAACCGTCATGTGATCCGCCAAAGCGACAAGGGGTCTGAATGTCTGAACAACAAGTGATGTCGCATTTCGACGTCGTGATCATAGGCGCGGGCCTTTCAGGGATCGGCGCGGCCCGGCACCTCAAGACCACCTGTCCCGACCGCAGCTTCGTTCTGCTCGAGGGCCGTGAGGCGATCGGCGGCACCTGGGACCTCTTCCGCTACCCCGGTATCCGGTCGGACTCCGATATGTACACCCTGGGCTATGCCTTCCGGCCCTGGACCGGCGACCGGGCCATTGCCGACGGGCCCTCGATCCTCGATTACGTCCGCGACACCGCCCGGGAGGAGGGGATCGAGCCCCACATCCGGTTCGGTCACAAGGTGAGCGCCGCCGCCTGGTCGACTGAGGACGCCGCCTGGACGGTGACGGCCCAGTCCCCGACGGGTCCCACCACCTTCACCTGCAACTTCCTCTTCCTTTGCGGCGGTTACTATTCCTATGCGGGGGGCTACACCCCCGACTTCGCCGGCATGGACCAGTTCGGGGGCCGGATCATCCATCCCCAGGCCTGGCCAGAGGACCTCGACTACGCAGGCAAGCGCGTCGTGGTGATCGGGTCCGGCGCCACGGCGGTGACGATTGTGCCCGAAATGGCCCGCACCGCAGGCCACGTGACAATGCTGCAGCGTTCGCCGACCTACATCGTCGGGCGGCCGGGCCAGGACGCCTTCGCCCTGCGCCTCCGCCGGGCCCTGCCCGAGCGCCTGTCCTACGGCCTGATCCGGTGGCGCAACGTCCTGATGGGCATGCTGTTCTATCGCATGGCGCGCCGCCGGCCCGAGCAGGTCCGCAAGGCGATCATCGACCAGACCCGCCAGTCCCTTGGCCCGGACTTCGACGTCGAGACCCACTTCTCCCCGCGCTACAATCCCTGGGACCAGCGGCTGTGCCTCGCCCCGGATGGGGATTTCTTCGAGTCACTGAAGTCCGGCCAGGCCTCGGTGGTCACGGATGAGGTCGAGACCTTCACCGCGACGAGCCTTCGGCTGAAGTCGGGCGCGGAAATCGAGGCCGACATCGTCGTCACTGCGACGGGCCTGAAACTCGAGGCGATGAACGGCATCGCCCTGTCGGTCGACGGTGAGGCCGTGCGGCCTTCAGAGACCCTGAGCTACAAGGGCATGATGTATTCGGGGGTACCTAATCTGGCGTCCGCCTTCGGCTATACGAACGCCTCCTGGACCCTGAAGTGCGACCTGACGTGCGAGTACGTCTGCCGCCTCCTGAATCATATGCGCCGCAAGGGCCTTCGCCAGTGCACCCCGATCCTCAAGGGGCCGCCCCAGGAAACGGCGCCCTGGCTGGATTTCAGCTCTGGCTATGTCCAGAGGTCGATCGATCTCTTCCCCCGCCAGGGAACGGCGGCACCCTGGCGGCTGCACCAGAACTACGCCCTGGACATGGCCGACCTGCGCTTTGCGCGGCTGGAGGACGGCGCCATGACCTTCACCAATCCGGCTCCGGCCGCCCGGCGCGCGGCCTAGATGTAAGCGCTCAGCGGGGCCGGACCCATCGCGCCCTTCCGGCGGAGAGTTCCACGTCGATCCGGGTGTCGTCAGCGCTCTGGCGGCCGAGTACGGCGGCGGCCAGTCCGCCGGCGGCCTCGCCCGGAGAGATCACCCCGTGCTTGAGCAGGACCCGCAGGACCTCGGGTGGCCCCGACGTGCGAAGGGTGAGCGGGCCCGTCAGCTGCCCGTCCGGGCTGGCACCAAGGCCCGGCGAGGCGACCGACAGCCGGGTCTCCCCGGTCGTCAGTCCTGCCTGGCGGAGTTCCAGCCGCCCGCCCGCAGCGCTCCAGGCCCGAAGGGGGGTGGGCTGTCCCAGCATCGAGGCCCGGTCCGCGATGGCCTCCAGCTGGCCGGAGACGGGAGCGCCGCCGCCAAGGTCCGCGAGCAGCCGGCCGGGTTCAGGGGCACCGCCCTCAAGTCGCAGGAAGACTGCAGCCTTGTCATCAGGGCCCGGACGGAGGTGGAGTTCCAGCCGCTCGGCTCCCGCCAGGGCGAAGGGACGGGCGCCGGGCGCGGGCCGGAAGGTCAGGCCGAGGCCTTCGATGGAGACTCTCGGCATCCCCTCCGCGGCCAGGGCGAAGCTCGCCAGAATCCGGCGGCCCCTGACCTCCAGGCCGCCACCGTCTGGACGTGTCACCACCAGGCCGGAGGGAGTCGCTACAAGCCAGTTCCGCGGTGCGTGCAGGAAGGCCTGCGCCTCGAGGTCCGGTGCCTCTACGACCCAGCCTCCGCCTGCGACCCTGAGGTTGGAAAGGGCCAGGTTGAGGCGGAAGGGATAGCCCGAGAGCCGTTTCGACGACCAGGCGACCTTGGTCCCCGACGCCCTGAGGTCGGCGACTCCCCGCTCCAGGCCGGCCTCGACCTGTCGGGCGGCATAGACCCATCCTGCGCTCCAGCCTGCGACGAGCAGGCCGGCGATGAGGAAGGGGGCCCACAAGCCCGCCCAGCGGAGTTTGCGCGGTGGCCCGGGGTCGGGCATGGAGGGGTCGGTTCGGGAGGCGGACATGCGGTCTGAAGCGGCTGAAGGGGACTGGGTCTTCGGCTACGGGTCACTGATGTGGCGACCGGGTTTCGATTGGGTCGAGAAGCGCCCCGCCATCCTATACGGACGTCGCCGGGCCTTCTGCATCTATTCGGTTCACCATCGGGGAACCCCGGAAAGACCCGGCCTGGTCCTGGGCCTGGTGCGTGGCGGCTCTGTTCGGGGGGTGGCCTACCGGGTGGCCGCCGAGCGATGGCGCGAGGTCGCCGACTACCTGAGCGAGCGCGAGCAGCCCACCGAGACCTACATCGAAAGCCGGGTCCGGGTTCGGCTGGACGGGGGCCAAAGGGCCAACTGCCTGACCTATCTGTCCGACACCGGACACCCGCAGTGGGCAGGCGACCTCACCGAGGACGAACAGGCAAGACGGATCGCCGGGGCTCGGGGCCTTTCGGGCCCGAATGTCGACTATCTCCGGGACCTTGTGGCGCATCTGCGTGAGGCCGGCGTGCGGGACCTGGGCATGGAGCGGCTCCTGCAGCGGGTCGTCGACCTCGAGACTGGCTAGAGTCCTTCGGCCAGCAGGCGGTTGGAGGCGGTCTCGATGCTGTCCTGGAGCTGGCGCATGAACTCGCCTCGCTTCAAGCCGGGCGGGATGGGTTCGAGGAACTCATAGACGATCACCCCCGGACGCAGCAGGAATCCATGTGCGGGCCAGTGCACCCCTGCATTGGTGGCCATCGGGTGAACCGTTACGCCGAGCTCGCGGTAGAGGGCGGCGACGCCCGGCTTGTAGTCAGGCTCCGCGCCGGGGGCCTTGCGTGTGCCCTCCGGGAAGATGACCAGTTGCCGGTCCTCCAGGCGGAACTGTTCCTGCGCCCGCCGGATCATGTCCCTGAGGGCTGCGGCGTGTCCGGCCCGATCCACCACGATCGAGCCGAGCTTGAGCGCGATCCAGCCAAAGATCGGGACGGCCGTCAGTTCCTTCTTGAAGACGAAGAGGGCCCCCTTCAGGGCACTGAACTGGACGAAGCCGTCGAACATGGTCTGGTGCTTGGAGGCGATCAGGGCGTCCCCGTCGGGGGCGTATTCCCGTCCGCGGATCTCGACCCGGATCCCGCAGATCACGCGGAGGAGCAGGATCAAGGACAGGCTCCAGAGCCGCAGGGCGGCGAGCAGCCAACGGCGTGGCGCGACAAGAAGGGGGACCATGGCGATCGCAGAGATCGCGGACCAGACGTAAAAGACGGCGGTGAAGACCAGTGAGCGGATCAGGATCAAGGTGCGTCCTTACGGGTGTCGTCGGCCCGTGGACCGAGGCGGCGGACCGTCTCACGGCCCAGGACCGTCATGTACTTCGAGTACTCCCAGATCATCAACCGCGCCCCGCTCCGGGTGCGCCACCAGCGCCGGGCCTCGACCACTGGCGTTGCGGCCGCATAGGGCTGGAGACTCACCCCCGGAAGGGCGGACTTCAGCTCCAGCATGGCCCTGGGCATGTGATAGTCGGCGGTCACGATGATCAGGCTCCGGAACCGCATGGCCCGGGCCCATTCGGCGGTCTCACGGGCATTGCCGAGGGTATTGGCGGCGGTGAATCCCAGGTCCACGCAGCAGTCATAGAGCCGCTTCGCCGCCTTGCTGACCAGCCGGATATCCTCACGACTCGCCTCGCGGTTGACCCCTGAGACAAGGAGCCGCTTGGCCAGACCAGCCTCAAGGACCGCCATGCCGGTATCAAGGCGCGCATTCGAACCCGCCCCGGTCAGGACGACGACCCCTTCTGCGGCCTGTGGCAGGGGGGCTGGGGTCAGGCGACTGATCCGGTCGGCAAAGGCCATGAGGCCTGAAACCCAGATGAGCCCGATGACCAGGAGCGCGGCAAGGGTTCTCATGGCTCCATGTCCCGGGTCCGCCTGTGGGCGGTGACCAGAGCGAAGGCGCCGGCGACGAGGGCGCAGAGGGCGCTCGCCGCCGCGAGGATAACCGCCGGCTGCGCGAAGGTCGCGGCACTCGCGCCGGGGACCGCAAGTCCGGACGCCAGGCTAAGGGCGGCGGCGATCACCCCCCCCGCTAGAGCCCCCAGGCCAAGTTCAGGGAGGCAGGAGAGGACGAGGCCCCGGGCGCAATCGCCCGGCGACTCCCCGAGGCGCAGGCGCGTGCGAAGCGCCTGTTGGCGGCGTTCGGCCTCCCGGCCGACGGCGAGGCTTCCCGCCGCCGCCAGTCCCGCCAGGCAGGCGGCGAGCCCGCCGAGCAGGGGTGCAGCGGCCTGCCTGCGCAGGTCGAGGGCGGCCCTGCGCCAGCCCTGGTGGTCGTCGACGATGGCACCGATCCCCGCGGCGCTCAGCGCATCCGCAAGCCCTTGCCGCTGGGCAGGCGCGCGTCCGTCCAGGTCGACTGCGATCAGCCGCGGCAGGACGGCAAGGTCGGGTCCGCGGGCACCGGCTGTCCAGGGTGCGAGCAGGCCGGCGACGCGGCTTCGATCCAGGACCCGAACCTCGGCTACCCCCCGGGTCCCGGCGAGGATCTCAGCGGCCCGGGTGACCTCGGCGTCGGAGGTTCCGGCAGGCGCCGGCCGGATCGCGACGGTCATCTCGCCGGCGAGTCGCGTGCGCCAACCTCCGGTGCGCTCAAGAACGGTGGCGCCGCCAAGGGCGCAAAGGCCCGCAAGCGCCGCCAGCGCCGCCGTGATCAAGACGGTGGCGAAGCCCTGCGGCAGTCGAAGCCTCATGCCTGCGCCTCCGGTCGGGGACGTCCCCGGACCAGTTCGAGCTTCTGGGGCGCTGGCGCGAGGTCGGGATTTCGGCTTGCCATCACCAGCGTCATGCCCTGGCGGTTGAGCTGGAGCAGCAGCCTGAGCACCCGGGCCGCAGCCTCGGGCCCCATCCAGCCAACCGGCTCGTCCGCAAGAAGGATCTCGGGCCGCCCGGCGACGGCGCGGGCGACGGCCAGTCTCTGGCGTTCGTCGTGGTTGAGGTCACCTGGCCGCGCCGCAGCCTTCCCGGCCAGTCCCATCCAGGTCAGGAGCTCGCCCACGTCGCGGCGCAGGACCTCCGGCCGGATGCCGGCGATCCGCATGGGCAGGGCGGCATTCTCCGCCACGGTCATGTCGTCGATGAGACTGAGGTCCTGGAAGACCAGTCCCAGGCGTCGGCGAAGGCGGGCCCGGCCCTGTCGCGACGCGCCCCAGGGATCCAGCCCGAACAGCTGCAGTCTTCCGGCACCGGGCCGCAGGGCGAGGCCAGCCATGGCCATGAGCAGGGTCTTTCCTGCGCCGGCCTCGCCGTGCACAAGCAGGAACCCGCCTTCAGGGACTTCGAGGTCCACGCCTTCCAGCCCATCGGTTCCCGCGCGCCGTGGGGCGGACAGCCCAGTCAGCCGCAGGGCGATCGGCGGGGATGGCGGAGGCGCGGGGTCAGACAAGGCGTTGCCGCTGGGCTGGGGAAGATGACAAAGACGAGTCTAGCACAGACCCTTCCCTGTCGTGCATCCCGAGCATCCGAGGGTCTGCGCATCGGGCTCGGATCGGTCGCTGTGATCTGTTAACCTTGCTGGCGTAAGTCCGAAACAAGAGGCCCCGAGGGGGTGTAAGACGATGGTCTGGCGCCGCAAACCATGATCCTGACCTGTCCGAGATGCTCTGCACGGTACGCCGTCGGTGCCGCCAAGATTCCCACCGGCGGACGGACGGTCCGCTGTGTCGCCTGCGCCAACAAGTGGACGGCCCGCCGTGCGGATGGCGAGCCCGAGCCCTGGGAAGAGGCGCCCCCGCCGCTGGCGGCGGCCAAGGACCCGGAAGCGCCCGCAGTCCTCATTCCTGAACCGGAGCCGTCGGCGCCTGACGCCCTCGCGGACCTGGAGCCCATGATTCCGCCCCCGGTTTCTGGCCGCAAGGGCAAGGGTAAGGGCAAGTCCGGGCTGTCGTCCGGGCTGGTCTGGGCGGGCCTGGCGGCGGTGCTGGCCCTGATCGCCGTCGGCGTCGCCCTGTTCCGCAATCCCATTGTCCGCCTGTGGCCGAAGACCGCAGCCCTCTACGCCGCCGCCGGAGTCTCGGTGAACGGCGTCGGCCTCGTGATTGAGCAGGTCCGCCTCTCCCCGGCCGTGCAGAACGGT